>CAYSUG010000012.1:2391-30779 GCA_964434145.1 uncultured Christensenella sp. | reverse complement strand
CATTTCTTCTCTTGTCAAGTACCTTTCACGGCATAAAGTAGCCAAGAAAAAAGAGTTAAGATATTTCTATCCTAACTCTTAGTTATTACACTAGTTTCAAAATGCAGTGACTAATGCTGATTTTTTTGTTTTGTGACAACTGAATTTTTAGCAAAAAAAGAACAACCCGAACAAAAAGTGTTCGGATTGTTATCACTTGGCGGTATAGCTGAGAGATGTGGTGCAGACGAGCATAGCGAGGCAAATTTCTGGAGCGGTGGGCTTGCACACGATAGCGGAAGAATACAGGTTCAAATCGTACACATGGCGTACAATGGCGTTCACGCCATACTCACTTTCCTGCCATGAAAAAAAGTTCGCAAACCGCGAACCTTGTTTTATGGCGGAGAGTGAGGGATTTGAACCCTCGCGACAGTTGCCCGTCCTACATCCTTAGCAGGGACGCCCCTTCGGCCTCTTGGGTAACTCTCCGAATAATGTAAAGGTATTATATTCTATATAATTTAATTCAATATATAATATACAATTCAACACATTGGATACACAACGAATTAAATTAACAGATGTATTGTATCAAACATAAATTTCTTTGTCAATGATTTTTTGAAACATTTCAGCTTTATTTCAAATGTTATAACACCAGCACCCCACTAGAAAATTTGTCATAAAATTATACAATAGGATATTTTGTACAAATATCATTCAAAAATTTTTACTTTTTTACAAAAATTACCAAATTTTATTTGCATAATTTTACAAATGGTGTTATATTTGTACAGATGTTATTCAAAACACAAATCAATTAGACGTCAATTATTTGCAACGAATAGCATACACCACATTAAAAAAAGGATATATACATGACAAATGCTTTTTATCTGGCCGATATGATCACTAACAGCCAAGTAGCAACCAACATTAACAGCCAAGAGTTAGAAAACATCAAGCCGCCAGCTAATACCAAGTTGTCCAAATATACAATATTTTCTATGGCAACAATAGACTGGTTGATGAATTATAGACATAGCAGCAAACAATTGATGCATGTCCTTCACAAACATTATATAACCCATGACAACAAAGGCCCAGAAATATATGGTCGAGGATTTGCTAGCTGGCTAAGCCTAGGTGCACCCTGGTACAGAACAGACTACGAAGGAACAGTAGCAGTGTGGGCATCTATAGTAGGACATACTGTACCTAACATGCGAGAACTGAAGCGAGTAGTATCAAAGATCAGCCGAGCTACCAACAACACCCTACCTGCACTAAAAAGTGCTGAGATGATTACCACCACCGTATATCATCTAAAGAAAAAAATGAGCAAAGCAAATATTATGAAATATCTAGAAAAAAATTACGGATACATTGTATGTAGTAGCCTGGATGAATATATTAAGCAATTTGCTTTTACAACCAACGCGTATCGCACCACAGAGGCGGCGTTAAATTGTTTCTTTCTGACAAACTCATTCAAGGAAGCAATTAAGAAAGTATTACAATACAAATACAACACAGATCTGATATGTTGCATTGTCTCTATTCTAGCAGAAGCATGCTACAACGATGTACCAAGAGAGCTAATCAGCAGATATTATGCATTACTACCAGAAGATTACAAAGATTTAATCTCTAAGTACAACAAATTCAAATACAACAATTCTAATCATTCAATATAAAAAACAATTCAATCAATTCAATCAATTCAATACAAAAAATCATTAAAAACTAAAAAATTAAAATTTAAAAAACACATTACAAAATAATAAAACAAAAAAATTTAAACATATTTAATAAAGACAAATAAAAAGTCGACAGCCAAAAGTAATAACCGATAAAATATGCTGTTAGGCTTTTTTTTGTACAATTATACTTGATTTTTGATGTATTATTGTGTATAATAACTACAATTGAACAATTGAGCAATTATCAGAAATAAGGAGTAAACATGTGTTTTAGAAAACGTAAAAAAGAAGCATACGCAACCAACGCTACTCTAATAGCAATGGCAGAATTGTTCTCCATGCTGGGAGATTATACTAGGTGCAAGATATTGGCATTACTATTTGCCAAAGAGATGCGTTGCAGCGATCTGTCAGAATCATTAAATATGTCCAATTCCGCCATATCACATAGTATCAAGATATTAAAACAGTCAAAGATAATAAAGGGCGAAAGGAAAGGCAAGGAAATATATTATACCCTACAAGACAACCATATATTCAAGATTTTTGAAATGGCAAAGGAGCATATAGAAGAATGAAAAAAACATACAATATGATAGACCTGGATTGTGCAAACTGTGCAATGAGAATGGAGCAAAATATCGCAAAACTAAATGGCGTAAAAAACATTTCAATCAATTTCTTAACTCAAAAAATGAATATAGAAATAGATGACGGATTCAACTTCGACGACGTAATGAAATATGTCCGAAAGACAGTACAAATAATCAATTCTGACTGCGATATAGATATATAAAAGGGAATATCAATGAAAAAGATTAAAAAGAAAACAACAACTCTATCAATATGTATTGTTGCATTTGTAGCCACCTTAATAATAGATATTATATTATCTCCCAGTATATATATAATACTCCCATTATATCTATCTATATATATATTCCTAGGATACAATATCTTCAAAAAAGCATTCAAGAGTATATTCTATGGAAAAATTCTGGACGAAAACTTTCTCATGACAATAGCAACAATTGGAGCATTTGCCATAGGAGAATTTAGCGAAGGCGTAGCAGTCCTATTATTCTACCAAGCTGGAGAAATATTCCAAACAATTACGGTACAGAGAAGCAGAAAATCCGTGACAAAACTAATGGATATCCGCCCAGACTTTGCAAATGTTGTACAATCAGACAACACTATTTCAAATTTAAACCCAGAAGATGTACAAGTTGGAGATATTATAGAAATAAAACCTGGAGAAAAGATAGCCTTAGACGGAATAGTTATAAGCGGCAGCAGCAACATTAACACATCCATGATGTCTGGAGAATCTGTACCCCGATTCGTAAACATTGGCGACAGTGTTATTAGCGGATGCATCAATATCGACGGCGTAATCAGAGTTAAAGTAACAGAGACATATTCTAATAGCACAGTTAGTAAGGTGCTAAAACTAATAGAGGACGCCTCAGATAAAAAATCCAAGTCCGAAAACTTTATCACGAAATTTGCAAAAGTATATACTCCAATCGTGTGTGGCCTAGCATTAATACTTGCCCTTCTGCCCCCACTGCTAGTCGGCAACTGGAGTGACTGGATATACAGAGCATTATGTTTCTTAGTAGTATCTTGCCCTTGTGCACTAGTTATATCTGTTCCTCTGACATTCTTTGCCGGCATAGGCTGTGCATCAAAGCACGACATACTAATCAAAGGTGGAACATATTTGGAAAAATTGCCAAACATCAACACCTTCGTCTTTGACAAAACAGGAACACTAACAAAAGGTACATTCTCAATAACAGATGTAATACCTCACGCAAGACGAGACGAAATACTAGAGCTAGCATCTATAGCAGAGGCCAAGAGTACACACCCTATCGCAAAAGCAATATTAGACACAAATATAGATGTTAATATAAAAGGATACAAATATACAAACATCCTAGGCGAAGGCGTTATAGCAAAAAACAAAGATAATACAATACTTTCTGGCAATAGTAAACTACTTACTGACAATAACATTAAGATTGCTGATAACATTAATACACATAATACCATTATCTATATAGCAAAAAACAAGCAATACATTGGCGCAATTCTTGTCGGCGATGATATAAAACCAGAATCGTCGGATATTATTGCACAATTAACCCACAGTGGAAATGATGCAATAATGTTAAGTGGCGACAACAAAAATATTGCAGAAAATGTAGCACGTACAGTAGGTATAACTAAATATTATCATGATATGCTACCCAATGAAAAAACTGAGAAAATAGAAGAGCTATTGGCTAGTGGAAAAAAGGTTGCATTTGTAGGCGACGGAATCAATGACTCACCTAGTCTGATGCGTGCAGATATAGGTATATCCATGGGACACCTAGGTTCAGACAGCGCAATAGAATCATCTGATATTGTTATAATGAATGATAACCTAAAAAAAATTATCGTCGCAAAGAATATCGCAAAAAAGACCATGAGAATAGTAAGACAAAATATAATATTCTCACTAGGCATCAAGATTGCAATACTAATACTATCTGCTCTAGGGCTAAGCAATATGTGGTGGGCAATCTTTGGTGATGTAGGCGTATCTGTTATTGCAATACTCAATGCTATTCGTGCTATGCACTATAATGAAAAAAAGTAGATGTGACTTTTATTTGTCATATCTACTTTTTTATACAAACTAACACTACACTATTTTTTCATTGCACTTATTGCTAGGATTGCACAGATCGCACCGTCGCTAGTAGCGGTAACAATTTGCCTCAGTTCCTTCGTTCTAATATCTCCGCAAGCAAAGACACCCTCGATATTAGTCCTACAATCATTACTAACAATATATCCCGCATCGTCTAAGTCAACTACGCCTGCCACTATCTCAGTATTGGGTACTCTTCCTGCAGATATAAACAATGCGTCCAGATCTAGTATCTTTTCTTCTGCAGTCAATGTATTGACCAGTACAACACCCTCTAGACTATCCTCGCCATACATATCCTTAATCACATGATATGGAATAATCTTGATGCCCTTACTCTTTGCATCTTCTATCTCTGCTTCTGGGACACGGAATTTGTCCGTTCGATGAATCAGTGTGGTATCAGCAATATTACTAAGAAAGAACGCATCTACAAAGGCACTCTTGCCACCGCCTACAACGGCAACTTTTTTTCCAATATATTTTTCTCCCTCGGCAGTAGCGCTATAGCTTAATCCCTTGCACTTATACTTATTCTCCAGTAGTGCATTGATTTGCCTAGGCCTTACACCCATTGCAAGGATTACAGTCTTCGATCTATATTCACTAGTATTTGTCTTTGCTATCTTAATATCACCAGCAAGCTCCAATGAAATACAATTCTCTCTTACAATCTTCGCACTTGTTTGGCTTAAGTCATTTAACATATCATTAGATAATTTCTCGCCAGTAATAGATCCCGTCCCCGGATAGTTCTCTACCATAGTCGTGGTAGCAATCTGCCCCCCAAAGGTTCCACCTTCAAGCAATATCACCCTCTTGCCAGCCCTTGCCAGATATATTCCTGCTGTCATTCCCGCTGGGCCGCCACCTATTATTATGCTGTCATAAATCAAATCTTGTTCCATGTAGATATTCTACTACAAATTCTTATAATATAAAAGCAATTATCTTAATAAAAATAATAAAAGGAATCTATTATTTGCTAAAGTTATAATTATATGATACACTATGTCTGCTATGGAAAATATACAAAAAAGATTCAAAATGTCGCCTAGTCTAAAAATTATACTAGGGTTCTTGGCAATAATAATGTTAGGTGCATTTATGTTATCACTACCTTTCTCCAATACTAATGGCGAATGGTTAAATCCAATAGATGCATTATTCACCAGCACTAGTGCTGTATGTGTAACAGGCTTGCAGACAGTAAATATTGCTACTGTATTTACTTTGTTTGGAAAGATTGTATTGCTATTTCTTATCCAGATCGGTGGACTAGGGATTGTAGCAATAACATCGCTAATATTTCTAGTCCTAGGTAAAAAAATCAACTTAAGCAACAGACTGACTATTCAAGAAAGCCTAAACAAAGATACTATGCAAGGCGTTGTCAAATTCGTAAAAAAAGTCATTATCCTCACCTTTGCAATAGAAGGAATTGGGGCACTGTGTATGCTATATAGTACTACCACATATTTCTCCAATTTCGGCTTAGGCCTATTCCATGCAATATTCTTGTCAGTATCTGCATTCTGCAACGCAGGTATAGATGTGATAGGCGCCCCAGACTCATTTAGTCTATCACCTTTTGCATCTGATATAATGATTTTGCTACCTATAATGTTCTTAATAATACTAGGCGGAATTGGATTCGTTGTCCTAATTGACGGATTCAAGAATATTAAGACAAAACAACACACGAAAGTAGTCCTAATCGCCACCGGCGTATTGTTGCTTCTAGGCTTTGTTGTATTCTTACTATGCGAATGGAATAACCCAGCAACCCTTGGTAACATGAGCATTTGGGACAAGATATTAAATGCAATGTTCCAGAGTGTAACCACCAGAACAGCTGGCTTTACCACTATAGACCAGTCCGCTCTGACCAATGGTGGAACTATAATGACCATTATACTAATGTTTATAGGTGCGTCGCCCAATTCTACAGCTTGCGGAATAAAGACCACAACCCTTTTTGTCATTTTGCTATTTATATTCAAAAAGCAAAAACCCAATGGCGACATCACATTTGCTGGGCGAAATATAAGTAACAAAGTAATATCAAAAGCATTAAAAATACTATTATTTAGCTTAGTCAGCTTACTCATTAGCGTATGTGTCATGCGAGTCATCGAGCCAGATGCTATCAGTACTGAGGCAATAATTTTCGAATGCGTATCGGCACTATCCACTACCGGCCTTAGTATGGGTATAACCACTAGTCTAACCACATTAAGCAGGATTCTAGTTGGATTAATGATGTTTTTAGGAAGGATTGGATTAACGACTCTAGCACTGGTTATATCTACCAGAGTAGATGATAGCAAGATAGATTATGCTAGCACAGATATAATAATTGGATAAAGGAGTACATATGGACAAAACAAAAATCACAGAAAGAATGAAAGACTTCATCATCATTGGATTGGGCAGATTTGGCAAAAGTGTCGCCACTACCCTATACAGCATGGGCAACGAAGTCCTAGCAATAGACAAAGACGCAGACGCAGTAAACAAGGTACATGACAAGGTATCTACGGCTGTTACTGCAGACGCCAGCAGCAAAGACATCCTACACTCATTAGGCGCACAGAATTTCGATTGTGCCATTATATGCATGGCAGACATAGAGGCGTCATTGCTAGCTGCACAAGTTTGCAAAGAGTTAGAAATAAAATATATTATAGCGAAGGCACAAAACGACCAACACGGCAAAATACTAGCATCCCTTGGCGTAGACCTTATAATATATCCAGAAGATTTCGTGGGGAAAAAATTAGCATCACTACTATCTAAACCTGGAATAAATGAATTGGTAGAATTAACCGACGACTTCAATATATTTGAAATGACAACTCCAGAAGTATGGCAAAACAAGAATGTAGAATCACTGAATATAAGGAAGAAATATGGCATATCAATCGTTTTTATCAAGAGGAATAACAAAATAATTTCTCCTGATGCAACAACAGAATTATTAGACGGAGATGTATTAATCGTAGCTGGACAAAAGACTAAGCTATCTGCCCTGGCTGGACTAACAACTGACCATAGTGACGCTGTAGCATCACTGTCTAACGTATTTGACAATCATCCCCTATAATAAACAGCAAAAAAATGCACACCATCACTGGAGTGCATTTTTTCTTTGTCTATACAAATTTTTTATTATCTTAACTTGATATGCAGTTCTCTTAGTTGCTTTTCATCTGCCTCTATTGGACCATTCATTAGCATATCTTGAGCTTTGCTATTCATTGGGAAAGGAACAACGTCACGAATATTAGTGATGCCTAGCATTAACATAAGTAGCCTTTCAAACCCAGGAGCAACACCTGCATGAGGAGGAGCACCGTACTGGAATGCTGTATAAAGAGCACCAAATCTCTTCATAATCTCTTCCTCGCCATAGCCCACTATCTCAAACAACTTCAGCATAATATCTTTGTCTGTATTTCTGACAGCACCACTAGCAACCTCATAACCATTAGCAACCAAGTCGTATTGATATGCATCTACAGTCAATGGGTCTATTGTGCTTAATTCTTC
Source organism: uncultured Christensenella sp. (assembly GCA_964434145.1). GTDB lineage: Bacteria > Bacillota > Clostridia > Christensenellales > UBA1242 > UBA11490. Next base: position 22,835 of record CAYSUG010000012.1, on the reverse strand, counting down.
CAAAGTTGCCTTTGGCATATTGAATGGGTTATGACAAAATTCTACCTTACCTTCATCACTCAACTCAAACATTGGGAAATCTACTATCCAACAGAATTCAATTCTGGATTTATCCACTAGATCCAATTTTTCGCCTACTGCTGTTCTTAGCATACCTGCATATTTGTAACATTTCTTCTTATTAGCATCTGCTATAACAAATATATCATCGCCAATCTTTGCACCAGTCTTAGCAATTAGATCCTTGCACTCTTGCTCTGTTATAAACTTCACAATAGGTCCCTTCAATGAGCCGTCTTCTTGGACTCTAACCCACGCTAGGCCATCTGCACCCTCTGCTACTACCATGTCTTGCAATTTCTCAAAGAAACTCCTTGGCTGACTATTAGCGGTAACAGAGAATCCTTCTATAGTCTTGTCCTTGAATGCACCAAAGGTTGTATTCTTAAATACATCCTCTAAACCAATCATCTCTATAGGGTTACGTAAATCTGGCTTATCAGAGCCATATTTTATCATTGCCTCTTTGTAAGGAATTCTTCTAAACGCACCCTTTGTGAATGGAAAACGGCTATACTTAGTAAATAATGTATCCATTAAAGATTCTACTACCCCCAGCACATCATCTTGGGTAGCAAAGCTCATCTCCATATCTATCTGGTAGAAATCTCCAGCTAGCCTATCTGCCCTTGGGTCTTCGTCTCTAAAGCATGGTGCTATTTGGAAATATTTGTCCACTCCGCCACACATTAACAATTGCTTGAATTGTTGTGGAGCTTGAGGCAATGCATAGAACTTGCCCTTATGCACTCTACTAGGCACCAAATAATCTCTTGCCCCCTCTGGGCTAGGAACCGTTAGAATAGGAGTATTGACCTCTGTAAAGCCCATTTCTCTCATCTTCACCCTAGTATCAAATGTCACATCTGAACGAAGTTGTAGCATCTCTTGCATCTTGTCATTACGAAGATCTAGATATCTATACTTTAGTCTCAACTCCTCATTTGTCTTCATGCTGTCTTCTACATCAAATGGCAACATATTCTTAGACTTAGACAACATCTTTAGTTCCTTGATCTCTACCTCTATCTTGCCAGACTTCAGATTAGGATTGACCGCCTCTTCTGCCCTAGGCACAACCTTGCCACTGACAGAAATAACACTCTCTCTAGCAAGAGATGTCAGAAGACTATCATCATGTGTAGTCAATTGCACCAATCCACTCTTGTCTCTAATATCTATAAAAACAATTCCGCCGTGGTCACGTACTGTTTTGACCCAACCAGCTAGCATAACATCCTTGCCGATCATCTTCTCATCTATATCGCCAAGCATAAACTCTCTATACATAATTTCCTCTCCTTATTGTAACTTTTCCTTTAATCTCTGCATTACATCTTGAGCACTAGCCTTGCCTCTAGTCTCCTTCATAACCTGACCTACTAAGAAATTAAGAATCTTAGGGTCTTGCTCTTTCCTATACTGCTCTACGACATCCGCCTTCTCTGCAATTACTTTGTCCAATATGCCAAACACTACATCGTCTGACAAGTCTGACATAATGCCACGCTTCTTTGCCTCGTCCTCTGCAATTAGTTCTGTTCCCCATATGTCCGATAGCAATTCTTTTGCAGGAACACGCTGTAATTTCTTGTCATCCACAGACTTTATAATCCAGCACAAGTTCTCCTTGCTTACCTCTATCATACCGCCACCTTTGATTCTGGCCAATATCTCTGTAGTGAACCAATTTGCAACAGATTTTGGCTGATGATATATATCCAAACACTCTTCAAATAGATCTGCAACATCCTTGTCTGCCAATATAACATCAGCATCATACTCGCTAAGAGCATATTCTGTCATATATTTGTCCTTGATCTGATCCGGAGTCAATGGCAATGTTCTCTTTATCGCATCAATGTCCTCATCTGTTATATTGACTGCTAATAAGTCTGGGTCTGGGAAATATCTATAATCTTCTGCATTTTCCTTTGTTCTAAGAGTATAGCTCTCACCCTTTTCAAAATCCCACTTTCTGGTCTCTTGGACTATTTCTCCGCCATCATCTAATATTTCTTTCTGCCTAGCAATCTCGTACTCTATTGCCTTGTGGATAGACTTGAAGCCCATTAGGTTCTTCATCTCTACCTTAGTTCCATACTCGCTACTGCCCTTTGGCTTCAATGAGATATTGACATCCGCTCTCATCTGTCCTTTCTCTAACTCGCAATCCGCTACACCTGCATAGATGTATACTTGCCTTAGTTTGGTCAAAAACTCTATAGCCTCATCTGCAGTCTCCATATGAGGTTCCTTTAGTGCATCTGTAACTAACTCGATCAGTGGCACGCCACCTCTATTGTAGTCTATCATAGTCTTAGAACCTTCGTGGATCAGCTTGCCAGCATCTTCTTCTAAGTGTATTCTATTGATTGGTATATCCTTATCAAACACTCTAAGATGACCATTGATACATATTGGCTTCTCTAACTGGCTAATCTGATATGCCTTTGCTAAGTCTGGATAGAAATAATTCTTTCTCTCAAAAATCGCTGTTCTGTTAATCTCGAACCCAAGCGCAAGTCCGGCTCTAATAGTTTGCTCTACAGCCTTCTTATTTAGTACTGGCAATGCACCTGGCAAACCAACACATACTGGACAACAATTGCTATTAGGCTGCTTGCTATACTCATTTCTACAAGAGCAAAATACTTTGCTAGCAGTTCTTAATTCTGCATGCACTTCTAATCCAATAACTACATCATACTGCATTATTTTTGCCCCCTTTTAGTCTCTATGAATTTCGCTAGCCTAAATATAGTCTTCTCATCAAATTTCTTCGACATAATCTGCATACCTAATGGCAAGCCATTCTCCCCCTCTCCAAATGGAATATTAAGAGACGGAATACCAACCATATTAGCTGTAACTGTGAATATATCTTCCTTGTATGTCTCTACTGGATCGCTAGGCTTGCTGCCTATCTTGTATGCCTCACCCACAGTAGTTGGCATGATTATTAGATCACAACTATTAAATGCATTATCAAATTCATCTATAATCAGTCCTTGCAGACGCTTTGCCTTCTTGTAATACGCATCGTAGTAGCCAGACGATAGAACAAAGTTACCTAGCATTATTCTATTCTTTACTTCCTTGCCAAAGCCTTCACTACGACTTAATTTGTAGATCTCTTGCAGATTAGTAGCAGATTCACTTCGGGATGTATACTTCACGCCATCAAATCTAGCTAAATTGCTAGCTGCCTCTGAATCTGCAATAATGTAGTATGCTGGGAACGCAATCTCTATATCCTTGATAGACACATCTACAACATCAACGTTATTATCTTTTAGGAATTGAACAAATTGCATTAAGTTCTCTCTACATGGCATTCCCTTAGTTATCTCTAGCAATTCCTTCGGAACACCAACTCTAATACCTTCTACGCCAGTGTTACATGCTTCTTCGTAATTATCTACCACAACCCTAGGAGTAGTCTCATCATGACTATCGTGTCCTGCCAATATCTCTAACATCATAGCAGCATCATCTACTGTTCTAGCAAAGACACCTACTTGATCTAGGGAGCTGCCATATGCTACAATGCCATATCTGGAGATTCTGCCATATGTTGGCTTCATTCCATATATTCCGCAATAACTAGCTGGCTGTCTAACACTACCACCAGTATCAGTGCCTAATGCTATAGGACACATACTCAATGCCACTGCACATGCACTACCACCAGACGATCCGCCGGCAACCCTATCATAATCTACTGGGTTGTGCGTCACACCAAATGCAGAATTCTCAGTCGAACTACCCATAGCAAATTCGTCCATATTGGCTCTACCTATAATAATTGCACCCTCTGCTAACATTTTCTCTACTACTGTAGCATCATACTGTGCTATATGATGTTCTAAGAATTTGGAGCTACAAGAACATATCTTTCCCTTGTATAAAATATTGTCCTTGATAATAATAGGCACACCTGCTAGCTTGCCAGCAAAGCCCGCAGCAATCTTCTCATCCATTTCCCCCGCTCTATCTATTGCATCGCTAAATACCTCAAGTATTGCATTATACTCCTTGCGTCTATCAATCTGGGCTAGGAATGCCTCTACTACTTCTTTGCAAGATAGCTCTCTTGCAATCACTTTCTCCCTAATCTCTCTGGCCGTTAACTTTGTTATATCCATATTCACTACTCCACTATCCTTGGTACTATATAGCTGTCTTTTGCCGACTGTGGTGCGTTCATCAATAGCACCTCTGCAGACTCGCTATCTTGTACAACATCTTCTCTCAAATCTGCCATATCTATAGTGTCTAACTTCCTCTCGCCATCTATATTGGCATTCCTTACTATATCTATCAGATTCTTCATACTCTCAAATGAATCTTGCAAATATATTAACTCTTCGTCAGAATATTGTAACTTAGACAATTCTGCCAATTTTCTTAACTCTTTTATGTCCATGACTAACTCCTTTTGATACTAATTATTCTATCACATACGTTTATTTTCTGTTACTTATTTTTGTCTATTTTTTGCACTAAATTTAAAAAAATCACAGGATATGTGAACCTGTGATTAGTAATTTATTATTTACCGCACAACAAAAGGCTCACATATCTATGTGATTCAAATCGTTATTATTTTTGTTATCATTCAATACACATGCCATAAATATTTCCTTAATAACCATATATTAACACACATTGTTATTGTTGTCAACTATAATCTTTTTGTTTTGCAACTAGAGTTACAAAGTGCTATTGCACTACAGCCATTGGAAATGGCTACACATAGATTGTAAACGTAGTCAGTTTATATCAAGGTCCCTTCGAGTACTTTGTATAAACTTCCTAGATTATAATTTATTATACAATGCACAAACTATAAATTTTAAAATTAATGCGATTTTACTTCTGACAAATAAATATAGTATGGTACAATACATATCGTAATTAATAGGGAGATATGAACAATGGAATATATTGAAATACCAGCAATAATACTAATCAAATGCCAAGATACTATGGGAATGTCCACTATCACATTCGATATCCCAAAGGACATGGAACTAAACAAGGCAATGAAGCAGATTGTTAACAAAGAATGCATTACGTTGGAGACAAACGAGGTATATTTACTAAACATTGCAAAGAAACAGACCGTCAATATTGTGTGTAACATTAGTGAAGTAAAGAACGCAACTGCGACACTAACCTACACTCTGTCTGACGCAGATGCAAAAGTGATAAATAAGAATTTTGCCGCTCAGCCTATACTTGAAAAGGCTAGCAATAAAAATGAAGCTATTATGGCTATAAAGAACATCCTAGATACATACGACCAGCCAGTAATATGCGTTAGTGACAAAAAGCAATAAAAGAGAAATAATTGCACTCATATACTTATGTAAAAATTCATAATGACATGAGTGCTTTTTTTACAAAACTTTTACATTTGGTTAAAGATATGTTTGCAATTAAACTATATTATATGGATAATATATGTGATATTTCATTACAGTTATTAATAGCGTCACATAGATTTAACAAATGTAGGATGTAAGATGCTATACATACTTGTATGCAATAGCCGATAACACATATTGAAGGAGAAATTATGGCAAAAATATTAGTTGTAGAAGACGACAGAGACCTAAATCATTCTGTATGCGAGTATTTGAACGCAAGCGGGTATAACACGACGAGCTGCTACAATGGCAACGAGGGAGTGACAGAACTGACTCACACCAATTACGACCTAATTATCAGTGACATCATGATGCCTATAATGGACGGATTCATGTTCGTTGAAAAAATTAGGAACAAGGACTCTAAGACTCCTATCATATTTATGACAGCTAGAGATGACAAGTTCTCTAAGCAGCTAGGATACAAGGTAGGAGTAGATGACTATATTGTCAAACCCTTCGACCTAGACGAACTGGTGATGAAAATTGGTGCTATATTAAGGCGAATAAATGCAGACACTAAGAGTAACCTAGTGGTTGGCAACCTAACACTAGACAAAGACGAGCACACTGCGTACATATCTGATACAGAAATATCTCTGACTGTTAGAGAGTTCGACCTGTTATACAAGTTATTATCCAACCCTAAGAGGACATTCACTAGATCTCAGCTAATGGAAGAATTCTGGGACTATGACTCTTCCGCGACCTCTAGGACTGTAGATGTATATATGGCGAAGTTAAGAGACAAAACCAGCAATTGTGACGGTTTTGAGATAGTGACAGTACATGGCCTAGGATACAAGGTGGTATTGAATGAAAAAAATGAATAATGAACATTTTGGGTTCTCCATTGTCGGATTTTTTCTATTCTTCATCACTATACTGGTCACATCTACTGCAGCTATATTCGTCTACTATCTATCTGTCACTGGATCTAATGGCAATACTGTGGTCGTAATCTTAGCCGAGCTGGGCGTAATGATAGTAGGAGCCCTAGTCTACTCATTGATAGACGTATACAGAAGAAAGCGAATGATAGAACGCCCTGTCAAGATGATACTGGACGCGACCGAGCGTATAGCATCTGGCGACTTCAGTGTCAATCTAGTGCCATTGCATGAATATTTCAAATACAACGAATATGACCTAATATTCAATAATATCAATATTATGACGGCAGAATTGTCCAAGAACGAACTACTGCGTAATGACTTTGTCTCTAATGTATCGCACGAGATCAAGACTCCATTGGCAGTGATTCAGAATTATGCCAAGACTCTACAGACCAAGGACTTAGCTCCCAAAAAGTACGAAGAGTGTCTAAAGGGATTAATAGCTCAGACCAAAAAACTATCTGACCTAATAACTAATATATTAAAGCTGAACAAACTGGAAAATCAACAGATTGTGCCAGAGATAGAGAAAATAGACTTAGCAGAATTGCTACGCATATCTACCCTAAGCTTCGAGAATATATTAGAAAAGAAAGATTTAGAACTAGAATGCAATATAGATGAGATGACTATAACCAGTTCTAGTAGTATGTTAGAGATTGTGTTCAATAACCTGATATCCAATGCAATCAAATTTACCGATACTGGTGGCAAGATATCTATTAGCCTAAAAGAAGCAAATGGCTACGCCATCATAAAAGTAAAAGACACCGGTTGCGGCATATCCAGCGAAGTTGGCAAGCATATATTTGACAAATTCTATCAAGGCGACACCTCTCACGCCACGGAGGGAAATGGTTTAGGACTAGCCCTAGTAAAAAAAGTAATAGACCTAATTGGCGGAGAAATATCTGTGAAGAGTAAAGTAGGCGTAGGAACTACATTCACTATAAAATTAAAAAAAGGATAACAATGGACTTTTTTAGAAAAATTTGGAACAAAATAAAAGAACCAAAGGCGATATTTCTGATACCGTTCTATATCCTTTTCTTTGCAATTGTGGCTCTGACTATAGTAATGGTAGTAAAACTGCCACAGCAAGGAATACTGCATTACATCCTCTACCCTATTGCATCCATAATGCTAACATATTTCGTCTATACAATAGTATATTTTGCTCCAAAGGCAAAGCAGAGTATAACCAATCTACTTCGCAAAAACAAATTCACCAATGCAATGCTAGACAGCTACGGCTACAGAACAATAATGTTCTCTATATTATCCTTTGTACTTAATATGACATTTGTCGTATTCCAAGGAATTCTAGCAATAATGACTGGCTCTGCATGGTACATATCTATCACAATATATTATCTAGTGCTTAGCCTAGTCAAAGGCACTGTATTCTATAACAAGAAGAAATTCGGCAATAGTGACATACAGCAAGCAAAAACATACAGATATTGCGGAATTATGTTTATACTAATGACATTAGCATTCTCTGGCATAATTACCTTAATATACACAACAAATATGTACTTCGAATATGCTGGGCTAATCATATATGCAGCAGCCGCATATACTTTCTACAAATTGGCGCTAGCTATATACAATATATTCAAGGCAAGGCAGCTAAGCGATCTATACATCCAGAGTATTAGAAATATCAATCTTGCTAGTGCACTGATATCTATAGTAGTGCTACAAGTAGCAATGTTCCAAGCATTCTCCCCGGAGAATAACACTAGCATCGCCAATGGAATAACTGGCGCTATAATGAGCCTAATAATACTATGTTTAGGCACGTTTATGATAATCAAATCCAATAAGAAACTAAATAGTATTAAGGAGACCAATGATGAAAAACAACAATGATTTCGAGTACAAATATTCTGCCCCTACCGCCAAAGAACGGCAAGAGATAGAGAGTATTAGGAATAGTTATACGCCGCAGAGCGAATCTATGTCCAAACTAGTTAAACTAAGGCAGTTAGACAGCAAGATTAGGAATACACCTACAATATTGGCACTAGCAATTGGCATAATAGCCGCGTTAATATTTGGACTAGGGCTGACTATGATGCTGGAATGGAATATGTGGCTATGGGGTACAATAATCAGTATTATAGGTATAATCCCTATGCTATTTACTTATGCACTATACTCCAACACCTCCCAGCATTTGAAAAAAAAATACGCAAGCGAAATTATTAGAATAAGTGACGAGTTATTGAATGATGAAACAAAATGATTATAACAATTATGATACATTGCAACTATATGTTAAGAAATGCAAAATGGATGAAATAATATCTAGATACAAAATATTTGGCTGGGATGTGATAGAGAGTAGCGACAACGCCCAATATGAAGATATTGTAGATATCACTCTTTTGCGTCCACACAAAATAGATAGTAAGGATGAATTGCAGCTAATGCAAGTGTATATGGAAGAAAGGCTTAATGCTATTGCCAAGATTGAGCGTAACAAGCATGCCAAGACAACGGCAATAGGACTATGCCTAGGCGTGGCTGCCTTAGCAGTAATTATTATTAGTATACTAAATCTATGCAGGTTGTTGTTAGATTATAACATCGTTATATCCATAATCATGCTATCAATTGGCATTATTGGACTGATCATTGAGGTAATCATGCTGCCTAGGCTGTACAAGAAAGAGAATGCACAATGCCTAGTCAAGAAACATATATTGGAGCGAGAGCTGGATATAATATGTAACAACGTCAAGAATTTGAGCGGAGGACACCACGATGAGAGCAATACCTAAGATAAAACAGAGCGATCATATCTATGCCATAAAGATACGAACAGAGTCCAATGGCCTAGGAGTACTGAAGACACTAACCGTATTCTTGTTAATAGTTCTACAAATGGCAGCGTTACTAACCTCATATCTATATTTCTTCTACATATTCCAATGGTATGCATTGCTATCTATTGCTATCACATTAGGTACTTGTATACATTGCCTATCCAGCGATTATCATGGACAAGCCAAAGCTACATGGGTGTTCTTTCTCTTGATATGTTTTAGCTTTGGCTACATATTCTACTTTATGTCAGACAAGCGAATACTAATGCACAAGACCAATAAGAAATATTCCAAAATTATGCAAACTACAGCAAAACTGCAGAATAAAGCGGATTTAACCAAAGTATCATCCACAGAAATGCGGAATAATTGTGAATATCTATACTCTGTAGGAAAGTTCGCCGCACACACTTCTAGCAAGACCACATTCTACCCTTCTGGGACAAAACTATATGATGCAATTCTAGATGACATAAGGACGGCTAATGATTATATATTCATGGAATATTTTATTATATCCGACGGCGTGCTACTATCCAGATTCTTAGACATATTGATAGACAAGGCAAAGAGCGGTGTAGATGTAAGGATAATATACGACGACATGGGCTCGCACAAGACCCTAAAGAGGCGTACAAAGAAGTTAATGCGTGCTGCCGGAATCAAGTTAGTTACATTCAATAGACTGGTGCCAATAATCAATATTGCACTGAATCTAAGAGATCACAGGAAGATTGTGTGCATTGATGGACGAATTGCCTACACAGGCGGTGCTAACCTAGCCGACGAATATATTAATGAGAAGAGGATGCACGGCTACTGGAAGGATACGGGTATCAAGGTCGTAGGCAGTGCTGTAGACAATCTGACTATTGCATTCCTGACCCAATGGCAATTCATTACTAATGAGAATATTAATTATAAACATTTCATTGGCAAGGCCGAAGAGTGCAAGAGTGACGGAGTTGTAGTGCCATTTGTCAGTGGTCCTAATTATCCACATAGCATTGCCCAGAATATGTATGCCAATGAGATATCTAATGCAAAAGAAATATTGTATATCATGACCCCCTACTTTATCCCAGACGAGACTATAACCAACCTTCTCATTAACAAAGCAAAATCTTGCGTAGATGTAAGGATAATTTTGCCAGATGTTGCAGACAAGAAGTTTGTATATATAGTATCTAGAAATAATGCTGAGAAATTGATGGAATATGGCATTAAGATATATACCATGACTCATAGCTTTGTTCATAGCAAAATTGTATTGACAGAGAATTCTGCCATTGTTGGCTCTATTAACATGGACTTGAGAAGTTTTAATCAGCAATTTGAAAGTGCTATACTGACTAATGAGAAGTCCACTATAGAAGACATAACTAAAGACTTTGTTAACACAATCAATCACTGTGAATTGATTACCAGCAAGAATAGAAAGAGAAATAGAGTATTATACAGAATATTGGCAGGACTATTCAAACTAATATCTCCATTTATGTAAAAAATTCATATTTACAAATCTTTTACAAACAACTTACAATACTAATATATATTTTAAATAGTTTGGCAAAAAACACATCATATAATATGAGTATTAAAAATGATGGAGGAAAAAATATGTCAAACGATGCTGAAAAAAAGTATGTAGAAAATTTAAAAGAAAGCTACACAAACAAATCTAACGAACCAACTAAGTTAGATGAACTAAAAAAGTTGGATAAAAAGGTAAAGAATCCTGCAAGAATTTTCGGCTATACATATGGCTCAATTGGAGCTTTGGTTCTAGGAACTGGAATGTGCCTAGCTATGAAGGTTATCGGTAATTTAATGCCACTAGGCATTGTTATAGGAATACTAGGCATAGCAATGGTATCTACCACCTATCCGCTATTCCAACGTATGCTATCAAAAAGAAAGGCAAAATATTCTGAAGAGATTATTGCAAAAAGTAATGAATTATTAAACAAATAACCATGGAGATTAATATCATGACAGAGAAAAAAGAAAATTTTTTGAAAAAAGCATTTAGAGAAATGGGCGAAAATGCCAAAGCACAACATGAAGTAGACAAGGCCAACTTTGCAGCAGCTAAGGCAGAGGCAAGGGCTAACTTCGAAGAAAATAGAGGCAGCAATACATGGAAGAGAGCAAAAGCTCAAGCAAAGCAATCTTGGGATGATGCACACCTAAGCCCAGCAGAGAGAACAGCTAGATTGAGAGAAGAGCAAGCAGCAGAGATCGCTGAAGCTAATGTCAGAATAGAGGCAGCTAACGCCAGATACGAAGCCGCTAAGGTAGAAAAGAAAAAGAAGTAATACGCAAACAAAAAAATCACTAGAAATCTAGTGATTTTTTTAAAACTTTTCCATTCTTTTTCTCTCGCATATATGTGAGGTCTTGCACCACCTTCCGGATACAGATAATTACTAAATTAATAAAAATATATAAAATTTTCTAAATATTTTTTGCAAAAAAAATATCCTCACCCTTGCAATTTTTAAATTCCGTGATATACTCTACTTACTAAAGATTACTGGAGGACAATATGGCAACAATTGGGAATAATATGAGTGCAAAGATTGCACACGTAAGGGAGTGTTTCTTTACAGACGGAGAAAAAGAATTGCTACGCGAAATGTTCCAAGACTCAGCTGAATGGGAAGTACATGAGACATTAGTTAGATATGATGCAGAAGAGTTATGCAAGCAAGCTACTAAGCTAATAATGAATGTAGAGGCTGGCAAGTACACTGACCAGCAAATGCCAGGGATTGAGAAATCAATAGCACATTATCTGGGTGCAATAGAGAACATGGAGAGAGTACGCGAACCAGAGAGAACAATTGATCCGGAAAACATGGAAGAAAGGACAATATAGGAAGCGAGTGGTTTATTCACTTGCTTTTTTTGCAAATTTCTATATTTAATACTTTTTTAATAAAACATTACCTGCAGTTGTGATATAATACCATAAGTTTAATAAACGAAATTTCACAACAATAAACAAGGTGTAAATATGATAATTAGGAATGCTACTGCCACAGATAAAAATTTTGTTATATCTTCTAATGATAGCGTCAATCAAATTTCTGGCATCACGACACAAAGCCAGTTGTCTGTCAATTTTGAAAAAGATATATTAAGTGATAACCCAAAAGCATTTTGTTTGATTGCGGAAGAAAAAAAAGAACAAATTGCTTTTTGTTTGTATTCTTATGTCTATTGGGCAAACAAAGGCCAAGGCATATATCTATCGAATGTCTTTGTAAAGCCAGAGCAAAGAAAGAAAGGTGTTTTAAAAGAAATATTATCACATATAAAGAATATGGATAATGTGAATTTTATAACTATGCTTGTTGGCAACGAAAATGAAAGTATGCAAAAAACTATTGCAACTTACGGTGCCGAAGATATTGATATGAAAACTTTTTATCTGAAATAAAGGAGAAATATATATGAATATTGATGTAAAAAAAGTAAAAATCTTTGTGACAACACCACTGGAAGATGTTGAGGTTGTAAGAAATGTAATATGTGAGGCTGGTGCTGGAATAATCGGTAACTATACCCACTGTACGACCTCTGTAAAAAGCATTGGAACATTCAAACCAAACGCCAAATATGTGCCTTGGAACAATAGATATTTAGGCTTAAATGAACACTACAAATTGCTAAAAAAGGAAAATGAATGATGAGAATAGGAATAATTACAAGTTTTAAAGAATGTTGCACAAAGGAAGATTATATTCTTGCTAAATCTTTTGCCGAAGATGGCCATCATGTTGACTTACTAGACTTTCCTTTAATTGAAGGCTATGAATGCAATTATAATTTGCTTATTTTAAAAAATGCTTGGGACTTAAATGAAGAAACCTATAAAAATTACTTTACACAAGAAGAACAATTTTTTGAGAGAGTTCAAAAATCAAAAACAAAAATTGTAAATTCTCTTGATGGTAAATTAAATTTTAGAAAACGTGGCAAAAAATACTTGTTGATTTATTTAAACAGGGCTACAACGTTGTCCCTACAATCGACAACATAAACGACTTAAATCTTTTGCCAAGAACTGAAAAGTATGTTAAAAAACCGATTATCGGCTATGATGGTTTTGATATGCTGTTTATTGATTTCTGCGATGTTAATAAAATTAAACTTAAAAATGAAATATTGCAACCAAAACTAGATATAAAATCTGAAGTGCAAATGTATTTTGTAAATGATAAATTTGAATATGCGCTAGAATATACGCCTTCAAAGTGGCCAGATTATCCAACGCCAAAAGAAGTAAAACCAGAAGCTAAAGATATTGAAATGGCATTGAAATTTATAAAACTAAATAATTTAAGTTGTAGTTTTGGAAGAATTGATTTCTTAAAATTAGAAGACGATTCTTTAATAATGTTAGAAATGGCAGACTCTAATCCAAATATGTGTTTACCACACTTGAGCAAAGAAACATTAAACAAGTTTTTATTTGACTTCAAAAAAGCTTGTTATGATTATATAAAAACGGAGAACTAATGAGAAAATTAAATATTGGATTAGATATTGACAATGTTATAACAGCTTTTGATAACGATATATTAAAAGAATTTTTGTTGGAAGATAAAATAAAAAGAAATACTGGCATTATCAATAAAAAAGCAAGACATATAAATCACGGAATGTTTGATTGGTCGCAAGATGAAGTTGATGAGTTTTATAATAACAATATGGAACGAATTGCAAAGGACTTAAAACCTAGAAGAAATTGCAAAAAGTATATGGATAAACTACTAGAAGATGGTCATAAACTTTTCCTTATCTCACACAGAGCATATCCACATTATCAAAATCCAGAGCAGACCACTCTTGATTGGCTTAAAAAGAACAATATAAACTATACAAAACTTATATTATCTAATGCACCAGACAAAACAAAAGAGTGTAAAGAAAATAATATTGATATTATGATTGATGACCGCGCAGGTCAATGTAAAAAAATGAGAGCAAATGGCGTTAATTGTATGCTTATGTTTACTAAATATAATCGTAAAGAAGTTGAAGATTTACCTTTTGCAACAAGTTGGAAAAATCTATATGAAAAAATAAGAGAGTTGACAAATGAATAATGACAAAGATTTAATTGAATTACTATCTTCAAAAGAACATCAAAGATGGGCAAAATGGCAGAAATATCTGCACTCTTGTTGCATAGAAAATCAAGATGGCTCACTTACTATTCCAAAAGATAAAGTTGATAGATGGAAAAGACAAATTAAAACAGATTATGAAAATTTGTCTGAAAAAGAAAAGGAATCTGATAGAAAACAAGTTCTAGAAACATTAAACAACATTAAAAATTACTATAAAAATAAAAATCCCAAAGGAATTGTTATTGCTGGGTTTGGTGCTATTGGAAAATCTTGGCTTGGAGAAAACTATGTCAACATAATTGATATGGAAAGTGGTTATTATAAGCACATAAACGAGGGTTTTGAAAATATAGATGTTGAAAAACGAAAAGGCACTACTATTAGACCAGCAAATCCAGAGTGGCCACAAAATTATTATAAAGCAATAGTTGAAGCGAGAAAGTGTTATGATGTAGTTTTAACATCTATGCACTGGGATTTACTTAAATTCTATGAAAATAATCAAATTCCATATTATATCGCATTTCCAGAACAAGGACTAGAAAATGAATATGCTGAGAGATGTTATTCTCGTGGAAACAACGAAGTGTTTACAGAAAAAATGATTAAAAATATAAAACTTTGGAATGAAAAATTAAAGGACTATAAGCCAATAAAAATTTTATATTTAAAAAGTGGTGAATTTTTGGAAGATATACTCAAAAAGGAAAAATTGATTTAGGAGGAAAACAAAATGAAAGTATACATTAGTGTAGATATGGAAGGATTAGCTTATGTTAATCATTGGGACGAGGTTGATAAGAAAAAAGAAGACTACAAATATTTTGCGGAAGAGATGACAAAAGAAGTTGTTGCTGCTTGTGAGGCAATCAATAATTTTGACAAAAATGCGGAGATTTGGGTAAGAGACGCACACTGGAAAGCAAGGAATATAATACCAGATAGACTGCCAGATAATGTAAGGTTAATTCGTGGCTGGGCGGAGACCCCAGAAAGTATGGTTGAGTGTATTGATAATACTTTTGATTGCGCTATGTTTATTGGCTATCACATTGGTGCACACTCTAACAAAAATCCATTAAGTCATACAATAAACTCAGACATTGTATCTTGGATAAAAATTAACGGAGAATATGTGTCAGAGTTTGATATATATGGACTGACCTGCTCTTATCATAATGTTCCGGTCGTATTTGTTTCAGGTGATGAAGATCTTTGTAAGCATATAAATAAAAACTATCCAACAATTAGTACTTTAAGCACAATAAAAGGCATTGAGAATGCAACAATTAGCTTACTTTCTTCAAATCAAATTAGTGAGCAGATTAAAAATAGAGTTGAAAATAGACTAAATGCAGGAAATTTTGAAAAAATGGAAATTCCTAATGAAATAACAATGGAAATTCGTTTTAGTGAACATAAATATGCGTTTGCCATGAGCTATTACCCTAACACAAAGTTAGTTGACGACTACACAATTTCTTTTAGCTCTAACAACTATTATGACGTATTAAGGTTTAAGTATTTTGCATTAAAATTTTAATAATAAAGGATTGTAATATAATATGAAAGTATATGTAATGCGACACGGAACTACTGTGTGGAATGAAAAGAGAATCACTCAAGGGAGATCACAAAATAGATTAAGTAAAAATGGCAAACTTTTGGTTGAAGAAGTGGCGAAGAAATATAAAGATACAAAATTTGATGTTATATTTAGTTCTCCCCTTATGAGAACAATTCAAACCTCTAATATAATAAATAAATATCACAACACTCCAATAGTTAAAGATGAAAGGCTTATTGAAATAAATCAAGGAATTTTTACAGGTAAAAGTAAATTTAATCTTACTGATGAAGAAAAGAAACAGAAATTTGCACGTGATAAAAAATGCGGTATGGAATCTTTTCAAAGTGTTTATAAAAGAGTTGAAAACTTTGTAAAAGATTTAAAACAAAATAAAAAATATGACAATGTGTTGATTATAACCCATAATGTAAATGCTAGTTTTATCGCAGATATTTTTAATAATATAGAAGTTGATTTTAATAACGATAAGCATTCGAAAAATTTTAACAATGCAGAGATTAAATGTTTTAATTTGTAAAGAGTAAAAATTTATGAAAAATATTGTTTTAGTACAGATATTTCGAAGGTCATTTATTAAAATGGGATATTACAAATGGTTAAGAGGTTAAAATGATAACTATAAAGAATGATAGTAATCGAAAATACAAGGATATTATTCATAGTAAATTAAGAGAAAATAATAGAAGCAAGAGTAAGTGGTTGAGAGAAAATCTTACTAAAAATATTAATTTATCGTCGTGCAAACAATCCAATTTTTTGGCATTTGATAAAGATAATCTAATTGGTGGAGCTATTGGATACGAACAATATAACTGGTATTACTTGGATTTGATGTATGTTAATGAAAATTATAGAGACCAAGGTATCGGAACAAAATTGTTAAAACAGATAGATGAATATGTTAAAGCGAACAATCTCTCTGGAATACGAACCGAAACTTGGGATTTCCAAGCGAAGGGATTTTATGAGAAAAATGGATTTGTAGTATTTGGCGAAATAAATAATTGTCCACCAGGGACTATTGAATATCATTTAAAAAAAGAATTTTAGAAGCACTTTAAAGGAAAAAACTATGGCTAAATTTTTTAAACATTTAGGATTGATAACAAAACATAGACATCAAGTTTTTAAGCTATGTTGCAAGTGCGGACTTTTCTGGCGAGGACTGACTCACGACTTATCAAAGTTTAGCAGAATTGAGTTTTGGGAAAGTGTAAAATATTATACTGGTCATCACTCTCCAATAGCAGAGTGTAGAAGGCAAAACGGATATTCAAATGCTTGGATACATCACAAGAATAGAAACAAACACCATATTGAATATTGGTATGATAGAGAGAACGAAATTCAAATGAATATACCATACAAATATGCTGTTGAGTGTGTTTGTGATAAAATTGCCGCCACAAAGTGTTATAAAGGCAAAGAGTATAAGCCTGAAATGGTTTTAAATCATTGGGTGAAATGGGGATCTTATATACAAACAAATGACAATATGAAAGCATTTTTCACAAAAGTATTTACTGATTTAGTAGAACTAGGCGAAAAACAAGTGTTGAACAAAAAATATATGAAAACTATTTATAACCAAATTGTATTGGAGAACTAATGAAAAGATTATTTAGAATAGGAAGCGGATTAGTTATATATTCAATTATCCCGATTTTATCGTGGATAGTTCTTTCCTATGTTCTTGGAGATAATCGTATTGCAAATGTTTTCTCAATTACATATGCGATACAATTTATATGGTCAATCTTAAAATATTTATTTGGCTCTGGTGCAAATATTCGCAAAGAAAAAGAAAACGACCCAAATTCTGTGTGGAATGGCATATTCTGGGGAACAATATTTTCTGCTTTAATCTTTGCTATACCACTAATATTTGTGGATAAATACATAGCTTTCTTTGGGCAAGATGTGGAATTCTATAGAATTTATGTAATTTATGGAATCGTGTTACTATTCTTGCAAACACTATTCTCATTTATAATTGAGAAATTATATTTTGAAGATAAAGAAAAAACCGCAAATATTCATTTATTCGCTTTTAATTTAACTACATTTGCAGTTTTAATCATTTCTAGTTTAATAATACCACATACTTTAATTGCATTACTTATAACTCTTGGTGTATTGCTTATTTATATAATTTACTTGTATGTTTGGCAATTTGAAAAATTCAAAATTGATTTTACTTTCTTTAAGAACTTCAAGTATGAATCTGCCAATATCGTATCTGCAACAATGATGTTAATAGTCTATTTATTTGGCTACAAGACAGCATTTTCTATGGGAACAGAATATTTGCTTGCACTCAATGTTATCAATCTATGTACAGATACACAATGGGATATGATAAGTGCTATCCCAACAGTTACAAAAATTGATATTGCAAAAAATAGGTTAGATTATAAGCAGCATATCAAATCAGCGAATATATATGCTGCAGTAATAGCAATTTCTAGCATAGCAATGAGTATAACATTTTCTTTAATTAATGGAGTAGTCCTGCATATTGCATTAATTTATCTTGCATTTCAGGTAGTAGACATGCTATTACATCCATACAAAATAATTTTGTCGACATATACTCAGCTAAATTACTCTGCCACACTAAATACTTCTATAACACTTTTTCTAAAAGGATTAAGAACCATACTATCTTTGGTAATAGTCTCACCTTATTGCACGGAGATAGGACAATTAACCGGAGGTATATTAGCATTCATCATCTTTACAACAATAAAAGCCACTAAATACAAAGTTGTCGATAACAATCTAATTTTAAAGCAAAATAACAATAAAACTTAGCATGCAAGAAAAAACTTATACACAAGAGTGCAATTGTACTAAATAACAATAACTAAATTTATTTATCCAAATATCGTCTCTCTAATATGTCTATTGAGCGTTGTGTTGGTGTCATGCCGTATTCATAGATATCGCAGAATATTCTTGGCAATTTCTTCAATCTAAAATTCATATCGTCAATGTCAAACTGTGATAGGTCAAGCTCATCCATCCCTAGCCAGTCGGCATACTCTTCGTAGCCATCACTTTTTGTCTGGAATATTTCCAGCATATCCATTAGGCCATATACACCACCGCAATCTTCTATGATTCCAAAGCCTTCCCCTTCTATAACCCTTGGGTAGTCTTTTATTGAGTCCACCTCATAGATTTCCTCGACTTTCAATTTCAGCTCCCAGCTGTCGCCAAAGTCATACATGAAGGATATATCCTTGGTATCCTTTCCCAAAAAGTCTTTTATTCTATAATTTGTGATTTCATAATATCTTACTTTATCGCTACTTTCTTCCCACTCTTCTTCATCACTAAACCTTGCAATAGCGAAGTAATCTTCGAACATATTGATGCTAAATTCGAAGCTATGATTTGCCTTCATCTCAAAAATGGTTATCAATATATACCCCAGCCTAGCAAGACTAACCTTGTCACTCACCTCTAATCTTCTCCACATCTTTGGCTTGTATCCAACTAGTTCTACATAGAATCTAAATATAGTGTTTTTTGCCATACATTTCTCCTTTTTTTGTCCATTATATCACAATGCTTTGCTTTTTTGCACCCATTTTCCCCCCTACTAAATCAAAATAGTGAAACGAGAAGTAAATATTGAATAAAACAACTGTATGTTAGGATATAGATTAGAATACAATACAAATCATTCTGATTACAAAAAATAAAGCAAAAAATTAATTTGCTTTATTTTTTGTATAATCATCTATTATATCTTTATAATGTTCACTAACCCATTGTCTTTGTCTAAAGTTTTTGCCTTCAAAGTACCCTCTATCAATTAACTGTTTTAATGCTCTTTTATTGCATATATCCTCTGTATTCTTATTAGATGTATTGTATTCTACAACTTTGAATTTGCCTTCTTTGATTAATTTCTCATACTCTTTTCCAATATTTTTAATTTCTTTAACACCAACTACATCAACAGGAACTTCGCTAACAACCTCGTACTCATCTCCTGTTGCACAAGTAAATGTATCTGCTAGGAGCATATAACAATAACTCTTTTGTCCCCAATATCGTTCCTTAAATCCATTTGGTCTAGCCTCGAAAAATGTTGGAATACCATTTTCATCATCCTCTACCCAGCCATCAAATTGTCCTTGACCTTTTGCCGCAAAATGCAACACCACCAAATAGTCTTTTGTTGCATAAACATATGGTTTGCCATGCTTACACTCAAATGGTTCTAATCTTTTTAATCCTGGCTTACTACTGCCATGATATACTATATTTTTTATATTAGCCCCCTTATTAAAACAAATCTTCTGTCATATCCATTGACATTTCGTTATTCAATCTATTTTATATTTTTATTGATTTAATATTTAAAGTATTTATTTAGCTTTTAGAATTAATTATTCTATTTCTTTTTCCTTCCCCATAACGAAATTAACAAAATCACTTATATCTCTTCCTTTGCCTTTTGGGGTATGACCACC
>CAYSUG010000012.1:0-2381 GCA_964434145.1 uncultured Christensenella sp. | reverse complement strand
GCTGCGTCACCTTCTGATACAATGCAAGATACATTATCCATACCTCTGTTTTGCATAAAGCTAGCAATTTTATTTTGCCTTTCTTGAATCCCACAGTCCCCATACACTCTCATATACAAGTCTTGAGTTTCTTTATCATGGAGTCTATCTTTCTTAGCTATATCATAGTCTTCATTAGGTTCATCTTTACCTACAATATATAGTTGTTTTGCTTTCCTATATGAATCCATATCAAATTTCTTTCCAAACAATTCCTCATAATCAGCTGTGCCCAATGGATATGGCAAAGATATTTCTTCTTTGGATTTTTTTGTTATCTTCTCTACTGGTAATGGTTGAACAGCATTGGAACAAATAGATAGACAAGTATCGAAACTCTCTGGCTCTGCCAACATCATCCTACTAGCAAAAACACCTGATGCAGAGAATCCTACTAAGCCATTTTTCTCTTGCATCTCTATACCTCTTTTTTGATACTCACTTTTCACATAATTAACCATATTAACAACTTGCCCCGATAGATTCGCAAATTTCCCAGATTTTTGCTTAACCACATTTCTGCCTAACATTTGTGTATAAAACTCGCCTTGATGTTCATTATCACATCTTTCTATTATAGGAATAACTACAGGACAATTTAACTGTTGATACAAATACGCCCTATTAAATTCAGATCCATCTTGCTCTGTTGTTAACCACTTTGCATATTTTTCTGCAAATCTCACCTGAGCCTCATAAGATTGCTGTCCTTCATCCTCATAATCTTCAGAATTAGCCCCTTCTACAAGTATCTTGGACCCACTCTCAACTCTATCAGGTGTAACCAATATAAACGAAAAATTATATCCTTTCTCTTCATCAGCTTCAAATATTTTGTATTTCATAATCAATAAACCTCAACATTGATTATATCATAAAGATTCAAATTTACAAAATACAACTATATATTTAACTTGTCATTTCTTTATCATTTATATTTTCTGCGACTGTTTGTGACTTGATTCTTGTTGCAGATTTTCCTTTTTCGTAGTTAGCAACAACTTCCTGTTGTCTTTTGTTTAATTCCATAAACGAATCATATTCTGCTTGAATATCTGGGTCTTCAAAAATTCTTTTTTGATAAAAAGTATCTCCATCTTTGACTATTTCTCTGCGAGATGGATACTGTGAGTACATCTCCTCTGCCATAGCCTTGTCATTGTCCAAATCTTCTTTTGTTTTTAACTCATGAACTTCATAATTTTCTGAATTATTTTTTAAGATTGTAGCGCTGATATCATATTCTCTATCATAAATATGATTTGAATAAAAATGCTCAAAATCACGAATTAAACGTTCTTCCTTTCTATCATATGGGTCATTCTTAATATCTTCATACATTTTAGTCTCTTTAAAATCCTGGAACATTGCAAGCCTTTTAGCGGCAAAATCACTATTCGTCATAAAAACAGATATTTTGCCATCAATTTCATCTTGTAGCATAGAGTGTCCAACACGATAGTCAATGTCCCATAAAATATTATTATTGTTCTCTATTTCATTTTCTAAGGCACCTATTTCTCCTTCAAAATTTTTCACATTATGTTTTTCTAATATTTTTTTTGCATCCATTAATGCCTTACCTGCATCACTAGCTAAAGGATTTATTTTTCTATCATATGAAAAGTAAAAGTTACCCTTTTCTATTTCCTCATAATATTCTAACCTAACATTTTTCTCGTCTTTTGGAATTGTTGGATCTTTTAAAACAGTGTCAATCTCCTTTAAGGCAGTTTCTTGCACTAATTCTTGATAAGTTCTTCTTAATTTCACAACATTATTCGCAAAGTCGGTTTCAGATATTTGCTTAGTTTCATACAAATGATTTAATGTTGCCAGCCTTTTATTACGCTCATTCATCAAATCTTCGGATGTTAGTGGCACATAATCAACCATCCCAGTTTTTGGATCCTTTTTCATTCTATTTGTTGCAGCAAGACTTCCAAAAATTTTCTTTATATCATTGCTATAACCTTGCATTTTTAACGCACGTTTTAATTTTGTTTCTTGTCTTTTTTCAGTAATTGCTTTTAAAAACTTTCCAATAATTTTGGAATCTTTAAAATTCGATTTTTTTAACTCCTCAATCAATTCAGTTATAATATTATCTGTCATAAAATTCTCCCTTTTCATTAGTACTCAACGTATATTACTATTTGCAAACTATCCATGTAGTTATATACATACATTTGCTTCAAGAAAAGGATATCACATATGTGTAGTATTGTCAATACATTTGGGTTATATTTTATTACAAATGGGTAGTATAATATATACATATGGATATATTAGAAAAAATAGACAAATTAAGAATAGAAAAAGGCTGGTCTATATACAGACTT
>CAYSUG010000011.1:0-32516 GCA_964434145.1 uncultured Christensenella sp. | reverse complement strand
AAGGATATAAAGTTTAATTTTAAATTAATTAAATGATATAACTACTGCATATTTTAAATATATAAAGGCACTATGTTGTTCTAACATAGTGTCTTTTCTACAACTTTATTTCGCTAGTTTCAAATTGCCTAAACCTTTTTTAAGAATTTTTTTTCTATTCATACAAGCTGTCAAATATAATAGTTCCACCTTCGCAGTTAATACTAGCGACATCAGTTGGGTTGTCTTGATATCCGCTTGGGATATAATATACATAGTTATCATTAGAACTCATAATAATGTTAGTAGCAAGTTCGCCAGAAACTTTGCCTACAGCTCTAACCTTAAATGGTTTGTCAGCAATCATAATGTATATATTACTTGTACCGTTCGCATTTATTACTGAGTGGTTGATAAGGTTGTTCTCACACATATTTCTAATAGTTGCGTTGATTTTGCTTCCTTTGTTGCTAGTAATAGAAATTTTGTTGTTCTCAGTCACAACATCAATGTTTCCGCTATCTTGTATGATTTCTGTGTTTATTGTACTATCTTCATCGCTATAACTATGGGCGGTTATATTGCCAGTCTTGGTAGTTATTCTTGCATTGCTATAATATTTGTCTAATTCAATATTGCCAGTTTTTGTTTGTGCAACAATATCGCCACTTGTCTTTATAACATGAATTTTGCCACTAACAGTTGTTGCGACAATGTCCCCAGTCGAATCTGTAATTGTAACGTTGCCAGAGTTAGTATTAATATGAGTTGTACAAGCAATTTCGTTAATAATTATGTCTGCTCTGTCTGTGACAAATGAAGCCGTCTCATTAGATATGATTCCACCCAAGTTAATTTTGCCATATTCTGATAGGACATTGATTTCTTCAATACAGCCCAGTGCGGAAATGTCCAAATTAATTTGTTTACTTTGGAAATCCAATTTGGTTGCAATTAATTTATCTAATTTAATATTTAGATAATTAGCTTTAATTTTGAAATTGTTATCAATATTAATCATTTCAAAACAACCAAAATCTAAACTTGCATTATTACAAATTATATTGACACTTCTAATAGTAATCTCTTCAACAGGAATGGTTACTTTAACATATTTATTTTCATCTATATTAAATTTCTCTATTTTGGCAACTCCCGACATTATCTTATCTATTAAATCGTAATATATTGAAACATTGAAATCTTCTTCAACCTCAGTATCGGCTGAATCATCTGTTCTTTCATTGTCAGGAGTGTTAGTGTCGCCAGAAGCATCATCCTCTCCGGTATCTTCCTCAGTATTAAGAGTTTCTTCTGAATTGTCAAAAGGATTAATATTTCTTTCAATTTCTATATAATTTGCTGGATTTGTAGAAGAATTAGATTCTTTCTCTGCTTCTTCTGCCTCTTTAATGAGTTTAATTTCTTCTTCTATCAAAGAATATTCTTTCTCTGAAAAATAGTAGCGATTTTCTGCTTGCCAAGTGAGTTTACCGTCAGTTAGGTTAGTGTTAAGACTAAGCAAATGTTCTTTGTTAACACTGATATTTCCATCGTTAGTGTTAAGATTAACATGGCAGGCAAAGTCTTTTGGGATAGAGATGTTTAGGCTTCCAGTACCAGTCACAAGACCTGTAGTCTCAAGCATTCTTGCTTCAATAATATTCTTCTCATCATCAATCTTGAGAGAAAGACTTGTATTGATAGCCTTAGCAAAGCCCCATTTCTTGTCTACATAAGAAAATTTCAGTTCATCTAAAGTTTCATTCTCTGTGATATTGATATCAAAGACATCAGTGTTAGCAACAATATAATATTCAATTGCAGTATCCACAAAATATGTCTGCTCAGTGCCCTCAGTGGTTTTGTTTGCGACAAATCTGTATCCAAATATTTTAAAGCCAGGAAAAATCATCATAAGTATTATGATTAAAACTACAATGCCTGCAATTATTGCAAGCGATATTGCAATCCATTTGAGAACTTTCTTAAAAGTTTCCATAATATAACCCTTAAATTAAATATATGTACTTTTAGTATACACCACTTACAATATTTTTCCAAACTATCAAAATACATTTTTTTATCATAAAAAAACCATTTTTTGTTTTTGGAATAATTACATAATAAGAATTACTTTGAGAGAAAATAAAAAAGGAAGATTAATTTTTTTTAAATTATCATTGAACTTATTATTTCTTTACAATAACTTAAATTTTTAATAAAATATAACTATGAGAAAAAAAATATTATATCCAATTTTAATAATTCTAGCTCTTATAATAGTTGCGTTTATTTCGCCAACTGTTGTTTTTGCGGAAAATAATGAGACTGAAACAATTACTCCACCTGATGAGTATTCTTTGGGAAGAGTTATTGGCGATGATGAAATTGCTGATTCACAGTTATACAAATCTCTTCTTCAAATATATAACGATTATTATAATTTGCCAATTAGAGGGGAAGACGGAAGTCTAATCACATCAAGACTTGGCTCAGTTAGAAAGAATATGTTTAACGGCGTGGATTTCTCAAAATATGACGGTGTACTTGATTTGAGTGGAACTGGTGGAAGCAAAAATGGCATTGTATCTATCTTAGGCCTAGAACTTATCGACTTTAGTGGCGCACTTAATCTAACTAAAGTAGATTTGTCTAATAATAGTATTGGTTCAATTGGAAGAGACAGCCTATCTTCTTTATCCTTTATTATAGAACTAAATATATCTAATAACTATATAGAGTCAGCTAACTTATCTGCATTAACAAATCTTAAAGTGCTAATTGCTAGTAACAATAAACTAACTGAATTGGATTTGAAGATGATTAGGACGGAAGATAAGTCTGCAAGCGTGGATTTGAGCAAAAACAACTTTACAGATTTGTCTAAGATTACTTTCCAAAGACAAGAAGTATTAAACTATACAATTGACCTATATCTAATCAATTCTCTTACTCAAATACAAGACTTGGGCAATAACAAAGTCAATATTCAAGCAGGCCTAGTTGGATATGATAGCAAAGTTACTAAATATGGCAAGGTTGGAGATTTAGTATATTATCCAATAACTAATGTTACTGGACTTGGGCTTGCTGAAGATAATATTAATCTAATTATTAAAGATTACAACAATACTGACGGCAACGCTGTATTAACACTTGCCAACAAAGATGTTCAGACCAAGCAAGAGATTTTGCAAAATCTCCCTATTGGAAAATATTCAGTTTATTTTGAAGATAGTAACGGTAGCTCACTTTCCAGTATTTCTTCCTACTTAGTGGACAAATATGACGCATATATTATAGAGGTCGTGCCAACAACTCCAGAAGTAGCTGTGGTGGTTGACGGAGAGAATATTGATTTTAATTCCGGAGATATATTAGAGAAAAATGCAGTTATTACTCTATCCTCAAATGAGCAAAATGCAGAGATTTGGTACAAGATAAATACAGGGGAGTGGACAAAAGGAACTTCAGTTGAGATCAAAGCGGGAAGTTATGCAATACTAACTGTAAAAAGTGTAGTTAATGGAATTGAGAGTAGAGAAATTATCTATTCTTTTAAATCAGAGACAGGCTTTGGTTGGAACCAGCTTTTAACAATTGGTCTTTGTGCGATTGGAATTCTTGCACTATTCTTTGGGTTAATTCCTCTTGTTAGATACTTTATAAACAAACCAATTGTAATTAAGACAAAAAGAAAATATGATGAGTAGATTTATAAAAAAGAACTCTTAATTTTTTATAATTAAGAGTTCTTTTTGTAAGATTTAAGAATTTGCATAACTGCTTGTTTTTGTGTGTCTGTTAATGTTGACCAAATATTAATTAATTCCTTTGTTTCTTCAGTTGCAGGAATAAGATTTGTGTCTACTGCAAAAAATTCAACTAAAGATATATTAAAACCTTTTTCACATATAGTCTGTATAGATTCAAGTGATGGTGTGAAATTTTGAGTGTACCATCTATAAATTGTATTTCTAGAAATGTTACATTTTTTTGCTAACTCATAGACAGACATATTTTTTGACTCTCTGATTTCTTTAATTCTTTCAAGTATGTTCATATAATTTACCATTTTTCTTTTTTTTTGATACTATTCTTCTAACAAAATATACTCATATATTAGATAATCTATACTTATGTCAAAATATTTTGCAATAGCTATTATAGAACTCATGGCAGGTTTATTATTTCCCCTTTGCCATCTATAAAAATTACTTTCGCCCATATTAAGAGCATGCATAAGTTTTTCTATTGATATCTTATTTTCTTTTACTAATTTTTTTATCGTTTCGCAAAATGACAGATTGTTTTTATCGTGGTTGTTAAAGTCTTGTGATAATCCCATTAAGTAGTCAAGGGAGCAATTGAAATAGTTTGCTATCTTTACAGCGACAGAAATCTCTGGATAAAAGTCTTTATTGAAATATCCATTAAGTGTTTCAAAAGAAATTCCTATCCTTTTTGATAGTTGTAATCTACTCAAATCATTTTCAACTAATAAATCTTGTAATCTTTCTTTAAATTCATTCATAAAACACCCCAACAAAATAGTTCCGACAAAATAACTATCATATCTCTGTATATTTTCTCAAAAATAACTCTTAAAAATCTTGCATTACAGATAGTTGACAGGTATAATAGATATGTTTTATTAAGCAAAAAATGAAAAATTAAAAGGAGGCTTGTAGTTATATGGCAAATAATATTATTATTGACTCATTAGTTTCTGTGTTTAATAATGAGATATCTAATGAAATACAAGAAAAGGATAATAAAATCATAATAACTCTTAAAGATGGTTCTAAAGTAAAAATTACAGCAAAAAATGTAGCCTAAATGGCTACATTCACTAAAGATAAATATTGAATAAATAATAAAAAAGGAGAATATATTAAATGAATAGTAAAGATTATGTTTTAAATCATGACTTTGGTTTTTGTAAAGAACCAGAACTGGTTAACTTAAATAAACTAGAATTAAGAAATTTAGAAGATATAAAAGTTTATGTTTATTGGTCTATTAAAGAATTGTTTAAGGCTAAAATAAACAAAAATAATATAATAGTTTTTAAAGAAGAAAATTATAAAACACAAATAAGGTTTGAAAAGATTGAAGGATAAATTATTTTTTTAGAAAAGCAAAATTTATATTTATAGCTACATATCAAAACAAAAGAACTCTTAATTATTGTAATTAAGAGTTCTTTTCTACATTATTGGGGAGAAAATCTTAAGTAGTGAGCCTTTTAGCTTCTTTACAAATTTTCTTTTTTTGATACTTTTGTAAGTTAGTTGTGTGCAGTAGGGCATAATGGCATCAATGCTAGATTTTGCACTCTCCGCAATTTCTTCGCTGTATATAAGGATTCCTGTCTGGAATGGGGAATACATCTTTCTGCTGTCGATATTTCCCGCCCCAATAAGAAGGCTACTATTATCTGCCAAAATTATTTGAGTCTCAAGCTCAGTATTGTCTATTGTATATATCTTAATGCCTTCTTTAATTAGAGAGCCATAGTTAGTGTAGCTTAGGTTATCTTTCCATGCAACCTTATATTCTTTGCAAACAATTATATTAACATCTACTCCACATCTGGCAGAAGCGATAAGCGAATTACAACTCTCACTTCCAATAAGTAAATATGGTGTTACTATCCATAAGCTTTCGCTTGCACAGTTAATAATATTATTCTGGATATTCTTACAAACCGGCTCTTTGATAAGTGGATTTATCTCAAAAGGTTGGATATAGTTCTTATTCTTAATTCTTGGGAAAGATTTAGGAATATATTTCTCAAGAACTAAGGAGTTGGAGTCAGAAAACAAGTTCCAATTAATTACAAAGTTCTTTGTCAAACTAATAACTGCCTCACCAGTGATGCAAACTGCACTAGCAATTTTTTTGTGTGGAGCCTCTCCAACACTTATTTGATCGACAAAATGGTCGTCTATGCCAATTTGACCGCTATATGCAACTTCGCCGTCAATGATTATTGTATTGTTCTCATTTCTATAAGTAGAAAGTTTGCCAGCACCAGATTTGATTGGGTTAAATGCTTTGGTTTCTATCTTGTGATTAAATAGTTTTGCAAAAGTGTTCTTGTCCTTAAATGCTTTGATAGAGTTATAGTCATCATATAGAAGTTTTACTTCTACTCCAGAGAAAGTCTTTTCTTTCAAGATTTGAAACAAACTCTTCCAGACTTTGCAGTCTTGCATTTTGCTACATTCTATAAAGATATATTTCTTTGCTTGCTTTAGACTTTTTGATACTTCTTCAAAATACTTCTCACCAGTGTTGATAAAATATGCAGAATTGTTCTCAAATACAGGTGCATTTAAGGTTGCATTTAGATACTTAGAAGTTTTGTTGATTGTAGCACTCTTCTTAGACAAAGTTGCTAATACTTCACTATTTTGCTCAGCAGTATATGTTGTGTCTAGATTGGTTAATTCTTTCCACTTAACTCTAACTCTTTTCTTACCTCTAACATTGCTAGAATATTTCCAAATACTAAGGGCTAGTAATGGCAAGGTTGTACTAAGTAGCAAAATTATAAAGTTTGTCTTACTGCTTGTGTTCTTGAACACTATATAAAAGAAAAATAGTATTACAGAAACTAAGCAGAACAGTGGATAAGCATATGGGCTTACAAAAATAAATAAGCAAACAAACAAAATCACAGACAAAATTATAGATAGGGTCAAATTAAATCCCCTAGAGCTTAGAAATGCACGTAATTTCTTCATTCTTTAACTTTTCTAATCCTTTTTATTTTTTTCTCTAATTCTTTTCTTATAATATTCACTTTCTTCATAGAAATTAGCACCATCTTGGCTTTGGAAGTATACACCTACAAATTTTGGGTCTTTGTATTTAAGTAGGGTATAGGCTGCTCTCTTTCTAGCACCGCCTATTATCTTCTCACTTGCCTTTTGGTTACTTTCTATAAATACATTATATGCTCTAACTCTTCCAGCATTGTCAATAACAGTAATGCCGTCATAGTTAAGCATGGTAGTGATTAGGTCGGCATAACTTGTTAGTTTAAATTCGTTAAAGTTCTTGCTCTGCAAGAAAAGTTTGGCAAACTCAATCGGCTCTTGTAACCAAATGCCGTCCTCTAAGAAACCTTTGGAGTCTACAAAATCTTTGTCCACGACTAAGCAAATTGTTCCATGCAAGCCTTTAAATAACTTCTGGAAAACGTTTGTATATATGTTTCTTATGTCTTGAAGTTTCCTAGCTGACTTTGTGTTAATCTTGCTAGTACAAGCATTGACGAATTCTGCAATCTTGTCGTCCCAGTTAAACTCTGCCGCCACATTTAGATTAAAGGAAATCTTGACTCTATTGTCGTTAATTCCGTTTAATACTATCATTCCACCACTAACAACATTTATGTTAATTAGTGAGATTTTGTTTTGCAAAGTCTCTTTGTATTCGTCAAAAGCCAACTGACTTAGAGATTCGTCCTTGATACTACTAAGTACCTTAATAAGTCCATATTCCACAGAGTCTTCTGCAAAGTTAATATATAATTGCCAATCGTTTTTGCAGAAGCACATTATCGCCTTTGCTCTTTGTTTGAAGTTTCTTGCATCAACATCATGGAAAATACTAAGTTTGTAACAGTTAGGGATAACCTTAGTTAATGTATTGATGTTGTTGGTTATGTACAACTCTGGCTTAATCTTGACAGACTCTTCCTCATAAGTGGATAGGGTATAGAAGAAATTAATTAACTTCTCCACATCGCTATTAGCCATAGAAGGAAACTCCAAGTCAAATAGACTTGTTACAGATAATTTAGCTTCTTCAAAATAAATGTTTTTCTCCATAGGCCTTCCCCTTAACTACTTCTTAAATTTGCGAATATATATAATCGATATTTGTCGAAATTTGTATAATTATTACTATGCAATCAATACTCAAGTTATATCTGTTTTGCGAAAAATTTTATAAATATTTCTGTCAGATATACAAATGTGCATATTTATACACAATATCTATCTATTATAGAGTATACTAGAAAATTATCGAAGTTTCAAGTATAAATTTAATTAAATTTTAAATTTAATTAGTTTTTTTTAAAAAAATTTTTTGCAAAGTAAAATGTTAGAAAGAAAAACTTTGCAAAAAGTATCTTTAAGTTTTGAGCTTTGTTTTTATTTTTCTGGAAAACATTTCAAATAGTTTAAAAAATTTATATGCAAAATAAAAAATTATCCACAAAATTTTATCTTTTGTGGATAACTAAACATTACATAGTCTTCAAAACATCTGATACAGTCTTCATCTCTACTTTGCCATTATAGTTGGTCTTGAAGTGTCTCATAACACTTGGAACAGTTTTGTCCTCAAGTCCATCTATTATCTTTCTAATCTCTTCTTCAGATAACATCTGTGGCAAATACTTCTCAATCAAAGATTTTTGAGCAGTGATATTATTGTACTCTTCTTCATTTCCAACTTTCTTATAGTTCTCTGCCTCTTCTGTTAATTCTTTAATTGTCTTTTGGATAATCTTAACCATCTCAGTATCACCAATTTCCTCATTCTTGGCTCTTGCCTCAATTGTTGCTTGCATATATTTGCTAGAAATTATGGAATAAATTGTTCTAGCATTAGCATTCTTTTCCTTTAATGCAATCATATTTTCTTTCTTAATTTCGTCAATTATCATTTTCCTTTTACCTCTCTATAAACAATTTCTAATAATTCTGGTCTTATTGTATCATTATTTGCTACAATTTCGCTAATTTTTTTGTAAACTTTTTTACTAAATTTGCAATCAATGTTATTTTTTGCACCAGTTTCGATAATTTTCCCAAGCGAATAGTCTATCTCCACGCTTTTGCAGTTCTGGATATCATGCAATATTGAGGAAGTTGTTTTTCCATTATATTTTTTCAAGAAAGATATAATACTTTTCTGGTATCTTCTTGCTCTAAAACTGTCCTCACAGAATAGCGAATAGTCCAGTTTGTTATCATAATCCACTGGCACAATCCCAATATGATAGTAGGCAAAATATCCTTCCTTAACTAGCTCCACAAATAATTTCTTCCCATACTTTAGGCTAAGGAAATCCCCAATCCTGAGACCAGACAAAGCTCCCAGTACAGATATGCTAGCGTTAAGCACAATTCGACCCAAAACTACTTCGTTAAAGTTCTCAATTAGTAGGGCGTGTGAGACTGGCTCTAGGAGTTTGCAAGTAAATTCTGCCAAAGGCTTAGCGTCAGGTGTGTAGACCCCAAACATCGTTGGCCCAGACTTAATAATTTCTGCCTCATCATTGTCTTTTCTAACACAGCTCCATTCGATAAACATTCCTACAATTTTGCTCTTGTCAATAAACTTGGTAACTTCACTCCTAACAAGCAAGTTATTAAGCATTACAACAAATCCTTCTTCTGCCAAATTTTCTTTCAAAGTCTTGCAGTGCCTCTCCATATGAGTAGACTTGCAGGCAAGAATAATTATGTCTTTCTTAGAAGAAAAACTCTCATCATTAGGTACGCATTTAACAAGTGCAGAAAAGGAATTCTCTCCATTAATAACACTCATCTCTTGCATACCGCCAATTACAATGTCAGAAATCCTATCATAAACATACTCTACATCATAAGCCATAGTGCTAAGCTTAGTAGCAATTATGCACCCCACAGCACCAGACCCAATGACCCCAATTTTTAACTTTTTGTTCTTCATTATCTCTCCTCTATTTCTCTCTAAATCTAATTATATATTAAATATTTTTAGCCTTTTTGTCAAAAGAATAGGGTGGCTACAAAAAAAACCTCCCTTTTGGGGAGGGTGAGGGTTATATAATTAAATTTATTCAAACAGACACAAAGGGTGAACGCCCATACCTTGTGCGATTTTTATAAGAAGAGTGATGTCAAAATCATCATCTCTAGCCATAAGTTTATCATATTCTTTTGAGCTTATATCACAAAGTTCGCAAAAATTCTTTTTGGATAATTTATACTTTTTGATATGAAATTTTATGTAATCAATATTGATGTATGGGTTCATGTTAATTCCTTTTTAAAATTTTTATCCTTTTTTAATAACAATTATATATCCCAAGTTAGGGATAGTCAAATAATTATCCCTATAATGGAATATAATTTTCTAACAAAAGGAAATTATATGGAAAAATTTGCGGAAAGGTTAAAAGAGCTGAGATTAGAAAAAAGGCTATCTATTCAAGCATTAGCAAATATAGTAAAAATAGGCTCTTCATCAATTTGTCGTTGGGAAAACTCTCAAGCGGATATCAAAGCTTCTCAGTTAATGATATTAGCTCAATTTTTCGGAGTAACAACAGATTATTTGTTGGGACTAGAAGATTAGAATCAAGTTAGGTACACCTCCTAACTTTTTTGTTTTTCTCCTAAAAAGTGGTTGTTTTTAGGAGAAAAAGTGTAAATTTTCTCCTAAATGATTGACTTTTCTCCTATTTTTGTATACAATTTAGGAGAAAATAACAAAAGGGGGAGAAATATGAGAGGATTTAATTACACAGCACTTAAAGACAAAAAATGGGATAATGAGATTGTCGGATATCTTTCTCAAATTCATGAATTTAAAGCAAAGCAAGAAATGTTTTTAAAACAAAATCCAGAGGTTATGGAAAATTTAGTTGAGATTGCCAAGATTCAAAGCACTGAGGCTTCTAACGAAATTGAGGGGATTAGGACTACAGATACAAGGCTAAAACAACTTTGTAGCGACAAGACAACTCCAAGAAATAGAGATGAGGAAGAAATTGCAGGTTATAGAGATGCCTTAAATGTTATACATGAGAGTTTTGAGTACATTCCTTTGACTTCTAATTATATTTTGCAGTTACACAAGATTCTTTTTAGCCACTCTTCAAAAGCAATTGGTGGCAAGTACAAAAATGTGCAAAATTATATTTCCTCAATTGATGTAAACGGAAATGCTTTTACTCTATTTACTCCTCTTGCTCCTTATGAGACTGAGCCTGCAATAAATAATATTTGTGAAGAGTTTAACAAAGCCATTGCAGAGAGTAGTGTTGACCCACTAATTCTTATCCCTATTTTTATCCATGATTTTCTTTGCATACACCCATTTCTAGACGGAAATGGAAGAATGAGTAGACTTCTAACAACTTTGCTTCTTTATAGATGTGGATATTTGGTGGGTAAATATATATCAATAGAAGCAAAAATTGCAAATAACAAAAACTTATATTATGACGCTTTGGAAAAATCCCAAACTGATTGGCATGAAGGCAAAGCAAATCCAGAAGCTTTTATTAAATATTTGCTAGGGGTGATTATTTCCGCGTATAGAGATTTTGAAGATAGGGTGGAGCTTGTATCTACCAAAGCATCTTCTTGCGAAATTGTTACAAAGGCTATCGGCAATATTATTGGTAAATTTACTAAGTACCAATTAGTAGAACTTTGCCCAAATTTGAGCGTTAAATCTATAGAGAGTGCATTAAAGAAACTTACTAGCTCAAGCCAAATTGAGAAACATGGTTCTGGCAGAAGCACATTCTACACTAGAAAAAATATATAGTATCAGGAGTTCTGAACAATGTAATTGTTCGCCTACGAAAGTAGGTAATTCTCCTAGTGCTAACAAAAAAGCCATGCTAATGCATGGCATAATTTTTTTGGTAGCCCTAAGGGAAGCGGCTGGAGCAAAGCGAAAGTGTCGGGTAGGGGTCCCGACTACGCGTCGGCAATAGCAGAAATGTTCGCAAAAATAGTTGAAACTATTTTGCTTCACCTAGTATGCTTTGCCTCCTTTTCCCGATTAACCATTTCATGCTTAATCGGGAGTTTTTTGATATTGCAGTATCAGGAGTTCTGAACAATGCAATTGTTCGCCTACGAAAGTAGGCGATTCTCCTAGTGCCAACAAAAAAGCCATGCTAATGCATGGCATAATTTTTTTTGGTAGCCCTAAGGAGAATCGAACTCCTGATTCCACCGTGAGAGGGTGGCGTCTTAACCGCTTGACCATAGGGCCATATTTATTTAGAACGATGCTATTATAACACACCAGTATTCAAAATGCAAGCATTATTTTAACAAAATTCACAACTTTTTTATAATATCTTGCTCAAAAACATCTCAAATGCTGGTAAAAATGTATTGACAAGTAGCTTTTTTTCCATTATAATAGTTAGGCAAATCGTTAGACGGGGTATATTATAGCCCCAGATAATAAGTAAATATAATTCTAGAAAAAGGACAGTACTGCAATGAAAAGAACATATCAACCTAAGAAAAGACAAAGAAGCAAAGTTCATGGCTTTAGACAAAGAATGAAGACTCAAGGTGGAAGAAATGTGTTGAAGAGAAGAAGAAACAGAGGCAGAAAGAAGTTGTCTGCATAGTTTTTCTTCTGAATTTAGATACACAATCCGATGAGATTGTTTTGAGCAAAGATAGGCGTAATCATTTTTGATTTCGCCTTTTTTGATGTATAGTATATAGATAGGAGGGCGGCAAGATGCTGGATAGTGCTAATAGGTTAAAGAAAAGGAAAGAATTCGGGTATATATACAAGAATGGCGAGTCCCAGTACTCTAGGCATATCGTCATCATGCATACTGTCAATAAGTATCGCAAGGTTAGAGTAGGCTTCTCTATATCCAAGAAGGTGGGGAAGGCGTTCGTACGCAATAAGATCAAGAGACAGATGCGTGCCATTGTGCGAGAGAATATATCTAGTCTGCCACCAGCCAAAAACTATGTGGTGATTGCAAAGCCTAGCATTGTAGAGATTGACTACGAGGCTATGAAGAAGGAACTGCTGAATACTTTTGCTAAGATTGCTAAAGGTAGCAGCAATGTGCAGTAAGGTTATGCATATAGTCACAGCACCCATAAGGTATATCATGTATGGGCTAATATATCTGTACAAGTATCTTATTTCGCCAATTTTGCCAAAAAGTTGCGCATTCTATCCCTCATGCTCCTCATTTATGTTGGAGTCTATCAAAGAATTTGGTATAATCAAGGGGTTAAGTCTGGGTACAAGGCGACTGCTGCGATGCAATCACAAGGCAAAGGGCGGGATAGACTATGTGCCATATAGTATAAAAGGAGAGAGTAAATGGATCTATTAATGGTGGCCCAACCTACTGGGGTATGGGAATCAATATTGTTCTGGCTAGAGTCGTGGGTAGGCAACTACGCTATTGCGATTATTATCATCACATTGCTGATCAAGCTAGTCCTTCTGCCATTTGACTTTATGAACAAGTATATTACAAAGAAAAATGGTATCAAGCAGGCAGAGATGCAGCCAGAGCTGAATAAGATAAAAGAAAGATATGGTGGCAATTCTGACATGGTCAATAAGAAGACCATGGAGCTGTACAAGTCCAAGAATTATAGCGTAGGCGGGATGTGTGGCATTATGCTGGGCTATATGGCTGTGACTATGGTGGTGTTCTTCACACTGCTGGGTGCATTGAATAATGTATCTTATTATAAGATGTATACAGAGTACGAGACTGTCAGCACTGCATATTACCAAGAATACGATGCTACTATCGCTGCTGGTGTGACACCGGACGGTTATGATACGCTGGAGGCTTATGCTACGGCACAGGCAGGGGAGAAGACTATAGAGGTCTATGGCGATGCCAAGACAGGATTCCTTTGGATTAAGAATATATGGCGTCCTGACACGTCTAATAGCCCTATTATGGATTACAAAACATTCTCTACAAATGTAGACCATATAGAGGGTGTAGAGGTTCCAGAAGAGGCAGAGTATAACAAGATTATGTCTGCACTAATGCAGTCAGAAGAGTATTCTGGCTGGAATGGATATTATATTCTATGCGTACTGGCAGCATTGTCTACATTTGGATCGTTGTATATTAATACATTGGTGCAGAAGATACGTGCAAAGCGTCGTGGCAATGTGATGCAGCAAACTATGGAACAGAGCGGTAAGGGTATGAATATTATTATGCCTGTTATCATGGGTCTATTTACGCTGTTCTATACCGCATCGTTTGGTCTGTACATCGTGACCAGCTCGCTGTTCGGTATGGCTACTAGTCCAGTGATAGGTATATTGGTAGACAAGGTGTTAGCAAAGAATATAAAGAAAGAATTGATGAAAAATAGGAATAGTTACGACAGAAACAATTTTTAGAAAGAGAGAGATAGAGTTATG
Source organism: uncultured Christensenella sp. (assembly GCA_964434145.1). Lineage (GTDB taxonomy): Bacteria > Bacillota > Clostridia > Christensenellales > UBA1242 > UBA11490. The sequence continues at coordinate 18,341 of CAYSUG010000011.1, read as the reverse complement.
AGAACAATAGAGGTTACAGCAAAGAACGTAGATGCAGCTATAGAGAAGGGATTGCAAATGCTGGGTAAAACAATGGAAGAGGTCGGCATCAATGTTATAGACAAAGGCTCAATGCTTAAGAAAGCAAAGATAGAGGTCGTTGTGTTCGAGTCTGAAGAAGAAAGGACAGAATTCGAGGCTAAGAAAGAAACTACTCTGGACAAGGTTGAGAACGAGGTTGTACTAGAGGAAGAAAAAGAGACTAGAGAATTAACAGAGGAAGAACAAGCAATATTCGAGTACACCAAGGAGTTTTTCGAGGGACTGTTCAATGTACTGAATGTAGAGGGTAAGATATATGCCATGGTGGCAAATGATGACCTATATATCAAACTAAGTGGTGAGGCACTGGGTGTACTGATAGGACATCATGGCGACACACTAGAGGCGACTCAGTCATTCATGAATACCCTAATTCGTAATAAGTTCGAGAAATACAAGAAGAGAGTATTCCTAGATATAGAGGGATATAGAGAGAAGAGAAAGGCAACATTGCAAGACCTTGCATCCAGAATGGCTGCTAAGGTAATCAAGAACAAGCGTAGCTTAAAATTAGAGCCAATGAATAGCTACGAGCGTAGAATTATCCACTATACATTGCAGAATGTAGAGCATATTGGTACTCATAGCGAGGGCGTAGACCCTAATAGATGTCTGATTATTGATTATATCAATTAGATGATTCGGACAATATGCTTGGTCTTGTAAATGGCTCGGACAATGTATCCTTGCTTGTAAGCATAGCTTAATGCCGCCGGATACATATGTCCTCGCCTTGGGTTAAGAGGATTTTGAATTATAAATGCCGCCGGATGCATATATGTTCGCCTTAGGTTAATCGGTTGTAAAGAATTTTAATGCCGCCCAAGTATATGTGTCCTTATAAGAGTGCGAAGCTAAATGGATTATAAAAGGATTAATTATGACACCAGAAGAGAAGAAAAAAAAGGAACTCGAAGCTACTAAGAAGTTCAAGGAAAAATATTTCGAATATTATGATGATGTCAAATCCCATACTCACGATGTGTATGATTGGTAAAAAAACTGCTAGATTACTCTCAGATAATTAAAACTAGCGAAATAACGCTTTAATCTTCAAAAGGTTAAAGTGTTTTTTTATTCTCTTATCAGCCACAAAAACATAAGTTATGCATTTGTTAAGGACTGTATCAGAATGTAACATATGCTTTAACATTAACAACAAATAATGTTTGTTTACTATAATCAAAAAAACAACAAAAAAGCGAAAAATTATTATGTTTATAATTCTTTCGCTTTTTAAGTTAATTAGGTTTTTGCTTCGATATTAACTTTATTGCATCTCCATTTCGGTTATATTACATAGTTCACTAGAAAGTTGTTCTTCGGCTGAAAAGTTGTCTTTATTGGCGGATTTAACATCTACAATCTGTTGTGGGGTAGGTAATTTACCTGAATTTTGTAATTCAATAAGTGCGTTATAGTAATTTGTTACAAGTTTTTTAAAATTATCAATTCCATTTAATTTTATTTTGTCAAACAAAGCCTCAATATAAACATTAGATTCTGGCATATACATACTGTCTGCAATTATATAAGGGTCTATATCCATATTTTTGGATATATAGTCAATAAATGTTCTTTGATAAAATGTTTCAACAATTAACATGTTGCTGAATTCTTGACTAGCAAAATCCAATTTCTTGTGTGGGTCGAATTGACCCTGTAGTAAGTTGAAATGTCTAACATTTGGAATATCAAATTCTTGTGCTATTCTTCTAATATTTTGCTTAACGTCGTCGCTTGTTGATGATGGATTGAATCCCTCATCTTCTCTTCTTAAAGACATTTTTTCAGGAGTTATACCCATAGTCACTAGTGCAGAATTTACAGCTTCGGCAACCGGGCAATCTACGGCTTCAAATTGTGTATCGTTAGCAATTAATTGTTGTTGGTCATAAGGCAATTGTTCGTAATATTGCTTACTTACAATTATTTTACCTTGATTGGATAGAGTTGTATTTCCTCTTATAGCTAGGTCAATAGGGTTAATAGATACAATTTCATCGAGATGTGTTCTAAGTAATCAACAATAGCACAAATTCTGTCTGAGTATGTGTTGCCCGCAAAAGCTGTTCCATTAGCAGAAGTTTCATCAACCATTGGTCCGTTAATAGTCCATAAGGTCATAGAATTATAACTACTTGATAGTGGCAAAAATTGTTTTTCGATTAAGTTGTTTTTTTCTCTAACAGCTAAATTTTCAGGAGAGTCAGAGAAATCATCATATGCTAATAATCCAGAGCTTTTTAACATTTGGTTTATGCTAAAGCAAATCTCCGTTCCGCTCATAGTACGTAAATATTGTTCATTACTAATTGGCCTAATTGTTTTGTCAAAAGGGACTTTGTTAATAATCCTAACTATCGCTAATTTATTGTCCATAATCTATTTCTTCCTTTATTTGTATTTACAGTATTTTAACACATTGCAAGGTTGTTTTTCAAGTTTTTATTTTAATATAAGAATAAGAATAAAAATTAATATTAATTAGTCTAGCAGTTTTTTTGTCTATCTTTCAATTACTATATTAAATGGCCCGTCTAAGGTTGTGTCTAGGTGCATATGCTCGCCAAAGGCACCAGTGGCGACATTGATGACGCCATTCTCTCGTATCTTATCTGCCAATGCTAGATATAGTGTATTGGCCGTCTCTGGATCGGCACTGTTAGAAAAGCTAGGCCTAGTACCAGAGGATATGGCTGCATTCAGCGTAAAGTTACTCACCACCATTACATCGCCGTTCTCGTCTAGCACGCTCCTATTTATTTTGTCATTCTCGTCCTTGAATAATCGCATATGGGTAATCTTGTGTGCCAGATACTCTACAGTCTTCATAGTGTCGTCTCTGTGTACGCCTACAAAGAGTATTAGCCCTGGGCCAATCTGGGATATTAACTTATCATCCACAGATAGCTTGCAGCCATGTGTCTTCTGTATCACTATCTTCATATATTCCTCACTAATTGTCTGTATAATAAATTACATAGATTGTAGTCTGATGTTCTATTTTTGTCAAACAAAAAGCATGGGATAATAGTTTGACTAGTTGCTTTTATATTTGTTAATATATAATATATATTTTACGCACACTATAGATATAAAGTGTAGGGAAGAAGAATGAAGAAGATAATGTATATTATAGCGATGCTAATATTATGCATCGTGCCTATCGTGGGATGCGACTGCGGCGGCGAAGAGGCAGAAGAGGAGAAGCTACTAAGGTTGTATGACCTAGACCAGTCTGGAGTAGTTGATGACTGGGAGGCTCCGTATCAGAGGACGACATCTCGTTCTATTAAGACTAGCAGTGGCGAGGTTATTAATTTTAAGAGTGTTAATACTATGGTCTATAGTGCAGCAGACCAGCTGTCTGGCATAATAGAGGCTAGTACTGCGGCGGATTATAAGGACAAAGTACTGGTCTTCGAGGGCAATACATATTTCGAAAGGTCGCAAGAGGTCAAAAACTCTTGTGTAGGTGCCAAGGCGTACGTGGTGTATATATCCGATGGAGCAAAGCTAAAGGAATTTGCTGCAAACCACCTATATGATGCGGATTGCGAGAAGTATATAGTTGTCTTGACAGACAACATATCTTTTAGAACAGCAGAATCTACGGGCAATCCCTTGGCGACCTTTGGTCAGACCAGCCTAATCAATCTAAATGGCGCTACCCTATATGGTCAAGGGTACTATATAGAGGGATTCTTGGTTACAGCCAATAACTTAGAAGAGTATTATATCAATTCTTCCAATACAGCCTCGGCTGCTGCTGGCACATATGATACTATGGTCTCGCACGACGGCAACCAAGAGATTAATCTAAAATATTCCCTTATATCCAATGCGACGGCAGTCTATGACCTAAATATATATAACGGATATCAGAGTATAGATGTTACGCCAAAGCGTGGTGCGGACAGAACATATGACATGAGAATGGTTGTAGACTTTGCACCACTGCGTAATGTAGGAGTAATAGATAATGTAGACTCCAAGGGTAAGGTAGAAATAAATACTAATGTACAGAAGACTAATAACATAGGTGTAGACAACTCGAATGTAACCATGACTGGAATGAATATATCCATGCTGAGTGTTGATGAGAGCGACGAGTGCAGCACAAAGGTGGAAGAACTAGGCGACGATAGGTTGTTTATTATTCCGGGCTCAGAGGGGAGCAACGAGGCTGTATATGATTACGACCGCATCATTCATACCAATGTCACTAAGATTGTGGATGAAGAGACGGAAGAGGTAACATACGATGTGACGCATACATATGGCAATAGAATAGATAGCACAGCTATTGCTAATTGTGATACTCAGATGATATTGGTGTACAAAGAGAATATAGATGCCAGCCAATATTTGCGGATAGGCTCTGTGATGTCTGGCGGCAATCCGGAGACATTGTATGTCAAGAATTCTACTGCTAATATGACTGCAGATATCATTGCCAATGGCAACGTCATATTAGGTGGTGCTGTAGCCAGTACGGTTGCTGGCGGCATTGTAGAAGATGTGGTAGCAAATAGTAATATCCAGATAACATCCAATGGTGAGAACATTGGCACTATAGGCGGAGTTGTGGGAGATATTACATACTTAGCTCAGGCGAAGAATACTACAGCAGATATGACTCTACAGTATATAGGTGTCAAGACAGGCAGTGGCGATGAGAAAAAATATCCTAGTATTGCTGTAGGTGGTACAGCTGGTGTATGCCGTGGAGTCTTAACAAATAACAAAGTAGTAGCCAGTACTAATATATCTGGTGCAAATATCGTGGCTAGCGGCAGTATTGTAGGTGCTGCAAAGAACGCAATTATAGTGCGTAATATATCATCTGTATCTACTACTATGAGTAACAATATCACGACATATTCTGCCAGTGTCGCAGGCTCTGCCGTAGGAGGAGTTATTTCTACTAATGTGGCGGAGTATACATCCAGCATCAGCGGAGCGGATGAGGATGGCAATAGTGCAGCTGCTACAGCTGCTAATGCACTTAGCGTAGCATTCCCTATTAATGTAGGTTTACTATATTTCCAATCCAATAACTTTATGTCATTGTACGAAGTCGGTGAGGGAGACCTTGCTGTAGACTCTGCATATATCGTGGTTTCAGACTCTGCGACGCTACACAATTGGATAAATTACGCTCCTAGGACACCAAATAACCTAGTGATAGACAAATCAAATATCTCATATACATTGCCACCAGAGGATGATACCAATGTGGACGAGGACTTGGAAGAGGATGCCGAGCCGCAGAAGACAGTGGACTATTTAGGATCATATATTAACCTAGGGGGATATCATATATACAAGTTCCGTAACGAATTTGTTAGTTATGATGAAGGATATATGTTAAACGTAGGCACTGATTCATCATTGACACTGAATGGCTCTGCCGCAATGAATTATTACAAAATAGGCGATGCTAATATATACACAGAGGTGTTCATCAATCATAGTACGACCACAACTAATGATAAGAATCCAAGGCTTACATCCATAGAAGTAAATATGGATTACATTAAGAACACCATAGGATTTAATGGCTTTGACAAGAATTCTGTCCCAGAGATAGAATTGCCAGAAGATAAAGAGTTCGCAATTGCTAATATAGTGGTTAATAACGTATATCCAGGTGGTTATTTTACGCCTAATGGCTACACAGATTTGCAACTAAATGGCTATAAGAACGAAGATGGCTCTAGGGTAGGCGTATATGCAGACCTAGTCGTAGACGATATCAACGAGGAATTGCTGAAGCTGGTTAGTACATACATAGACCAGCAAGGTGAGATCAGTACTACACTTCATAGGCAGGATTTCTTCGAATATTCACTGGTTATGCAGATGAATGCATTAGTGAATGTAGATAATGTATGGTATGCAAAGAATCTGAATGTTTTAGAAGATGGTAATGGTAAGAGATATGAGACTGATGCTGATGATAACTTGCTGTACACCAATGTCCCTATCTATACCGCTACATCTTCCGACCCCGATGCAGATGCAGCAGAAGACACATCCATTATGGGCACTAAGCTGCTATTTGCAACCAAGATAGTGACGGATTCTAATGGTAAGATATATGTGTTCAATAAAGAATCTGTTGTAGATGCCCCAGAGGGATATACCGAGATGCCGACTGTTCCAACATTGAATCCGGTCGAAGTAGTCATGTTATATAGATTCACTCAAGTTAAAGAAGTAGAGTATATAATTATAGATAGTAACATTAATAGAGAAGGCTCTAGTTTCCGCGAATATAGCAAATTGCAAATGACTGTCAAGTACAAGGATATAGATAATGGCGGCAATATAACAAAGGGTGCTACAGAGGTATTCTTGGTAGACACTTGCACATATGATAATGTAACTAATTCAGACTACAATTGCGTGGTTGTTCTATATCATTGCAGAGTGACACAATAATTCAATACATTCTGATACAATGGGTTATCCTATTGTGTCAGATTTTTTTTTAGCTTAATTGTATTTTTTATATTTGCTGTAATAATTCTGTCTTTGCCATAATATATTAGTAATAAATTATGGTAAATTCAGGGGGTTGGTAATGTCGTTCGAGCCAAGTTTTGAGAAAATTGTGAGTAATTACAAGTTAAGAATTGGCGAAATGCAGTCTCAGATAGAGTGCAGATTGCCTATAACAGAAGATGCAGACAGGATATTATGTAATAATGTAAAGGTGAATGTTCAGTCAGTCAGCGTGTCCGGCAATGCAGTGACTTTCGACGGAGTCGCCTTGGCACAAGTTGTGTATAGCATGGCTGCTGGGGGCTACAATGCTATAGACTATTCGCTAGAATTCAAGGACAAATATATAGCGTCAGAGGAAATTAAGGCTAGTGATGTGATTGTTGCAGCAGACGTTATTGATGTCAAGGCGACAATAGACGGCAATAGTATTAAAGTAATGGCTATTATCAATGTATGTGTAGACGGAATTATGGCGGACAATGTCAATGTATTGACAGCTGCTAATGGAGATGGCGTCTATGCCAAATTCGAAGATATGGACTACTCTACAATGCTGGGCGTTGCGAGTGAGAAATTCGATACCGCATTTGATGTAGAGATCAAGGATGCTGTAGACAGAGTGCTAGCTGTGTGCCCTAATATATATGTTGCCAAGGCGGATGCTAACGATAACTATGTTAAGGTATATGGTGCAGTCGATATGGCAGTCACATATATTACTGTTGGGGATAAGCCAGAGCTAAGGACGTATAACAATGTGTATGACTTTACCCAAGAGGTTGCCCTTAGCGGCATGAAGTCGGATAGTGCTATCATGAGCCGTATTACAGCTGCCTTCCCAGATATTAGGGTAGAGAGTAATATAGAGCCAGACAGAGCAATGGTTAACGTTGTTATCCCAGCAGAGTACAAGGGTTATGTATGGCAGCACAATACTATGCAGATAGTATCGGATATATACAGTACGACTCATTATCTGAAGCTAAATACAGAATCTTTCAATGTGTCTCACAATCATCCTGCCGCAACCTATACAGAGCGAATATCTGGTAGCAACGCACTAGAAGATAACGATCCATTCATAGACGAGATATTGGGCAACTGTGGCACCAGAGTGGTTATAGCTGGATGCAGAAATGTGGGTGACAAGGTTATGTTCGACGGCATTGCCACAACAACAGTCATATACGTCAGCAACGAGACCAATCAGACGGTTAGCTATGTGGTAGATTTGCCATTCTCTGTAGACGTGAAGAGAGACAGTTTGTATCCAGATACATTTGCCTCCGTGGTCGCAGATTTCGTCAATGTATCGGTCAAGGCTAGAAGAGGTACAGAGATAGAGATTAGCGGAGACTTGGTGCTGAATGTGAATTATAGTGACAATGCTAAGGACGCGGTCATAGACTCTGTCGCAGTAGACGACGAGAAACCAGCTGCTGATTGTAGCCTAGTTATATATATAGCTAGACATGGCGATACTATCTGGGACATCGCGAAGGAAATGTCTGTCAGCGAGGATGTCATCATAGAGCAGAATCCAGATATAACCCTGCCTATAGTTGCCGGTACTAGGATTGTAGTGTATAGACAGACTATGGCAAATATTCAGTAAATTAAAAATAGCAAAGCGTAATAACTTTGCTATTTTTTTGTGATTTAGAATATAATACTAAAAAAAATATGTGGAACAATTTTGCAAAATGTTCACATATTATTTTTTATTATTAGACATTACTATTTTGTTCTGGAATAGGTAAGATAGCAGTATTAGACTATCTGTAGATATTTTGCTCTGGTCTATATGTATTTCGCTGGGGCTCAATAATATCAGATTGGCTATTACATCCGCCTCGGTTTGTGCATGGATTGTGGGGTGGTGGCTGGATGACAATATGTAGCTTTTGTCCACATATTCTATCTTGATACTAATACTCTGATTGTTATTATCTATTATATCTTTTAGCATTGTCACGACGCTGTCATCGTCCACTTTGCCGTCCGGCAACAATGTCTTGTACATTTTCTCCCACTTGTCCTTTAGGTTGTGTAGCTTGAACTGGAAGAAGGAGTGTATATTGATTACTTTCTCCGCTATATCCAGTCTGGCTGCAGCATAGTCTATGTCTTCGCTTATGTCTATCAGTACCAATGTCTTAATCAGTGCACTCTTATATTCCTTGCTACACACTATCTTCAGTCCTGCTAGATACAATTCTTTTTCGCAGAATATCATGCATTCTGCTATAACCCTTGATATTTCATCCAACAATTCTGTGCTTGGGTCAATAATTGCCATACTCATTATGGCCTCAGAACCCTTGCCAATGATAGCAAATATACCCTTCTTATTATAATGTGCGGAATGAATGATACTTTCCTTGATGTAGAATAGATATTTGCGATACTTGTAGCTAATAATTATGTCTAGTTCCCACATATTTTCCTTATGATAATCTATCGTTATGCCTTCTATATAACTAGTGTATGCTTGTCTCTATTTTTTATTTTAAATACTCCAATATTTTTTTAAAAAAATTGTAAATTCACAGGTCAAAATCCTTAGGACAAAAATGCAATATATGATACAATGTATGTGATAATGAAAAATGGAAGATAGGCGTAGTATTTCTGTAATCCTAGAATATTAGGAGGGGAGAGTATGAAGGTATTGCTATCTTCTAATGCATGGTTGTATGTAGGGGTAGCTATAGTATGTATAGTTATCATATTTTTTGCCGTTATTATGGGGCTAGTACCTATGAAGCTATACATGAAGGCGAACCTCAGTGGTGCACATCTGTCCGCAATGAAACTAGCTGGGATGAAGCTAAGGCGTATAGATGTAGCGAAGATTGTAGATGCATATATTACTGCACGCAAAGGTGGTGTGAAGATCAAGGTAGATGACCTAGAAACACATCACATGGCGGGCGGAGATATCGACCGAGTGGTCGAGGCTCTTATCACCGCCAAAGGTGCAGGCATTGACCTCAGCATTGATACAGCAAAGGCAATAGACCTAGCTAATAGAGACATACTGAAGGCGGTACAGAGCTGTGTCACGCCTGTAGTTATAACCTCGCCACCTATATCTGCTGTGGCAAAGGACGGTATAGAACTGCAGGTCAAGGTGAAGGTGACGGTAAAGACCAACATCAATACCCTAATAGGTGGTGCTGGTGAGGACACAGTGTTGGCAAGAGTAGGCGAGGGCGTCGTCACGACAGTGGGCTCTGCTGCATCGCATAGCCAAGTGCTGGAGAATCCAGACATTATATCCAAAATGGTTTTCAAGAAAGGTTTGGACAATGGCACTGCATTTGAGATATTGAGTATAGATATTGCCGATATTGATGTGGGTAAGAATATTGGGGCTAGACTACTGGCAGAGAAGGCAGAGGCTGATAGCAAGATTGCCAATGCCAAGGCAGAAGAGCGTCGTGCCATGGCAATTGCTGCCGAGCAAGAGATGAAGGCGAAGACGCAAGAGATGAAGGCGAAACTGTTAGAGTCTCAGTCTGAAGTACCAGCGGCCATAAGCGAGGCGTTCAAGAACGGCAATATAGGCATAATGGACTATTATAGAATGAAACATATAGAGTCTGATATAGAGATGAAAAACTCTATATCTAATTCCAGAATACTGGGATATACCGAGGAATAGGCCTATGGACAAGATAATACAGCATTTGATAGAGGTGCTGCCTAGCGGGGACTATTTCTTCAATCTCCTCATATTCTTGCTGCTGGTATTTGGCTCGCTATACATCATTTTTAAGCTACTATTTCACCTAGGCGATGCCGCTACAGCTAGGGCAGAAGAGCGGGCTAAGAAGGCGGAAAAGGCAAAGAAAGAAAAGGCTGAAAGAGTCGCTAAGGCTAAAGAGGAAAAAGAGAAAAAGGCAGAGGCGAGGAAAGAGCGAGAGAAGACAATCGTCATCAATATAGACGATGAAGATACGCTAGAGTTCCTAGAAGAAGAGAAGGTTGTCGTGCGCTCTGACGCACAGCATAGCAATGAACATAACGATAGCTATGTGATGGGTAGGAGTGTGGGGCAGTCATATACATATGGCGAAAACTTTCTACATGATTATTATAACAATGGAAAAACTGTATATACAAATGAGGAGGTGGTAGTGCGGGATATCCCCAAACCTACCACTTCCGAAATAGGCTTGAAGGAAAAATCTGACGAGATTATAGAGGCGTATAACGATATGCCTGCTCAGCTCAAGCGCTATATTATAGACAAAATTTTGTCCAAATCAATGAATATGAAATAAATCAAATAACACACTGATAGTATATTCAATCAGTGTGTTTGTTTTTTCGCAGACCCCCTTGACAGATGCCAAATCTGTGATACAATAGATATACTAGAGTATTCCACAAATATACAAATATAGTGGATAAATATATCGTTAGGAGCAGAAGAAATGGCAGAAATAAAAGATAATAGAATACCAATTAGACCGAAAGATATCACGACCAAAGAAGAAAAGAGTGCGTTCTTAGGTAATTTTGAGGAGACTTTTGGTTCGGTCGCTAAGAGCAATGGCCAAACCTTTTTCACGCCTAATGGTAAGGTAGAAATGACAGACTATACTTGTATATACTATAAGGACAATGCCGACGGCTCTGTCAGTGCTACGAATCACTCCTTGAGGTACAGGGATTATATGAGGAATATAATTAGAATATCTGGCGATGCCGATAGATTAGAGAGATACTCTGCCAATGCGGTAGCTGAGATAATGGGAGAGTTAAAGTCTGCAAGGGAAGTGTATCAATCATTAGACGATTATTATGACAATGCAATGAAGTCAATATTAAGGACAAAGGTGGATGCGTTGGCTAATCAGTTAAATGATTTTACTGACAGCATGGATTACACAATATAGGAGGTGTATTATGGTAGAGGTGAGTACGAAGATAGGGTTTGTTAACGATATAATGTCTAGAAGTGTTTGGCACAAAGGTGATTCTCATTTCTTTATGGCAGATGGCTCTAGGCTAGTTATTAGCGACTATATGTGCACATATATCTATAGGAATGGGGACAAGACAGATGTGTCTACGGAGTATAGAGATTATGTATTGGATGCATATTCAGCTGAATCAAATGAAGAACGCTTGGCAGATTATTGCGAGGGTGCATTACCAGTGCTGCATTTCGAATTGGGTAGATTGACTGCAGAGCGTGATATGGCAGAAGGGCTGCAGAGATATGAGGCTGCAGAGAAGTTGAATAATCTAAAACTGCAGACCGAGAGAGTGTATAGAACTCTTGGAAGAGAATCAGAAATAGAGATGTAATATATTGGGGGAAAAAATATATGATAGATAGAGATATTAAGATGGCGTTCATCAATGATATGTTTGGAACTAAAAGCCTAATAAGGGATAACAAATGTTATTTGCCCAACGGAACCATGGTGAATATAAGCGACTATAGGTGTGTGAATTACTACAATATAGGCGAGGGTGCAGATATACAAAGGGAATCTAACGATATGTCTGTAGAGTATAGATATTTTGTAATAAACCAGATGAGAACATTGGATGACCCAGAGGCTCTGCTCGAGTATTACACCAACGCATTAAAATATGCTAAGGAAGAGTTGAGCAATCTAGAGATAGTAGAGTCATCTAACCCACTGGATAACCAAGCACGCATGGATCACATTGCACTGCTAGAGGATCAAATATCAGATTTGTCATCTATGGCAGACCCAGAGATGTGTATCTAGTATATAATTACTGACGATAAAAAAAAGGACATATAGCTATTACATATGGCTGTATGTCCTTTTTTCTTATTACGATTCATAATCATATGGAATCTTGTTTTTCTTCTCACCTGCTAGGTTAATAATATATCCGTCCTCTACCTTGCACCACCAATTGGGATACCTTTCTGGTAGATTGCTACGAATATATTCGTCTGTAACATCACTTTCTTTAACAACATCTAAGTCTTCAATTTTAATATATTCTACGATATCATCTTTTAATTTAAAAATATTATCTTCGATACTCATAAATTCTTTATCTTTTGATCTCTCGTCAGTGAAAATTACTTGAAAAGCATTGAACCTAATTTCGGCATCTATTATAGTACCTATCATTCCTTTATAAACATCTTTTTTATTATATTCTTCTTTGTCTTTTATAACTTTTACTTCGTCAAACAATTTCATTATTGTCTACCTCCTAATAATGTATTACACTTCAATTTTCCATTAGGGAATATCATAAATGCAGATTTTATATTGTATGTTTTATTTTCCTTTAGTCCTTTGCCTGGTATTGAAATAAACAAATTAATTTTTACGCCATGCTTATCATGATTGATAATTTCATAGTTTCCGGCGCAGTAAGCCTTTTTTATCAAATCATATAAAACATCAAGAAAGTCATTTATTTTTTCATATCCGAATGAAGTAATCCAATCGCTTTTGTCTTTTTTTAACCAATCTATTTTCCCTTGCGGTATAATTAGTTTAATATCTTCAACAGTAGGTGTCAATATAGCAAATTCATGGCAATGACAAAAAAAGTGATATAAACCTGGTGTTACTTTGTTAATGATAGAATCTAATAATTCTATACCAGTAAGAGATAATAACTCTGGATTTTTACCTTCCTCATCTTTGAACCAGCATTCATTAGCCGATACACATTTTTCGCAATGATCGCTTGTAATGGAACCATGTACACCTTTGGCATAATCAAAATCCTCGATGGTTGTTCCGTTAACAATATCTCTTGCTTGTATCCATTTTCCCAATTTTGTATTTATAAAATCAAATACACTCATATTTTACAACATCTCCTTTATTTATCAAAATATTAAGAATAAAACTCTTAATATTTGTAGTTTATCACTACTTTTTCGGGTTTGTAAAATTTTATTGACACAATGTACTAGCATTTGAATGAAGGTACATAAAAAAACCAAAGCAAATATTTTTTACTTTGGTTTATGTTATATGTTTTTAAAAAGCGTTTGTGGGTCCTGGGAATCGCAACCCCGGAACTTTCTTTTTGATACTTTTCTTTGGTTACAAAGAAAAAGTATGTTTAGTCACCAACATATGGAATCAATGCCATGAATCTAGCACGCTTGATAGCAGTAGCTAGCTCTCTCTGGTGCTTTGCACAAGTACCAGTCTGACGTCTAGGAAGGATCTTTCCCTTCTCAGTGATATACTTTCTTAGTCTAGTGATGTCTTTGTAATCAATAGTCTCTAGCTTGTCAGCACAGAAACCACATACTTTCTTTCTAGACACTTTCTTGAACTTCTTAGGAGCAGCTACTTTTTCCTCAGTTGCAGCTACTACTTCTGTGTTCTTAATCTCTTCGCTCATTATTCTCTCCTTTACTAAAATTATTGAATGTTTTGCCTGGATAGAAATAATATCATACAGACAAAATATGTGATTAGTTAATCTATATGTATATCTGTGGTTAACACAAATTCTACATAGTTTTATTCAACAATTAGAATGGTAGATTGTCGTCAGTAATAGGCTCTAACTTTGCCACCTCATCATCAGATCTAGGTGCATCATTTCTAGTAGAAATAAATTCTACCTCTTCTGCAACTACCTCTGTGATGTATCTCTTGGTGCCGTCATTGGCATCATATGATCTGGACTGAATATTTCCTACTACAGCAGTCTTGCTACCTTTCTTCAAGAATTTGTGACAATTGTCAGCCAAATTCCTCCATACTACAATGTTGATAAAGTCTGTTTCTCTCTCGCCCTCAGCATTGGCATATCTTCTAGATATAGCTAGGGTAAAACGGCATACAGACACGCCGTTGTTTGTTGTTGTCAACTCTGGGTCTTTGGTTAAGTTACCAATCAGAATAACCTTGTTCATAAATGTCTCCTTTCTAACATTTTGGTGAAAATCATACTATATTACTTCTTCAAGCATAGACTTCTTACTACAGACTCATCAATACGCATAGCAGCGTCGATCTTGTTAGGTAGTGTAGAGTCAGCTTCGAATTCTAGAAGTACATAGTATCCTTCGCTCTTGTAGTTGATAGGATAAGCAAATTTCTTCACTCCCCACTTATTCACTACAGTCATCTTGCCACCATTAGACTCTATCATCTTGATGTATTTGTTAATAGTAGCTTCTCTAGCTTCGTCAGTTAGACTAGCTGGAAGAATAGTCAGCATCTCGTAATTCATCATTGTGTCTTTTACCTCCTTGTGGACTATAACGGGCTGGAAATCATCAGCCAAGCAGATAAATTAATGCCAAATATAAACATTTAGCACAATTATCGCCCACTATTATATCAGACAAATATCCCTTTTGCAACACTTTTTGAAGAAAAATATCTATAAATATAATATATACAATTATAAATAAGTGGAAATGGTTTAGCTAGCAATTGATAAGGCAAGGTGTAGCTAGCACACATAGTGCCTTTTTTGTGCCAAAAATGAAACAAAAAGCAAATACCCCTAGATTTAGCCATTTTGTTAAAACGTAGAAATTTCTGAAAAAATCTTATTTTCCTTGACAAAATTTTTTTTCTCATAATTAGGGCAAAAAGTCTAAAATTCAGTCAAAATTTTCTGTATTTTGCTTGGCAAAAAACATAGTTTGGTATACACTAGGAATGCAAAATAAGCATAATATATATGTAAGATATATTTTGCGACAGGTGGCTCAAAGCAGGAGCTTCCAATTTTAAAAAAGAGGTATATATGGAATCAAAACCCAATACAACTAATTTACTATCAATTGCTGCACATCCTGACGATACAGAGATTATGGCAATGGACGGGATACTGAAGGCGTACGGCAGCAAGAAATATTCATTCTATGCATGTGTCGTGGGCATTGGTGCTAATTGTCAGAAGGTTGGTAAATACGCCGACTGGTCAGACAAAGAAATGATAGAGGCCAGAGACCAAGAACAGTTGCGTGCTAGCCAGATAGGAGAGTATGAGAAATTGTACCAGCTAAAAAGGGCAGACAAAGACTTCGAGGAAGGTTCTGCTATTATTAAAGACTTGCAAAAAGTACTATTAGAGGTAGCACCAGACACTGTGTATACTCACAATATTTTTGACAAGAATCCAATACACCAGAGACTAGCCCAATTGGTTATAGATGCAATAATGGGATTGGATGAAGATAAGAGACCAAGGCTGATATATGGTTGTGAGATCAATAGGGCTCTGAATTGGTTGCCAGACAAATACAAGGTGACTTTTGACCTATCAGAGAATAAAGAATTGCAGAATAGATTGATAGGTGTGTACGATACTAGGGCAGAGCAGTCCAAGAATTATTGCAAGGCTGTAATGGGCAGAAAGATGGCTAACGCTACATTCATCACTAATGAAGAAGATACTCCAGAGGATGAGAAACTAATATGGTATGGCATCAATATGACTCCAATAGTGCAAAAAAATATCCCTGTCAAGGAATATTGTACTAAGATATTGAATGATTTTAACAAAGAAGTCCTAGAGGGGATAAGATAATTCTCTAAATTTTTAAAAATAAAAAATTAAAAAAGTCAAGTTGGTTCGGCTTGACTTTTTTGTATCCAAAAATCACTTGGTGTTAGATCTGGTTGTTTTTGGCTTAGTTGTTTTAGTTTTCTTAGGCGTAGCAGTCTTAGTCTGTGCGCTCTCATCCTTGTCCGCCAGCTTATGCTTGACAATAGTTTTGCCGCTATCACCGCACTCATGCATATATGCAGGCGAGTGACTATTCACGACCTTTGACTTGTCAGTACTATCATTCTTTGGCTGCTCTTGGCTGTCAGATTTTTTTTCTGACTCGGCCTCTTCGTCTATCTGCTCTTTGGCTGCTTTACGCTCTTCCTTTAATGTCTTCTTTATAGCCTTGAAGTACGCCTTCTGGGCACGCTCTAGTTGCTTCACAATATTCTCATTGTGTACACCCATGAAGCTAGTCGCTATCTCGCCGTCATCATTCAATATTATGTTGATACAAGTACAAGCAATCTGGTCAAACAGTACTCCGTCTGCCTTGCTGCTAATAACGACTCTTAGGTCATTCTCTACACCTAGTGTAGGTTTAACATCGTTACTAGTATTTTTTATATCTTTTGTATTAGAATTCTTTGTTTTGTTTTCCATTCATTCTATCCCTTATACATTGAATCTAAATAGCATCACGTCGCCGTCTTTTACGACATATTCTTTGCCTTCTATCCTCAGTAGTCCCTTTTCCTTCACTGCTGCGATGCTGCCGCAATTTACTAGCTCTTCATATGATACTACCTCTGCCTTGATGAATCCTCTCTCGAAATCTGTATGTATCTTACCTGCTGCCCCTGGAGCCTTTGTGCCATTGGTAATAGTCCAAGCACGCACTTCTTTCTCTCCCGCTGTTAGATAGCTGATTAGTCCTAGGATTCTGTAGCCAGCTACAATTAGTTTGTCCAATCCAAATGAATCTATGCCTAGTTCTTCCTTGAATAATGCCAGCTCTTCCTCTGATAGGTCAGATAGTTCTTCTTCCATACGCGCACATATTGTTACACTCTCGCTGCCTTCACTCTGGGCATACTCTGCCACCTGCTGTGCTAGCTGTACATCTAGACTGTTGTGGTCGCTTAGACCATTCTCAGATATGTTGGCGCAATATATGATTGGCTTCGATGTTATTAAGAAGAATCCGTTTATTAGATCCGCCTCATCCTTGTTCGCTGGATAGCTGCGCACTGGCTTCTCTGCCTCAAGTAGTGCCTTTAGTTTTTCTAGTAATTCTACTTCTGCTTGCAGCTTTTTGTCACCACCACGATAGCTTTTTGCTGCTTTCTCGTACCTTTTTGTCACAATCTCTAGGTCAGATAGTATCAGCTCCAGATTGATATCCTTAATATCTTGGATAGGGTCTACCTTGCCCTCTACATGGATTATCTTCGTGTTCTCAAAACATCTTACTACATGGATTATTGCATCTACCTCTCTGATATGGCTTAGGAACTTGTTGCCCAGTCCCTCACCCTTGGAAGCTCCCTTTACTAGTCCTGCTATGTCTACAACCTCTAGTGTGGCTGGAGTAACTTTTTGCGTATTGTACATTTTGGCCAATACATCTAGCCTCTCGTCTGGTACATTGACTATTGCCACATTAGGCTCTATGGTACAGAAAGGATAATTCTCGCTAGGGATGTGATTCTTGGTTATTGCGTTAAATAGTGTACTCTTGCCTACATTGGGTAATCCTACTATTCCTACTTTCATATATAGTGCTCCTTTGCTTGGATATGTTTTGTCGAAAATTATTGTATCAGATAATGGACTTTTTTTCAAGGGAAATAGGGATATATTCTGATGATTTACGAGTTCGATGATTTCGAAAATTTTTACACAGACTATTTATGATACACTTTTTACTTTTTTGCTTGTGATAGCTATTTGTTTGATATTTCCTATCCCAATTGGTAAAATAATAGCGAAATAAAGGAGGAGGGGTATGCAATGACTAAGAAGATAGTAATATCAATTGCTACAATATTTGCTACATTTGTCTTGTCAATAGTGTCTATGTGGCTGGTCTTTCCGATAGATGCTGATGTAGAATTTCGTAATGTGTCCGATGCTATCAATGCGTCAGCGTTCAATACGCAGTCGTATACGATTGGCTCTACCATGAATGAGCCAAAGGCATACCCATATAGGGCGGGATATATGTTCCTTGGCTGGTATACAGACGAGCAGTG
>CAYSUG010000010.1:0-35884 GCA_964434145.1 uncultured Christensenella sp. | reverse complement strand
CGTCATAATAATCGCATCCAGCACCAAACAAGCTGCTGGCAACAAATCCAATAACGCCATTTGACGAAACAATGTCACCAAACGTGGCAGAGTTGGACCATTCTATAGGATGATCTTCACCATTACGCAAGGCTCGCCATGGATTGGCAGTCTCGTTATTAACAGATGTCTTGAACACTGTACCAGCGATAGTACCTTGAGAGCCAGTAACCGTGTCCACCAACTGAAGAACGACATTGCTAACGCCTATACCTATGAAGCTAACGATGGGAATAAAGGCGAAATAGAAGATAGACTTGATAGCGCTCTTGATAATAGGACCCTTAGCGTTCTTACTACCCTCTGTGGTGTATTCTAGTCTAATAATCTGTATCATGGAGAATACCAAAACAAGGATGACAGACAATGCAAGTATAGCAAAAAAAGCATTCCTAATGGTGTCATTACCAATAAGATCCATGAGAATGCTACCGTCGGTATCGACCTCTGTATCCACGCCCGAGGACACAGAATTGTCCAAACCACATAGTCTACGACAGAACATCTCGCAGAACTCTATCAGCCTTAGTAGCCAATGACCTATATAATATAGCAGCTGCCAGAACCAATTAACCAACAGGTCAAAACCAAACAAGATTCCGGCAGAACCGATAGCAACTAGTGCGATTACTAAAAATGTTGTCACCTTTTTCCATTCCTCCAATTGTATGCGTATGTCTATATACGGTAGATAGCAGAGCATTTGGCTAAAAATAGACACAATTATACATTTATATATTATGTATTTTACAATAAAATATAGGATGTGGCAAATTATTTGATATTATTAAATAAATAGCAAGAAAATTTGTGGATAAAAAATAAGTACTGCAAAAGTATGCAGTACTTAAAATAATTATATCAAGAATTAGTCGTTCTTCTTGTCAGATTTCTTGCCTTTCTTTCTAGAAGATAGGATCAAGTATACAACCACACCACCTACAACCAGGATAGATGCTACAAGTAGTATTGTACCTACTACATTAGTTGTATTAGTCTTTGCCTCAGTCTCGGTAGATTTTACCTCGATAGACTTGGTCTCTGTTACCTCATTGATGCCGTCCTCGAAAGTAATCTTGATCTTGTATGTGCCTTCTTGGTCGAACTTGTAATCAGAATTACCAGTGTATACCTCTGTCTCATCCTCTGGAGTAACGATAGAGATAGTATACTCTGTTATCTTAGTCTTAGCGCCGTTATTGATATCATAGATCTCGAACATATCTGCTATGCCCTTGCCCCACTCATCACCAACAGTCAGAGTAGAAGGAACAGTAGATTTCCAAGTTAACGTTGGAGCATCGGTATCACCTACATATATAGTATATGATTTGGACACAGTGCCTTGCTTGTACTCTACAGTATATTTACCTTGAGTAGCGTTGAATACGAAGTTGCCATCCTTAGCAGTAACAGTCTGAGTAACATTGTTCTTGTTCTTAACAACAGGAGTAATCTCCTTATTATTGATTAGAGGGTCCTTCTCATTAATAGCTAGACCATAAGGGATAACTATTTCCATTGTGCCATTGGCTGTAGCGCCAGTGAACTCGTAACGGAAATTAGGATTGAATACATCCTCGTCTACAACAACCTTAGTATGATCCTTTGCCTTAACCTCTAGAGTATATCTCTTGGTCATAGACAGACCTGCGCCGTCAGTACAAATATACTCAATCTCGTAAGTACCAGCAGTCAATGTCTCGAATCCAATATATGGAGTATTCTCAGTGATTCTAGCGTCCTTTGGCCAAGAAACCAACGATGCTGTATATGTGCAGTCCTCATCGGCGTTATCAATTATCTTTGCCTCTGGGAAGTAGATGAACTCACCAGTATAGTATGTGGTAGATATAGTGCTCTCGCCAGTAATATCTGCGTCCAAGATGACGTCAGATGGAGCAGTAGTATCATTAACCATGATTGCATAAGAGTAAACTGAGATATTGCCACCCTTATCCACAGCCTGGATAGTAACTGTGTACTGACCAGCATTGGTCAATTGCACCTCGCCTAGAGATACAGTATATTGGTATACAGTATCCCCACCACTAACAACTGGAAGGATGCTATCAAATGTAGGAACAATAGTCTTAGTATTACCAAGGGAGTCTGTAATAGATGCTGTCACTGACAAGTTAGTAGCGTCTTCAGAATCTACGATACTCATCTTTGGCAATTGTACAGCCTTTTGATTCTCTGCAGAATATTGATTGAATGGCGCGATAGTGATCTCTGGATCGCCAGCGATAGTAATCATACCATTGTCTCCAATGTTTACATCTTGGGTAGTCTTGTTATATTTAGCAAGAACACCATTGATTTGTTCAATATTGGCATCCTCTAATGCTATTAATAGGTCTGTACCTTCTGCCACAGCGATAGTAGCAGCAGTGGTATCATTAACATCTACATATGCAATCTTTGCAGACTTTGCAGTGCTAGAAGTAATGTCATTAGTTGTATCAGTATCACTATTACTGATAGCAGTCATCCAGTCTGTAGCAGCAGAATATTCTATCACGAAATATGCTACGCCCTCTGCCTTCAATGCAGCAAACTTGGAATCTGTCATATCTAGTGTATACTTGTTATCATCAGTGATATCATCTGCTGTGAAGGTATAAGATGCCCCGTCTACAGGCTCGTTATTAGTATTGTAACCAACAATAGTAGCAGTAATATCAACGTAGCTAGACCAATCAGTAGCAGTGCTTAGCTTAGTAAAGCCGCTCTTGGACTTCAGAGTATTAGCAATAGCATCTGTAGCTGTAGGAAGAGCGAATGTAAGAGTACCGTCAGACTGCAATGTTCTGGACACTGTACCAGTCTTGATAGTAGGCTTATTAACATTCTGCAAATCTGTCACTGTTGTGCCTTGGATAGTAGATGCACAATCCAGCAATGTCTGCTCACTAACCACTACAACTGTACGCTTTGCAATAGATGTCTCGCCATTGGAGTCTGTTGCTTGGAAATATATAGTGTATACACCCTCGCCAGTTACCTCGTGGGTTGTTGCAGTATTTAGATTGTCATTGAAATTAGTGTCTTGGTTGTTATAAGTAACCTTTCTAGTCAAAGTGTAGTTACCATCAGTAGAGTTATCCTTAGCATAAATTGCAGGGATATTGATATTAGCCTTGCCGCCTTTTAGAACATACACAGACTGAATAGTATCTGACGCGTCCATATTCTCTGCCAGATATTCTACGAATTTCTCTTCTGTAGTAATCTCGTGAGCAGTCATAATTTCTGACTTGTTATAAGTATCTACGAACATAACCTCTGGAGATGTCTCATCCTTCAACTCTAGAAGGAAGTTCTTCTCTACAGTAAGGTCTGTATAAGGGATAGATGCGATATAAGTAATCTGATAAGTACCCAGCTTATTTGCCTTAAACTTGTAGCCGTCTTGCTCTATTGTAGCACCTACATTATCCTTGGTTGGAGTAATCTGGATAGTAAGAACAGATGGAACTGCGTCGCTAGAACCAGAATTAGCGTCTACAACTGTAGCTGTAGGAAGAGAGTACCAAGTACCAATCTCACCATAAGTTAGCTCCTCGCCAGATACTAGGGAAGATATCTCTAACTTGATATCATCTACAAAGTCAGCATTGCTTGTAACTTCACAAGTCTTAGTAATAGCCTCACCCAATCTAATGCTGTCTTGGCTAGAAAGGAATGTATACTTGAATGTATAAGTACCTTCTGCAGCCTTAGCAAGGATAGCACCTCTATCTGTCTCTGAGAACACATAATATGTGCTAATTACATTGTCAGAATTGTCCTTAATCTCTTTCTTCTGCATAGTATACACTGGGTTATTGGTATCGCCAGCACCAGTAGAGCCAGCAGGAATACAAGTAACAACCACATCACCAGCAGACTCGCCATCTACAGTTGGTGCATCTAATTTGAAATTAGAATCTGCGATATTAGCCAGAGTAATCTTAGCTGGTAAGATATTAGCAGAACTACCAAATGCAACTACTGCAGATGAATTGACAGAAAGAGTAACGTCTGCCTTGGACACGTTAATAAATAAGTTCTCTACAACTGTATTCAATTTGGAATCATGCTTAGTATAAATATTGACAGTATACACGCCAACCTTGTCTGGCACGAAGTAGTAACCCTTGGAGTCACTCTTGATGTCCTCACCTACAACTAGTGTAGATTTGCCAGCAGGAGTCTTCACCTCGTACACAATGCCAGTAGAGCCTGGATTGTACTGAGCAGCATCGTTATTCAATGTAACGACTGGAAGATACACAGGAGTACCCACTGTACCTTTATCATTGAATCCAACTACTTGGATATTATCACCTTCCACATCTGATAATTGGCTATCTGTGTTATTAGCAAAGACTTTGCTTACCTTAGTAACCAACTTAGTGATAGGAGAGCAAAGGAATGCAAGAATCAAAACCATAGCGAACATAACTTTTGATAATTGCTTGAAAATATTGTTGCCTTTCATAATAGTAATCTTTTCTCCTTAAAAAAATGTTTAAAATTTGTAACAAGTAGAGTTTATACTTTAATAAAAAAAATGTCAACTATATTTCATCGATATGAAGCCAATTTGTAAATTTTTGCAAACATAGCCCAAAATGCTACTAAAACTCCCCCTGATACTGATATGTTGCGTAAGTATTTCCAATTTATGCAAAATATTTGGAAAAATATGGAAATTGTGCCCGCTGTCTATGATTTGCCATACTTTGCAAAGGATTGCAAGGCAAATCATAGGCGGCGTCCTCGTCGCCCCCTCGCGAGGACGCCGCCAGCATCGCCAGGTGCGACAGCGGGCACCAAAAAATGCGAATCTTACCTTGATCCGCATTTCTTATTATCCTATTTTGCGCCCAGTCTCCAACCCTGGAATATCTTCTCGAAGACATCATTCATCTTGTGCCCAATTACATCTTCTAACAACACCACATCGGCCCTGCTTACTACCTCATCACCCACAACCAGCTGAATGCTGCCTATAACATCACCCGCCATGTGTCCAGCACCAATGACCTCTGGCATATCGTATCTTAGGTCATATACATCCTCTGACTGCTTGTCATACAAATACACAATGTCATTAGTTATGCCTACACGCGCTATGTCAATGCTCGCCCTATTGGTGTCTATCTCCGCTACAAAATCCGTAGCTGACAGCACAGTCTTGATGCTATAATTCGCAAAGCCATAGTCGTACATCTTCATACTCTCATAGAATCTAGCACCTGCATTGTCGCAATTCAATGCTACTGCGACCAATTTCAGCCCGTCTTTTTCTGCCACGCTACTCAGACAATATCCTGCCTCATCAGTATAGCCCGTCTTGCCGTCTACACAATATGGATAGTATTTGATTAGCCTATTAGTATTGACTAGCTCCGTCTCTCTGCCAGAAGGATGAGTCAGGCTATCCATCCATATGCGAGCGTACTCGCCATATAACTCATGTTTGTTAGTCTCTCTTAGTATCAGACACGTGTCATATGCAGTACTATACTGATCCTTCGTGGTCAAACCAGTAGCGTTAGTATAATTAGTATTTGTCATGCCAAGTGCCTTTGCACGCTCGTTCATTCTGGTCACAAAGACCTCTTCGCTACCACTTAACCCCTCTGCCAGCACTATCGCGCTGTCATTGGCAGACGCCACAATTACACTCTTTAACAAATCAGCCACACTATACTGGCTGCCAGCGTCCAAAAATGCCTGACTGCCTTCTACCGCAGCAGCATGCTTCGATGCCACGAACATAGTATCCAACGTTATCTCGCCCCTATCCAGAGCCTCTAGAGTCAGCAAAGACGTCATTAGCTTGCAAATACTAGCTACTGGCATACGCTCGTTCTCATTGAATGTCACTAGCGGCTTGCCACTACCCGCTTCCATTAGAATATAACTAGTGGACGTAAAATCCTTAAACGCCGCCACATTGACCCCATTAGTCGTGGCATACACAGTCTTATTTCCCATCAGTGCCAGTACTAACAAGACTATTGCCATGATTAGACATATCCCCTTCGTTATTGCTTTTCTCAAATTTTTCTTTCCCCCTAATGCATATTTATTTGTTCTTAGTGTCTGTAATATAAATATATTTATACATTATACATTTTGGGTCTTGACAAATGAAAATCCCGTGTTATACTAACATAATCAAATGAGATATAGGAGGAAATGAAGAATGAAAAATAAGAAATGGCTAGGTGCGTTGCTACTATCCGCAACTATGTTGCTGTCTGGATGTGGCGAGGCGGAAATGACCACAATAGAAAACGAAGCACTAGTATCAATGCAGCAAGAGAGTGCCAATGCACCCAGTGCTGCCATAGAGGAGCCTGTACCATACAGAATGGATGACTACACTAATTTCGACTTTCCTTACGTGCTAGACTTTGTATCCGATGCGGTCATTAACAAAGAATATGACGACTATGGGTATTGTGCTATTGCCAATGGCACACACTCTAAGACTATACATTATACCAAGGCTATATATAACGATTATAACTCTGCTATCGTGGGCTGTGGCTTGGCAAAAGAGCCAGCAAAGACAGGCTATGTGTACAACAATGCAGACTATGGCGTAGAGACCAAGATCGTAGACATGGGCGGAGACGCAGAGGCAGTATCTCAGACACTAGCAGATACAGACAACACATTATGCCCTCAGTGCTTTCACAAGGAAGATAGTGTTGCGAAGTTCCAGCAATATCTGGCAGATATGTGCTTAGCGGACGTAAAGTACATCACCACAGAGGCAGTGTATTCAGACATCGATGGCGTAGTGATAGAGATGTCGGATTATACCAAGTTCCAAGACGGAATCAATGAAATATGGTCTGACCCAAAATATATCCAGCCATGGGACTTTATGCCACATATCTTTACCACATTTGGCTACGCCAAGGCTCCATACCAGGACGGCACTAGTATGATCCATGCTGTCAAATCTGTTGCTAACCTAGAACAATTTGCGATATTGGCGTGCGACAAAGACTTATTCGTGATAGACTATAGAGACCAGAGTCTACCTCATGGCTCTATATACCAATACACTCATGAGTCTGTAAATTTTAACAAAAAATATAACGAACTATATAGACTACAAGGTAATGGCGGAGAGGATTTGACCCTATGCCCTACTTGCTTTGACTCTGAAAAAGACATAGAAACACTGCTGAATCATACAGAATGGATAGGACTGGAAGAGTTCAATTGCAAAGTCCAAGACAATGACGGCTACTACAAATATTATTCTATGGGCGAATAAAAAGACCCCCCACATCCCGACTGAGGTGGTTCGGTCAAGATGTGGGTTTTTATGCTATATTTTCTGAGTAATTTAGAATTTAATTTCTAATTGGGCTGAAAGTGTTATCCATTTCGCATCAAATTTTTATCAATGTTGCATTTTTAACATTATAAAGTTAAAAAATATTGGGTATTGACAAATAAAAATATTGTGTTACAATGTAGATAGTTATCGCGAGTATTTGCTCTCATGCCCATATATCAACTAACAAAATAAAGAGTAATTTACCCGCGAAAAAATCAAAAAAGAAGGGAAAGAATATGAATTTGCACAAAAAACGAATTGCAGCAACAATGCTAGCGCTAATGGTAGGAGCCACAGCCTTACTTACTGCCTGTAACGAGAAGGAGGGTAAAATACCTTCTGATGAGACAAACATTAATGTAGAGCAAAATATTATAGAGAATGAAATCATAGAGCCGGAGATTATAGACGACATTGACGACTACAAAGACTTTGACTTTGAGAATCCTTTAGATGCTATGGATATGTCGTTAAAAGAAAGAATGGAGCTAGATGTAAAAGACTATAGAAAAGATAATTCCTATGGATATGTAGTAGCACCATATTATAAGGATGAATACAAAATACACAAATATAGTGCATTTGGTACGTTCGAAGATGATGAAAGAGCTGATCAAAGAATAGTCAGTTTTGCAGTCCTAGGCTGTGGTGAAGATAGCAATGCAGAAGACATTGGTGATCATATTTTCTCCTCACCTTACTATGGCTATGTATATGAAACTAACGACCCTATGAATCCTGGCAAACTTGCAACAATATATACAAATAAAGTAGATGAACCTGTCTACCAAGTATCTAGCCAGGGCTTTGCCAATATTGATTCCGACTCATCTTATCAACCAACAGAGGATATATGCCAATTCTGCGATAAATGCTTTGATACCACAGCGGATATCAAGAATTTCAAGCAATATATAGAAGATAATGATATAGAAATGCTATATGAATAGACAAAAAAAGAATGATGCTACAATGAATAACTACATCATAAGGTTATTCTGTCATCATTCTTTTTTTGATTGTTTATGGGTTTTTGTTTTGTATTTGTTAAATCAGATTCTCAAATAAATTATTACCAATCTCCTAATCTTGTATAAGTATAAATGCCTAAATATTTCTTTGAAAGTCCAGTTTCTTGTAAATAATTGATTAATGCCATATAAAGGCTTAGATCTTCTGACTCTTCAGCTTCTAAATCAATATAATAATATTTGCATCCACCTAATCCATCAGGATCAGAACTGCCTGGATCATAGAGATCTATTGCCCACCTATTTTCCAAATATTCTTCTACTTGGTCAATAAGTACATAGTGTGTACCTCTTGTTCCATCTGATTTATCATAGCACATACCTATAATAAGTGAGCGATTGGCCTGATTTTCATTGAACTTTTTAAGATAGTTATCTATGTCTGAAGCATTATTATATGTTGTTCCAGAATAAACATAGTCTGTCTGAAACATGGTGTTTACATCTTCGTTATCTTCGTCGGTATTGCCTAATGCAACATGACAATTAACTCCGTACTTATCCTCTGCTAAGCTCCAAACACCATGCATCCCATAATACTCACTCATGTAATTCTTACCATTCCAATCATACCAAATCTTGAAAATAGCCGAATTGGAGTTGTCAATAGGATTAGATCCTGCCATTGCATCTGGAGATATCGCTGGCAAATTGCCATATTCTGGATATCTATTATTTGGTGAGAAATGCTCCCTATAATTATTGGCCAGTTTACTCATTGCCATTGCAAATGCTGTAGCATTACAAGCGGAATTTTCTATGCCTTGGAACATTGAAATTAATTCCTTCTCTGGATACTCAAATACGGGATACTCTGAGTATTTATCTGCATTGGGGCTTAATGAATCCTTTGCGTACATAAGGTCAATAGCCATAATATTGTCGCTTGAATCTTGCCACAGAATATCATAAGAATATTCGCCATAATGAAAGAAGTTTGCAGCTTTAAATACTTGATTTACCCCTATATATCTATGGGTAAAGCCATCACATATAGTTACCTTATTTCCATTTACATTTTTTATCTCGAATTCTTTATTCTGTCCTTTAATGTCTGCCATATAAGCTTTTTTATCACCACTGTTAGTTTCTCTTTCATTTATTTGAATCCATCCGGTAAAGTCTTCGTATGATATCCAATAATTACCAACAATTTCTGTTTCTATGGTTGTACCACTATGACTATCCTTGCCCGATCCATAAGAGTATGTACTTGATTTTCCAACATCCTTAAACACTTCTGAAATTTGTCTTCTTGTATCATATGTGATTGTCGTTGTATTACTATTTACATAATTCTCTAAGTATGAATTTTTTATCGCATTAACTAGAGACTCTCCCGTTGTAGACAATGAATCGTATTCAAATTCTATTTTGTACGCGTCATAGTCATAAATCCAACCCTCAAAATCGTCTGTTAATGTTTCTTTTGCCTTAATATTAAACAACGATGAACTTGTTACTGTTTGCAAATAAAGAGGATTATCTCCCTCGCTATAGTCGTACGAGATTGCAATGATTCCGTCTATAACAAAGTCATATAGAGCTGTTGACTTCGTGTACTTTGTTATACCATACTCTTGAACTTCTATAGTTATAATATATTTTGTGATATTATTATCATTATTTGATAAGTGGCTGTCATTTATATATATATAATCTGACATTATATCAGTTCCATTGAAGCCTAAGGCCACATTACCATAGTTCCATGCATTCGCTATTGCTATCCAAGACTCTTTTATCACGGCAGAACCATCAATATCATCAGCAGTCAACGTAGGTACATTGTATCCTGGCAGCCCAGAAAGACTCATAAAAGTTCCGTTGTTCTTTACTACAGATAGAATATCTGCATTCTCTTTCTTCATTGTAATTTTTAATGTAAAGGATTTTTTTGCAGAATATTTAGGGAATTGAATAGGTTCTGTCATTTTTTCATCTATAACATCATAGATTCTATCTTCAACTGTATCAATAACATTGCTTGCACGCTGAGTGTTATAACTAAAATATTTATATTCTTTTGGATAATTTTCTGGATATTCCCTAGAGCCATCAACAGTAGTTCTCATATAGTCATAATAACTATTACCTACAATATCGCCAATATGGATAAAATGCAAAGTTTCTATCGATGTACTATCATATCCTTCAATTTCATAATATGGAACTTCTAATTCATATGTACAAGATTCATCACCTTTGTTTGCAAATTCGAGAAGCATTGAACTCCAATAATCATCATCTTTTCCTGCAAAAGTTGTAATTTCTCCCAAAGAATACAGCTTAATTGCATCGACAAATGTTACACCTTGCTTTACCACAATACCATCAGGTTCTTCCATTAATGTACTTACATCCCCACTAAATCTACCAGAGTATTTAATTATTGCACTGGTGCTGCACTGTACAGTATCTTCATCTATTATACCGTCTGTGCCTATATAGCCTACGACACCGCCTACATATTTAGTGCCCGTAACATTGGCATGATTTGTTACAGACTGGACAACCTTGGTGGTATAAAGTGGGACATGGTCTAAGTCCTCTATATTCTCAAGGTCAGACTTCTTGAACTCTACATCACGACCTATCTGAGAATCAAATATCTTAATCATTCCAGCAATGCCACCTACATACATATTGCCATTGACTACACTGCCTAGTGTGTTGCCACCAGATAGTTCTACTCCTGTCCCTTTGCCAATAATGCCACCGACCAGCGAATCCCCAGTGACTTGAGTATATTGTGCATAACAATCGGTAATAGTGTACTTGCAATCATTGTAGTCATTTATTCCATTGCCGTCTGCATCATATGGCACTATATCTGAAGACTCTGCTTCCATTGCGCCGACCACACCGCCTACACGGTTAGCACCAGATATGAAGATCTTATCAGAAGATTCGCCATTGATCCATATGTTAGATAGAGAACTACGATTGGCCAAACCTACAGCCCCGCCAATATGATCAGCTCCCTCTGTAATCTTAGGCTTTACTGTAATATAATTAGAAATGCAACTAGCTATAGAAGAATCATTCTCCATTCTACCTACCAGTCCTCCAATATTGCTACCAGAGACAACCATGTTAGGACTAAAATTAGTTATACGTGCAGCTAGCTTACTATTATTCATTACACCTATTAATCCGCCGATATCATTACCAGTGCCTTCTACCGAAATATTTAGATTGGCCAAAGCACTATATTTGCTAGTATCATCCATCCGTACGTTGGACATAGAACCAATGATACCACCGACATAATCACTACCCTTGACAGAGGTATTAACATTTGGAGAATCACTGGTTGTTAATGTCACATCAGCAATGTCTGGTGAATCCGCATATATCTGCATTAACCATGCGTTATTGACATTTCCGAACCAACCACCAACATTGGTTGTTCCAGAGACTACTGTATTGACAGTTGCTGGATACATCTTGTATACCTCTATTGTATTTGTTCCAGCAGTAGTCAGATTGATACTATTAGTATTGGTAATATTGCCAACCAAGCCACCGACATTGGAGTTACCAATAATTGCTAATTTGGCTAAGTCGCTGCTAGCAGCAGAATAGCTATATGTGTCATATGCTGTACTAATGCTATTAGAACCGACTACAGCCTGGCCTAGTGCAATCTTGTTACTGGTGGTATGTATGCCGTTCATAACCTTCAGATGACCTTGCAACTGGCTATACTTGGTTTCCCCACTCATATACCCAACTATACCACCTACGTTATTGGTATTGGAGCTACCAATTCCATAATCTAGCACATAGATATATGAAGAAGATAGAATCAACGATGGAACATACTTGTTAGAACCCAAATATGAATCCTTTAATATTCCTATTGCACCACCTACGCCAGTATTTCCTATTATCTGATGTTCACCTTGCTTGTCTCCAACTATGTATGTCGTCTTGGTAGTATAGGCACCTTCTAGTACACCTATTACACCGCCTACGCCACTGATACCAGAGACATCGGTAGCAACAACATCTACTTGCTTGAAATAAATGGAATTGCTCCACTCTGAGTTATAAACCGTGTTTGCATTACTATTAATTACAGCATGTCCTATAATGCCACCTATTGAAGAATAACTAGAACCAGTTTTTGATTCTGATTTGACGGTACTCTCGTATACACCAACATAAGTATTATTATGTCCATACAAGTGATACACATCTGCCTCACCGATAACTCCACCAACATAGAATTGACCTATGACAGTAGAATTCTTTGTGAATGTTGTGCCCATTGCTATGGAAGTATCAGTATTTAGCAGCTTACCTACAATTCCGCCGACATATGATGTACCAGTGACTGTAGAATCGATGAAGGCTGCTGTCTTGTAGTCTGTAGCTATATTTTGGTTCTGCCATCCAGCTAAGCCTCCGACATAGCTATGACCAGAGATAGTACTATTACCAGATATGGTACCATTTAGGGCAGACTCATTCTGACCAACCATACCGCCTACAAAATTATTACCAGATACGGTTAATCCACTGCTATATGCCGAGGCTGAGATCGTACCCTTGTTGTGGCCCGCAAATCCACCAATATAGTCTGTACCAGTGACAGTAGTACTCTTAACAGTACCAACGATAGTACCACTACCATTGGCATCGCCTGCTATACCACCGACGAAGTTGGCACCAGAGATACTAGAACCCAATACGTGACCCTGACAATCTGCTACAATATGGTCTGTAGTAGCATAACCAATGATACCGCCTACATAGTTATTAGTACCAGATATTTTCATATTGTCTATCGCTGTATAGAATTGTTTGTAGTTAGCTGTAGACTGAACTATTTTACCATATGAGTCTTGCTTTGCAATGTCGACACTGACTACAGCGTGTTGGTTACGATAGTAGTTGGTTACAACGTCTTTTTCATTTTCATCTTTTGTTGTTATGCTGCCTATAACAGCATTATTTCTAACATCTTGCATTAGTTGTTTGTATTGCAATCCCGTATATGTCTTTTGAATAACCGCATTAGTAAGCTTATTATTTGAAGCATCTTTTAGATTGTCTTGTTCTGCCGTAATCTTATCACCACCAGTAGATGTTGCTACAGCCATTGTTATGGTAATCTTGTCACCCAGTCTCTCTGCTAGGCTAAGGAACATATTGTACAGATGCAGTGATGTATATTTGTATGTCTGACCAAAAATATATACCAGATTTTCACCATCGGCATTAGTGTAGTCTATTCTTACA
This sequence comes from uncultured Christensenella sp., assembly GCA_964434145.1. Lineage (GTDB taxonomy): Bacteria > Bacillota > Clostridia > Christensenellales > UBA1242 > UBA11490. The sequence goes on along the minus strand of CAYSUG010000010.1, from coordinate 22,207 downwards.
GACTTAGCGTTCTGGCTGATATATTTGTCATAAGTAGCTTTGTTCATATTGTCAGTAGTCACAGAGGCTATAGTATTCTCGAACTTGTTATAGAAGGTATATTTTATCTCCTTATTAATGCTTGGAGTACCAGTAGTTGGATAGCTGCTAGTGTTCATCATAACCTTGTACACATTCTCAAAAGTATATGTAGCAAGGGATGAGTCTACAGCCATATAAGTATAATCTTTTGACCTATTATGGATATAGTGTGTAGCTGAGCCGTCGCTATATTTCAGCGCATTTCCACCACCTAAGACGCCACCGACATAGCTGTCACCTGTAATGGTGTCATAGCCAGTGGTACCCACTACCTTGATACCAGCGATATCTGATACGTCGTCAGATGTTTTATTAACAACGCTATTGCCCATCTCACCTTCTAGGTATCCAACGACACCGCCCACAGACTGGCCTGGGCTAGAGATATTGATACCCTCTATTGATGTCAATGCGCTATAGTCACCAGCTACATAACCGGCTACGCCGCCTACAACACCTTGCAATGCCGATATATTGACATTCTTCAGGACAATATCGTAGTTATTATTATTTGAGTTACTGTGAGTGCCATAGATATTACTAGCATAACCAGCCACTCCGCCGACATAGCTATCGTACACCTTGGCATTGCCTACGCCAGATGTGCCGTTGTATACAGTATACGAGCCAGAGAATGTGGATTTGACATTCAATGGACTGTTGATTGTGACACAAGCAATATTGCCTTCGCACTTGCCTACAATTCCACCTATGTATCTACCAGGAGAAGTAATATTGACACCTTGTCCCCATTCTGAGACACTTGCATTAGTAATATTACCCTTAACATAGCCTGCAACACCGCCGACATAGTGACCCATAGAACCATTAGCATTGATTATGATATGGTTGATCTGTGGTTTAACTAAGTTAACGCCTTCTGCCCTACCAACGACACCTCCAATATACTGGCTAGAACCCTGCGTTGTGATAGTACTATTGTACGAATATCCAGCGGTGATGTTCTTATTATCACCTTTGATATAGCCATATATACCACCTACATTATCACCAGATACCTCCATATTCAGCACATCCACCTTGACAGACTGTGCACTAAGGTTAGTAAACATACTTGCTGTTGGTTTAAACAGGCCAATGATTCCGCCTATACCTATATTAGTAGATGTAGTATCAAAATTGTATATTCCGTTACCTACGCTGATAGTTGTATTTTGAGATAGTACGTATGTACCAGACCACGTAGTCGCCTCTGTCAAGAATGTACCATCTAATTCTCCGAACAAGCCACCTATACGCGATACTTGTTTGGACGAAGATGATGTAATCTTGATACCATTGGTATAATATGTACCATTGACAGTGCCTAACATCCTACCAGCCACGCCACCTACACAATCTGCACTGGATGAGATCTGTACATTATTCAATCTTACACTAGCATTATCAGTATTAGTCATACCAGCCACAATACTAGAAGCAAAGCCGCCATGTATACTTCCTGCAATACCACCAGTATATTTAGCAGAAGAAGATATCTTGGTGTTACTAATATTAATTATTTTATTTGTAACCTTCATTAGTCCATCGCCAGCATAACCTACGACACCGCCGACATAACTACTACCAGTAGAACTAATATAAGAATATTCCTCTTCTGTGTCGCCACCAGTGATTGTTACACCATATACATCGCCTTTTTTCAATTGGCCAATGACACCGCCGACATATTTACCAAATGCAGATATGTTAATTTGATTTAATTGTATATCTGCAATTGATAGAGTTGCATCTATAGATGATATACCGCCTACAATACCGCCGACATAACTATCTCCTATAATACTAACATTTTGTAGAGTTTGAGTTGTATTTGCAAATCTATTATAACCAGTAATATTTAAAGCAGAATTTTTTATGAGCTTTTCTTCAAAATTTTTAAATGCGATAAAATCTAGTAATGATTTATTGCTTTTTTTCCATGTGCCAGACTTTCCAACACCTTGATATATATAACCATCGTTATTGTCTATATAGTAATATATCTCATCGTCAGAGTCTCTAGCATCATCCATACTACTTAACCATTTACTTTTGGTACTATCATATGTATTAGTCCATGCATTAGATGCAACATTTGCTATTGTTGCATCTCCATTAGAGTTCTTCGCAACCTCCCAATTATAGGTCGTAGTGCCACTTGTTGTAGCTTTTGTACTACCGGTACAAATATATAGTTTTCCTTCAGTAACATTGAATAGATATGATCCTTTCTCACCGCTAAACTTGCTCATTGGATTATTTGAGTCAGTAGCACAATAATTTATTTCTAATCCACTGTCACTGATAGAATATCCACCTGCTATACCACCAACAAGATAAGCGTTGTCTGCCACTATATCTGTGTTGTATATTGAGATGTTTTGAATCTTATTATTGTCTGCAACATTATAAATTCTACCTACCAGTCCACCAATGTTCTGAACATCACTATCTTGCGCTGTGGTAAAGATCTTGTTAGTAACATTGCTACTGGATGTAACAAGGATATTATTAAACGAGCTAGTAGAATATCCAGCGACACCACCCGCATAAATATCACTTCTATTGCTATTGCTGTCTGTTGTTTTCTTTGCAAATGATGATACTTCTATATTTTCTACAACAGAGTTTTCTATCGCTGCTGTTGTATAACCAACTATGCCACCTACATATATTCCAGCACTAGACACTATCTTATTTAATGTAGTAGCATTTATTCCATCATTAGCCTCTACAATAGCATATTTAATAATACCTGTAGAATATCCAACAATACCACCGACATAGCTACCTGTAGCGCTGACATTAACACCCTTAACAACAACTAATCCATTGTTAGATCCTATTGTAGCACCAGCATTAGCACCGTTAGCAGTTTTGTTATATCCTACAACGCCTCCAATATAGGAATTTCCATCAGAATTCTGACTTGTTGTTTTTATATCAATATTATTTACTGAAATTTTTGCCACACTTACGCTATTTGACGATTCTATCAATCCAACAATACCACCGACATATATTCCGTCTGAATTAATTTTATTAACTTCATCATTTTCCGGATTAGACAAATCGATTTTTATACCTGAAATCGACTTGGTTGTTTTACCTACAGCACCGCCGACATATGCCGCATCCCCAGAATCCTTGACATCAGCTGTAATATTAATATCCTGTATAACAACTGCATATCTATCAGTTATATTTGAAATATCTCTAGTGGTAGAGCCTACTATACCACCAACGTGTGAGCCTGCAGAAATAGTTATGCCAGATAGTATGATTGTATCTTTGGAGCCAATATTTAGAAGCGACGTTGTTGTAGTTCCTCCACTACCGCTACTATCATATACATCATAACCAATCAATCCACCTACATAGTCATTAGATGAAGAGCTAGTTGTGCTTATTTTCGATGATGTTACATTAATAGTAACATCTATCAGCATCTTATATTCTTTATTAGTAGTAACGTCAGTCTGTGTTGCTCTTGGTGACTGAATTGGACTAGCATTAGATTCGTTATGCCCAATAGCGCCACCTATATTCTGTCCAAATGCAGATATTGTGATATTGCTAATGCAACAATCCGTTATAACAGAATTCTTAGCATAGCCTATCATTCCACCTACATTTACATTACCCAAAGTTACCTTAGTCGCTACAATAGAATTGTCATTATTAACATCGTAATCATTAATATCACAACCACTAATGTCTGTATTGGTCGCATAGCCTACCATTCCACCAATATTAACCTCGCTTCCAGTAACAGAAATATTATAAATATTAACATCATTAATTGTACAATCCTTACTTGCTCCAACAATACCACCTACATTATTGGATGAATTAATATCAATATTGTGCAATGACACAGATTGTATACTGGAACTACTATAACCAGCAAAGCCACCTGCATAATTAACTGATGCATTGACTGTGATATTGTATAGGAACAGATAGTATTTATTGCCATTTGTATGACCACTAATTGCGGCAAATGCATTTCCTACAAAGCCACCTACTTTCTCCTTGCCAAGTATGCTTACATTATATGCAAAGCAATCAATCGCGTGTGTTGCTCCTAACGCCTTGCCGTTTGCACCAATCACACCACCTACAATGCTTACTAATGCGGCAGATATAGTAGAGTTCATAATGCCGATACGGTCAACGGCACTTGTTAAATTTGTTGTGGCTGTGGATTCATTACAGCCTACAACTCCGCCGCTTGTTCCTCCAGCCTGTGATATATTGATACCTTCATTGTTAGACTCTGCACAACTTCCGATATACACATAGTTAACAATCCCTGTATTTGTTCCAACAGCACCACCAAGGGTAATGCCATCTTTAGTAGATGTGCTAGTAATAGAACAATTCGTTATATATATATTAAGTACGTGTCCGCTATTGAATCCTGCTACCAATCCAATATTAATTGCAGAATCTCCTGCTACAAAAGTTGTATTTCTAATAGTAACACAATTAATTATTCCATCATTATTAGTTATTCCGTTGTTGTTAGAAGTAACTACTGCATTAGAATTGGCAATGACTGCGTTATCGAACACTAGTCCTGAGATTATGCCCTTGTTTTCAACAACAAATGGGGTAGACAATGTAAGATTCTTGATAACTACACCAGTACCAGTACCGCCAATGCCATAGATACCCTTGCCAGATGCGATAGATAATATACCGCTAGCATTGCCGTTTACCTCTGCACCACACAAGCCAGACATATCCAGCTCATCTGCCAGAATATATACATTCTTGTCCAACGCTGTGCCAGAATAGTCTCTGATTAGACGTGCTAGGTCTCTAGCAGTTTCTACTATAATAGCATCGGATGATGCTTGGAATAATTCGTATGTATGTGTATTAGATTTTGTTTCCAATTTATCTACTTTATAATATATTCCAGTATCAAATGCAGATCCATATTCCACCTTTCCACCTTCTGCATAAGCATAATTATCGTTTACTGAAGACGCTTGATTATCAAATTCTGCACTTATTCCTGTAGATATGCTAAGGGATTTGTTATTACGCAATACATTAATATTGGTCTTAACGCCATCTACTACTAGATAGTTATCAACTACTGCGCATGGTGTATCCTTAGAAATATTAGTTTTTGCACCATTCAGATACCAATATTCCTCACCTTCTGGCACCTCAAGAGTATAACTATCTGTCACACTAATATCATTGATATAGTACATATAATAGTTAACATCTCTATTACTTGCCTTGGTCCAGATATTGTATGAAGAATCGTCTGTAGTATTGAAGTAGGCAACCTTGCCGTCTTCTAGATCTTCTGTTCTACTATTGTCATATAGATTATTTCCAATCTCGTTATAAGTATTGGCTGTGAATAACTCGCCTTTGTAATACCTTACTAAGCTAGTAGTATAATCATATAACTTACCTGAATGGAAGGAATTGGCTATATATACATCGTTGCCCTTAGTGCCTTGATTGTATACTAATCCTGCAAAGTTCATCTGAGCGGATGATTCAGATACTACGCTATTGAAGTAATCTGCTATTGTCTTTCCTTCCTCTACAGCTGAGCCATCTGGAAGAGTAGAAGGCAATGTAACATTTGCTGCAGTAATTTCAAACTGGTCATCTCTCTTTCCTTCTACCTTATTGATATGGTCAATGTTAGATGTAGAGTAGCAATCACTAATCCTACCATTGTTCTCGTATACAAATCCAGAAAACTTCATATTGGATGTAATACTATATACAGAATTGTCATTGGTGAATTTAGTCTCTGTGGATGTAAACGTGAACTTACCAGTATATGTCACTACAGAGCCACTACGTACAATATCACCATTGTTATCATATACAAAGCTAGCGATTGTATTGCCTTTGACAGGTTTGCCGTTATATTCAGTTGTGCTGACTGGTGTTGTGAAGTCTTTGGTTACCTCACCATATGTAATACAATTGAAGATTCTACCATTGTTTGTCACAACAAATGGAGCAAATAAATTGTTGTAATGTTGAATAGTCGTAACACCATTTGTTGCATCGATTGTAGATATACTTTCGTAAATATTTGGTACATTCGACACATTATAGACAACGCCTGACAGAATACCGTCTGCACCAAGAGTGGTAACAAAATTATTTTCTAGGCTAAATGTTAGTCCTGGTGTAATAGTATATACACCATTGAATTCATTATACGAGGTTACATCATTAACATTGTCATTGTCTATAATAATGTACTTTGTAGAACTAGTATTCTTACCCATCTTGTCGCACAGTTCTACATAATTTCTAATAATTTCATCAGTATGATCACCATAGCCCAATTCATTGAAGTTAGCAATATCGTAATAAGCAAAGACCTGAGTGCCATTGTATGATGGCAGATATTCCAGTTCACCGTTATCGTTGATTATCTTTTCGCTATTGCTATATGATAGGTCTGCATACTTAGCGTAGAACTCTTGGATATAGAATACGCTAGATGTATTAGCTGCAGTACAACCCTCTGCTATTGTATATAGATTGGTGTTGTAACGCCATTCTTGTGCTCTATCTGATGCATAGAATCTAGCATAAGACTGACCACCTGTTAGCTTGATGCTAGTCAATCTACTATAGCCGATTACACCACCATAGTAGTTAGACCAAGCAGCATCATTGTCTACAACATAGTACATATCGCCCAATACGGCAAAGTCAGATATAGATACATTTCTACCATAGCCGATAATGCCTCCGGCATAATATATAGCGTCATTGACATACCCATGATTGGTGCCACTAGCACCACCTGTTATACCGGCCTTGTTTTCAAATGTCATAATATCGCCATATGATGTAACATCGGTATAATTGGTATTTATAGCATTAGCAGCGATACCACCAATATATATCTTTGCTGCACCAATAGAGCATTCAGCACTATTAACATCTATGCTATTGTCTGCAATATTAATATTGCCTAAGTTAACTGCATTGGTAATAGTACTAGCACTATCATATCCAATTATACCAGCAACATAATAGTTACCAGAGCCCTTTGGATTAACAGTGATATTGGCACTAGACACTACACTAGTTGTAGTTGTACCCAATTTAGTACCATTAGCTGCATAACCAATAATACCTGCAATATATGCATTGACATAATCTATAGTAGCAGTATATGTTGCTCTAGAACTTGCATCTCTTGTTATAACCTTAGTAATATTAGTGCTATTAGCATAACCGGACACCGCACCATAGTACACAGCGTTAGTTGGTGTACTGGACGTAGTCCTTGGCATAGATATATTCATGCTAGCTGCCGTGTATGTAGCAGCCTTAGTAGATCCTGCCAATGTATAACCATATAGTCCACCAGCATAGATATCGAAGAATATTCCATATGCCTTTAGGGAGCTCTGAGTATCTGTATAGTAAGAAATATTTGTAATAATATTTGAAGTTATATTACTTATTAAATTGTAATGGTTCTTCGCAATAGCGCTGGCAAAATTCAACGCTTGCATATTAGATTTTCTATTATTATTGATCATGGCAGTAATAGATTTTCCGCCAAATATTTCTATTTTATCAATTATGTTACCACTAGCATATCCGATAACACCTGATATAGTGGTTGCTAATGATGTGGTAATATTGATATTGTTCTCTATCTGAACATTCATACTCTTGATATTACTATTGATAGAAGTACCAAATACTAGACCGAAGTTATTGACACTATTTAGACCAGCTTCAATTGCGTTACTTATAATATTAAAGTTAATATCATTAGTAACTTCACTACCGTTGATAATAACAGTCACATTATCAATCTCTGTATTAGTGATAGATGTAGCAAGTAATCCAAATGCTTTGTTCTCAGCGCCATACACATCTAAGTACTGTGATGTCTCATTAGTAACAATGATATTGAACTTGATATTCTTCAGCACTGCAGAATCCAACTTACTAATCAATGCATATATGCCATTGGTATTACCTGTATAAATATTGATAGTAGGAATATAAGATGTATCAGCACTAGTTTTTGGAGTAGCATATAGTGCATCTGTACAACTACCATCACCGCATATATGGCTGGAATCATTATTAGCACAAGCATTATAATACCCTTCTAGTATGCCACGGAATACACTATTGAACTTGGCATAGTTATATGTATAATTGTCATCATTGATATATATATTATAGTTTATATGCTCAGTTGCAGGATCAGAACCCGCCTTGTTATACATCAAAGCATAAGTCTTGGTTGTATTACTATCAGATAGTGCTGCCTCTAACTTCGCAGAACTATCAATGATAACAAAGTTGGAATAACTACCAATAATATATTCTGGAAGGACTCCATTATTCTGCATCTTCCACACTGTATTTGGCTTAGCATTCGTACTAATAAACTCTGCATTGATATTTTTCGAAGTCTCTACAACATTGCCATTATCATACTTAAACTCTTGATAATCATTCTCAAATAAGTTCTCTGACGTGTTCTTGTCTACATTCTCTTGTGATGTATTCTCATCAGACTCTTGCTGGTTATTAAATACGCCCAATATGTTTTGCAAGAACAATTGCCTTGTAGTGTTACTACCAAAGACATCATCAGCATAACTATAATCTGCATACACACTAGCTGCACTATAGCCTTCTGGAGCGGCTAATACGCAAAATTCTACAAATGTACCAGTATATGATGAACCCTTTGTATAGTATTCGTAGATAGGATCATTATTGCCATCCATCCCTACATTGACCTTGACATATGTAGCGGACTCTTCACTCTCTGCCTTGGCAAAGAAATCATCCTTAGCATACGCCTTGGCACCAGTAGATGAATATAAATCTTTATGTGCTAGATTGTATGCCATATCATAATACATACCTTGCTCGTCAACTGATGCACCGCTGCTAGACCTCAGAATAGAATAAGTTGTACTAATAGCATTGGTTATATTAAATGACAACTCACCTACATAGTACTTTTTGTTATTTAGTACTGTTGTCTCATATTCACCCATATGATAGTGGGTATTATCACCATTGATACTAGTCTTCTTGCTAACACCAACGAATCCAATAAGCGAGCCCATGTATGTAGACTTAGAGTAATCAGTAGATCTAGAATCCTCGTTGTACAAATATCCGTCCTCTAGGGTTACAACCTTGGATATCTCAGAAATTGGCTGATTGCCCAGTTCTGGCATTCTGACGATAATATTCTCAGAGCCAAAGATGCCCATGGCAACCAATTCGTTATGTATTTTATCATATACCGACTTGTCCCACTGATTGACAGCAATAGCTGTATCTATGGTCATATTTACGCCCTCATCCACATTAACATAACCTACCACGCCACCAATTATTTCGCTTGCGATAACATTGGCAGTCGTATATGTATAGGATATATATGCATCCTTTGCTGCATAGCCTAGTATGCCAGCGGCAATCAGAGCGTTATCATTAGTAACATTTACCTTGTTATAGCTATCTACTATATATCCGCCCTTATTATAACCAACCAATCCACCTATAGCTACAACGTTGCCACTCTTTGCCTGATTAACTGCAAATATAGTGTCTGTCATATTATTGGAAGTGGATGTATAATTGTGTGTATAGATATTTCTATCCAAATCTTCTTGGTCATCAGTTGTATAGTTAACCTGCGCCCTATTAAGAATACCATGGTTATCGGCAACTATTCCTCCAACGAAGTTAGTACCTTTGATGACCTGAGGATATGAATCCTCTGCATTAGCATCAGAGCTACTATCGTCTATTGGATTACGCTCTACGACCAGTTCTACATCATACAGATGTGTATATTTTGATACATAGCCAAATAATCCACCAGCATTGAATGCTGCTACAGACAATTCGTTAGTAACCACAATTCCTCTGACTTGAGCACTATTGGATGCAGTTCTAATATCACTAATATTACTATATGTGACACCTGATGATGATGTAACTATTGCACCAGCTACAGCACCTGCATAGGACATTGATTGAGATAATATGCTAGGCAGTTGGTTTATGATTGGATTATTAGTAGTATCTGAATAATCTAGGTCTATAAGAGCGAAATTTCGATGACTACTACTAGAACCTTCTTGACCTATAACTTCCCAATTAAGGTAATTGCCATCAACATTCCCTGCACTAGTAGGCTCTATAATTCCCTCTTCTGTAGTAGACGCAACCTTGATATTAGACATAGTGATATCTACTAATTTGGAATCAATAATAACACCCGCAATACCACCAGCAAATTTCTTGGCCTTAACTACTTGATCGCTACTAATATTCATATTAAGAAGAGCTGTATTATAGATAATTCCTGCTAGTACTCCATTGGATATAGAATCAAGTGAAGTATATTCCTTGCTAGACATACTAACATTCTTAATAACAGCAATTTTGCCTTCCAACTTTTTATCTAGGCCTATTTGAGCAAACAATCCATGATATGTTCTCTCTCTTACCGTTTCTGTCAAGTTAAGGTCTAATATATTCAGACTATTACCGTCGTACACGCCATTGAAGATAATGTCTTCTAAATAATGGCCATTCTTCTTCTCTTGCAATATATTGACATCTGTATCATCACTACCAAAGTCTAAGTGTGAGATCTGTCTGATATACCTAACATCACCATTGCCAAATATGAAGTCTACAGCAACGACATTGCCAGCTGCATCCTTTGTCTCATTCATGACAGCGAAATTAGTAATATAATTAACGAATCTATCTGCTGTATCAACTAGTAACGGATTGGTCTTGGTTCCATACTGGCAATCATCATCATAACTATAATTGAATGTATAGTTCAGATAATCAGCAATATCGATGTTTAGCAAATCCAGAATCTGATTATCTTCAACTCTTGCAGCTAGATTAACCAACGCAGAATACAATGTCAGACCTTCAAAAGTGGTCTTTTGGATAGATGTATCAAACGTATTGTTTCCGTCTACAACAATCACTAACGTATTATTGTCATACTTCACCTCTCTACTATTCTCATCTATCATTGTTCCATCATCGTTGATGAATATCATAAGAGATTCGTGTATGTTATCTCCATTCTCATCCAAAGTGATAACACGATAATTTCTGAACTGATACTGATTGGTTGAACCATATCCTTTCTCTTGCACGCCATCTAACCTTCTGTGAGAATATGTATAGGTCGCTGTATTTACTAGCCTTGGTCCCAATATGGACATATACCACACAGAACTATCGTCGTCTGCAGCAGAATCATCTGCGAATGTAAAATTAACGAAAGAAGTTGGTTGCGTGAATGCTTCATTCAAGTTAGTTAGTTCGATTGCTGTTGCTGGGTCATTGATAGCAGACTGAGTCTTTCTGATATCTACCAGATAATAGCAATCTTCGAATGTGCCAGAATATTCATTGTTCTGTCTCTGATAGAACGATCCATATGCTCTACTTGAGCTACCAGCAGTCGTATCTATCACTGTACAATATGTAGTGGTATATGCGTGCTTGATAGCACCAGAGTTCTCATACACGAATCCTGCAGTGTTATTAGCATTAGTAGTCAGAGCTAATGCAGAAAATGAATTATTGATATTACCAGAGTTATCATAGACAAATCCACTAATATTGCCTACTGATTTAACATCATAACTTACAGCATCTGTACTATATCTAGCAATATAGTGATTGTTATTCACGCTGCCACCGAACTCATCAGCTTCGGCAAATGCATTGGATATGATACCCTCGTTATTGATAACAAATCCTGCAGTATAGTTATTGCTGTCTATGGCAGTTGCAGATATTGTATTGTATAATCCTACACCTTTAGTATAAGATGAACTAATTACTGCTTCACCAATATTATTAGCAACAAATCCGGCAAGGTTACCAGAACCCGACATATAGAATGGACGAATTTTGTAATCTTCCTTCTTTGTTCCGTCGCCCTTGATTGTCCCATCGACATTCTCAAATATAGTAATCTGAATTGCTGATTCTTTGATATCACTCATTTGATCATCAAATGTTGTGCCTGTTGGAACCTCTGCAGCAACGCTAACATCGTTCAAACCTACGCTACTATTAGTAATAATTCCGTTATTGACACCTACTAATGTCGCGATATTATTATTTGTTGCGGAATCATTGTATATTTCGCTAGCCAATACATAGAAGTAATCACCATAATCTATATCTAGGTCTTGTGCTACGACTCTAACATTGGTAATACTACCATTATTGGTTCCAGCAAGTATACCGAAGTTAACCGAACTAACAAAACTTAGGTCTACACTGGCATTGCCAATCCTAGTGCCTTCGGTACTGATATACACACTCTTGTTATAATAATCAGCGCTAGCCAGATATGCATCGGACTCTGCCTTGGTCGTAATGTCCTTGATACTATCTTTTGCCTTTGCAACATCATCTGCAGTTACCAACAATGGAGCCACATTGATGATTACATTCTTTATAACAGTCTCTTCACCGATTGTGCCAAATAGACCGAAATTAATTTGCGAGCCTCCAGCCACACCAGATGCATCAAAATTATTAATAGTTATAACGTATCCATTTCCGTCAAACGATCCAATATTGCCAAGGGTATTAATATTAGTTAATGAATAATTATTTAGAGTAATATTATTCATTAGAATGTAATGTTGGCCAATCTGAGTAACATTGCCGTCATTGTCTGTCTGGCCAACGCCTTGAACCATAGCCTCAAAGTCTGCCTGATCATAGATAGGGATAGGATTGTCATAACTAGAGTTAACATTAATAATTAATCTAAACTCATAGTCATAAGTATATAACCTAAATCCACAGCAATTGCTATCTCTTGTCCAAATGATATTACTATTTGCATCCTCAACACCTTCCTCTAATACTACATAGTTGCCATCCAAGTAATATCTTTTGTATGGTGCATTATCTTCTAAACTGTAATCATTATATCCATCACCGTCAGCATCATAATATGGTTTAATATCACCATTCTCGTCATAGAAATAATTAACAATAGCAATTATCTTGACATCATCACTGACACCAATAGCCTTGATAGTATAATACTCATAATAATACTCCGTATCATTTCTCAGTTCTTTGATAGATGTTCTGCAAAGCTGGAATTTGTCCTTGTAAATAGCTAAATCTGACGAATCATCTAGTTTGATCTTGACATATTGTGCTAGTGTTGCACCCTCAGACTCTTTGACATAATAGAAATTAGCATCTGACTGAACAATATAGTTTCTTGTGCCATCAGAGTTCTGTGTATAAACACTTCTGCCAGTTAGTAGAGCTTCTGCTTTCTCCTCTGTAGTGAAGTCGGATATTCTGTATCTATTGTATGTAGTTGTTAATGTACCAGCATTATCGATTGTTTTTGCCACTCTGACATAATTGAATATAGTTGCATCCGTATCATGACTTTCTAATACATAATACGAGCCGACATTCTCGTATGTACCAGCGGCATTGATATTACCTTCTGATTCTGTTATTGTATAGATATCTTTTACATCCAACTTAGTGTATTTGTTATTATATAGCAAATAATCACCATTGTTATTCTGTATGAATCTAAGATTAATATAAGAATACAAATATGAAATAGTAGCATTGCTAGTATACATAGTATTAGTAGGGTCGTCCGGGTCTGTAACAGTATCTATAATAGCAGAATATATTGTGCCAGAATGCTCTGATACATTGTTATCTGGGTCTACCTCTCTAGCATAACTAATAGATGTGATATATCCATTATTATCTTCGACTACTGTATATGTATATCCGTAATTTTCAGACAAGAAGTTCTCTAGTCTAGAATATCTAATAGTCTCTACATTAGTTAGCGTAATATCTTCAAACTTCTCACTAAACGATGCTGAACCTACTACATAATTATTTCCGTCCTCTACATATGTATAACTCGCATTATTATAGTCATATTGTAAAAAATATACATTTTTGTTGTATACAAAATAATATGCATATACGTTCTGGTCGATAGTATTATTAACAACCCTATTACCCTTGGCATCAATGTGTGAGAACTGGAATATGCTGCTACTATTTTTTATCTCATTAATATCATAGTATTTACTTGCAATTCTGTCATAACGCTTAGTATTGTCTATAGTAACAAATTGTGCATTAACAATATCACTACTCTCGTCTCTATTATTGGACCAAATTAAATGATAAGTTGTATCTGGGTCTAAGTCGCTTAGTTGTGACGCAGTCACATTCTGCAACTGATACAAATTAGTATCTTCTTGTTTAAATTCAGACAATTTGGAATAATTACCCAAGTATTGGATGTACTGATACTTAGCTAAGTTATTACCATCTTGGGCTATATCGTAGCTAACATCTTCTAGGACTCCTGTCGATGTATTGTCGGCATTGATATCCATCTTCAGTGCAGTATATGTTCCGTTCAATACCTCTAGTGACTCTTCTCCATTGTTAGTTGTGCTGCCTACTAGATCCAATGACTTTAGCTCTAAAGGAACTAATTGTACACCTACTTTGTCTACAGCTGTTTCCGCATTGTTATTAATAGTCTTACTTACAATTAACTCTAATGTGATAGATGCGTAGCAATAAGTACTAACGCCATTCACATCATTTTGTGCCTTGAAATATTTGTTAATCAGATTTTCTGGAATATTATCTTTGCATACCAAATAATATTTGGACTTAGCGCCAGCATCTGAGATATTGAAGTGTATTTCGCCTTCATGATTGATAATTAGGCTTGTTAATAGAGCTTCATATTTTTCTCTATCAACATCACTAATAATCTCGTTCTGCAGTCTAATAAATGCATCTAAACCTACCTCGTCCACAATCATCAGATAATTGTTCAAATCAGTGCCGCCGTCTGCATACATCACCTTAACTCTGACATCTGCCTCTGTACCATCTATGTCGTAATTGAATGCATCCCAATCAATCTCTTTGTAATCACCTACTTGCAAGACTGTCAGATCTGTGCCATCAATTGCGATATTTGCCACTGGCAGCGTCTCTATCTGCAAGGAGAAATCCTCTGATATCAAGGCAGCTCCTTGTATATCATAGCTGGATATAGTCATATCCAATAAACTGTCGCTAATAATACTACTCTCTGGAGTCTTCTCGTCTAACAGCAATCTAATATAGAATATATTATTGAAGAACTTGGTGTCTCCATATGTTGCTGTGATATTATTTAGTGCCACACCTACTATTATGCCATTTTCTCTTATGAACTCGGTCTCAATATCTTGATACCCGCCCACATATAGCATATCGCTACCGGTCTCTACATACGCCTCTGCCACTAATTGTCTAGCATTGATATAATTTAGATAATTGCTGTCGAATCTAATTTCTATTTTATCCGCATTATTAAAGTCTTCGAATATCTGAATCTTAATAAGACCTGCTCTGCCTGGAGCGATATATTTGCTTGCGTCTTCTTGAGGATTGAACTTTCCGCTCTCATCTACTTCACCACTAGGATAGAAATCAAAGGCAATGGATGTTGGGTCTGCTAACTTAATATCGCAATCAAAAGTCTCGCTAATTTTGTCATTAGACTCTGGCTGGAAGACTATCAAATAATCAGCATTAGCCATGTTGTAACTACTATAATTCTGCTGATACTCTGTCTTATTGAATACCAAGGATATATAATAAGTTATATTGTATATGTTATCATGTTCAGTCGATGTCAGTTTCTCTACTTTGATACCCGTAATCTTAATTACTAGCAGTGAGCCAAAGAAGGACTCTGTGCCTAACTTAACATCTACATTTCTAACCACGCCAGGAGTAAGATTAGAATAAACTATATTAGCGGCACTTAGCTTTGCTGTACCCATTACGTTATTAGTAACATTAGAACGAAGAGTGATTACTAAATCTTCTTCGGCTATTGTATAAGTATTATCCTCCCTATTCTCAGTTACATTAGGTGTAGTCATGACCAGTTCTAGATTCTCAGTATTAATAGCAGATATTGTTGCACTATTTTTGTTCTCTGCAGTGGTAATATCAGTAGCTCTTGCCTTTACTACAATAGTATAAGTATAATCCTTAGTCAAATCATCTACAGTGACAATATTATTATTATCTATATAATAGAATGGAGTTACAATGATTTTGATATTTCCTTTTTCTAATGGCATGATAGCAAATGATGAATTGGAATTAATATTATCTACATAGAATTTATTCTTAGTTTTATTATATGTCTCGTCGTTATACAAGAACTCTCCATCAACAACTTCTATCTTCAGCCCCATGTCAGAAATTACATCAAAATAAATATTATCCTTTGTGTAACCACCATCGTACATATTAATTATGCGTGTAGACAGATAGCCGTCCTCATTGACATAGAATGATTCGTTGTCTGCATAAGTAACCATTCTCTTAGCGTTACTGCCCGCTAACGCATAGTACATTTCTAGGTCACTAATTCCGCTATAGATTATTAACTCTACATCTACATATATGCTAGCGTCTAATGCATACTCTGCCCTAACAGTTACTCTACCCAATTTCAAGGTTGTGATAAGGTTGCCATCTATAGATATAGCATCGGTGTCTCCACCAACAACTCTGAAGTTTAGTCCACCATCAGCAGCCTTGTCTATGAAGCCTGTATCAATCTTAGCACCAAGCAATGTTAAATTGATAAAGTTATAATAATATGTGCCATATCCATCAGTGGTCTGATTATTGTCTTCAACCCCTATAACATACTTGTTAACATATCTATTGGTTTTGCCAGTAGAATTAGAATTGTAGAACACAATAACCTTAGCATCATTTGTACTAGAAGCATCCACCCAACCAATATTTCTACCAGTCTTAGCTCTAACCTCTACATTGATAGAGTCTGGAAGAATATCGTATAACAAGTCATTGCCATTCAATAACATTGGCAAACCATCATTAATTTGATTATACACATCATTATAGAACCATTTGTATGTGCCATTTTTGTTGTCAGATGAGCCGTCGGTTGTAGTCAAGTTCTGAGTCACTGATGTGTTTCCATTGACATATAGATAACCACTGCCGCTCCATAAAAAATTAACTATATTTGAAATACTTACATTTTTTTCTTCGCCATCAGCGTCCTTGGCACAAGTTCTAACCTTAGCATACACATCGTTAATAGTTCCAGCAGCAATACTGCCGAACAGGATGCTATCTTTTGTTGTGTCAGTTGTTGCATTCTTGAACTGAACACTTGCATCGAAGTATGCCGACTGAATAGTTCCACCATCCATTGATCCAACTATGCCACCAAATGTGGTATCATTAGATACAACAATATCGCCTTGATAGCCAGTAGCTGAACTACTGATAGATTTCTTATTGAATCCTCTAACATAAGTATATTCTATAGTACCGCTATCCATTGTGCCAACTATACCACCTACTATTCCACTAGCCTCAATGGCAGTCTTTGTAGCAGTATAATCGTTAGCAAAATATACCTTGCTTTGGGTTATCTTTGTTTTTCCCTTCGTCTGTCCTATCATACCACCGACTATGCCAGCAGCATTGATATCCGTAAATGATACAACACCTGATAGCGTACTACCTGTTACGTCTGCAAATACGCCTCCTATAACAGAATCTGAGTTATTTGTAAATATAGTACTATATACAGAGATATTCTCGACATTTACATTATAAAGTTCTCCAACAGCACCACCTACGAATACTCTTGCACAGTCAGTGCCTGCTTTATCTACAACAGAAATAGTTGTATTGACAGTTAAATTGTTATTGTTCAATGTTGTTTCTGCAGCTGCAGACAACTTTGCAGTAGAATTACTATCATCGCCTGCCATAGAGCCAGCAATAGATCCAACACACAAAACATTGTTGTTGATGATATCTTTTTGAATATTATTATTAACAACTATAGTGCCATTAACAACGCAATTGTCAATAGTGCCAGCATTTGTCATTTTACCTACAATTCCACCTATATATGCTGGTGCACTACCCTGAATTGTCACATTTGCTGTAACATTTAGTATTATATTAGATAGTTTTATTTTATCGCCATTTATAGAACCGAACAATCCAAATGAATTACTTGTCTCACTAGACGAAAGAGTCTCATTCCAATTAGTAATAATACTATGACGCTTAGCATTGATAGTCTCGTTAGATAGCGATGTATATGAGTACTCTCCATTAATAGAGAATGAACCTTTTTCACTGTCTAACTTTATTGCAGACAAGTTATTTAGGCTGAAGCTGTCAAATCCAGACAAATTAACATTTCTAACCAAATTATAATGATAATACTTGTCTTTCTTGATATCATTCAGCATATCATTATAATCTGATGCTGTATATATTCTAAATGGATGTGCCTCTGATCCATCAGCTACTGTTATAGTCAGAGCGACTAATTTATTAGAATCCTTAATAATCTGACCAGATCCATCCTTAGTATAAGAATCTTCACTAGCAAGATACAAAATCTGACTACCAGCAACACCCGTCAATCTGAAATATATCTTGCCATCATTGACCACATAGCCATTGGAACCATCCAATAATTTACCATTAGCATCAAGTAATTGGAATATATTAACACCATTAACAGCATCTGAGACGCCATACTCTAATCTAACATTCTCGTTTGTAATAGGAGTCTCACCTACGATTGAGTAATTGACAGAGTAATTGATATTATTAGTGCCAGCTTCTGCATATATTCCATCGTCCTCTACTATCACGTTCTTAGTGCCATTCATGATAGAGTCTATTTTTATTTTTTCCACCATATTGGCCTTGTTTAGTGTAATATCAATATAGTCTATTGCCTTTCTAGTATTGAACTGCTCTGCCAATATTGAAATACTAATATTATCAATTCCTTTTGCAAAGATTGCGTTATATAAGTCTTCTCTACTAGTGAAATATTCTTCAGCACTATTTACAAAGCCATCGTCACTAACATCAAACTTGAACTGAATTTTTAACTCATTTGTCGTTTCGTCTACATACACATCAATCAAATCTGATAACTTAACCTCTATTCCACCCACTGGGGTAGGATTGGCAAAACTATTGCCATTTATATAACCTATAGTTCTATCTTCTAACACAACAGTCTCAATGCCAGTCTTATTGAAATTAAAAAACTCATGGTCCTCTATCAACGCATCACCATAATTTATAACTATTGTGTATCTTACACCATTGTCCAGAACCACAATATTGCCATTGTGATCTTTCGTAGTTGCTTCGCCACCAAGATAGGTTAGTGCTGGATTCAATGTATAAGATATAGTATATACACTAGCGTCTTCATTGAATGCACCTACAGTAGATGCCTCGTACAGATCCAAGTTTTGTCTATTTAGCTGAACATTAGTTATACCTTGGTATACCCACACAAAGATATAATGAGTATAGATAACACTAGCCAAATTATTACTAGAATCATAATAAGCATATCCACTCAGTGTTACCTTTATTATATCTGGAGTATTTCTTTTTGTTATAAGATTAGAAGATGTAATGACTCCGCTACTATAATCCTTTAGAGCATTTCTTCTAATGAAATTCACAGATATATTCTTGGATGCTGTAATATCTTTTTCTACATAAGTGCCATTAGAATACACCAAATTATTGAACGATAATGCCAATGTTGAATTGGTAGCAACAACCAAATTGTGTAGGGAATAATAAGAATAGTCATCTTTCTTCTGTTCATTAACAAGCGATTGATACGTAGCCCAATTATAGGCCTTGCCACCAACTGAATTGTTATATGAATCCTCGTCCACAAACAGTGTTTTGTTATATAAGAATGCTGCAGAATTTGAATCATAGCCAATCGGCATTGCATTGTTTGTAGTATCAAACATGATTGGCTCTACACACTCTACATATATACCTTCCGGCTCTGATTCTGTGGTATAACCATTTCTGAAATTAAGTATAACTTTTTCCTTACCATTAGTTATTTCGTTATTAGTATTTGGTACAAATACCAATGCCTCTACCGTTTTACCTGCACCATTTGTAATCTTTGTCACATCGATCGCAAAATATTTGCTGTTATATACAACCATCTTTGGATCTGTCCAATCTATATAGTCAGACATCTCCATATTAGACTCTGGCAATGCATACAACACATATGGATTGTTTTCAGCCAACTTATCAGCATAATAATCTGTAACATCTAGGACAAATGTGCCAAGATTTATGTCTTCTTCCAATTCTGTAACACTAAGTCCTTCTTTTAATTCCAGTTTGATATATTTTTTGACAACAAACGAATCGTATTGATCTATATTTAAATTATTCCCAACCAACAAATTCTTGTACTCAAATGAGACAACTAAGTAATAATCCAGCAACGAATCAACGCTGTCTTTGTTATAAGATAAGCTTAGTTTTGTTTTCTGTGAATATTCTTTGTTTTCTACAATAGTTACTGTAGATTTGATATTAATTGCATCAAGGGTGGCAGGTTCTGTAATTGTATCGCCAATCTTAGTAGCAAGATTGAACTTGTAATTCAATCTTGAGAAATCGTTGGTAGCTGACACAACAACTTCCGTTCCGTCAATATTGACATATTCATCCGCACCAAACAGAACAATACTCTCTACATCTGCTTTGCCATTGATAAGGATATCATCCTCTGTAGGAGTATCTACAGAGACAAACTTGATATATACACTCTGAGTAAACAACCCCGGATATCTAACATAATCTACATCAATCTTTACAATCTGATATTTGTCATTATTATTTGCTTGGACATTGAACTTTAATTCGCCGTCGCTAATATCCGTAATATAAGCAAAGCTAGTTGAGTTGCCTACCGCATTTGGTTGATAAGCACGATCTATATCCATAGAATATAGCGAACTAGACATAATTTGGTCTATATCATATACAAAAGATATATCTCTGGTAGTCAAGTATGAATTATATGAATTGGAATTAACGATGCTAGATGGATTAACCAAGGATACCTCGTAATAATCCGCACCTACTAAGCCATCATTTTCTAACTTATTCAGAGTAATATATTCCCCGTCATTTAGTTTGTTCATCTGCAAAGAGGTAATATCTCTGATCTGAACAATCTCTATGTAATGAATATCTTTATTTTCTGTCTTTGCTGTATCTATTAAATACAGGCCAGTTACAATGTTTCTAATCTTTACAGGAATCTTCAACTGACTGTCTTGCAAGATAGAATAATCCAAGCTTTCTAATATACCGCTCTGGCAAGTAACTTTGCCACCAGCAACAGTAATATAATTAGACAACTTTGCTACAAACTCCTCTTTTATAGCGTCAGTGATTGTGTCCTTAAATAATAGATGACTATAATCAACCTCAACCACAACATCGGTCATTGTTGTATTATTTGAATATTGGATGAAATTCTTTTGAGTGGACTTATCATTGAAGTCAATCTCGCCACCCGCTCTCATTGCCATGTTACCTTTTCCATTCATGACAGTGGTTGCCTTTTCGACATAGATATGGAACTCCTGACTAATATCTCCAACTGAAGTATAGGCTGTAAGAGTAGCAAATCCCGCATCTATAGCACTAACCTCTAATCGAGTCTTCTTATCCTCTAACTCTGTCACAATAACTGAGACACAATCTGATGATGTCCTATAGTTAACCTTCTTTGCCTCGTCAGAGACATTACTAACCTCAAACTCCAATACCATTTTGTTGTACAATGGCTTTGGACTGGTCATATTAATCGTCTCTAGCTCTGCATCTGAGTTGTTATATAGTAGATATGTATTCTCCATTCCGTCTACTGCACTATAATTACCGACAAAAGACGATGACATCTTCATATTGTCATATCCATCCGAGCAACTACAATTGCAACCCAATAATGTCATAATAGAACCTAAAAATACAAGTAACATTGCAGCCAATTTTCTTTTCATGTTTTTCAACCAATTTTATTATTATTTTTATTATTAGTTTTTCTCTGTTTTTTATTTAAGAAAACAAAACTATAATAAATATAATTTATTATAAAAAATAT
>CAYSUG010000009.1:27334-37953 GCA_964434145.1 uncultured Christensenella sp. | reverse complement strand
GCATCCACCATACGCTCTTTTTCGCTTGATCGTATTTCGTCGAATTCCTTGAATATCTAAAAAAATTCTAAAGTATGAGAATAAATATATAGACAAACTAATTAAAATTGAATTGAATAAACTTTCGTATTACTCGTTTAAAAATAAGTTAGTTATCTTTATCTTTACTCGTTGTTTATTTATTACAAATATGCAGTTGTCAATGTACTTGCAATCATTGAATTGTTCCTTTCAAGTGATTGCGAGTAAAGTATACTACTTCGCGACCCCCAAGTCAACACCTTTTTTCAAAGTTTTTTAAATTTTTTTTAAAATTTTTCATCTTTTTTTAGGGCACCCCGCCTGGTGTTTCCAAACCAACCTTCAAATTCGACATTTTGGGGTCAAAAAAACATAAAAAATACCCCTAAAAAGGGGTACTACTGTATAAAAAATTTATTTCTGGTAACAAAAATTTTTAAAATTTTTCTAAAAAATCTAAATTTGGGCTCCAAAAAGCAAGAAAATAAGCAATTGAGATGCGAGTATTTATATATGTATATATTTTCTATATATATTATTATATCATATATATTATATAAAATAATCTCTGAATCTGTCGTTTGATTACAACCTGAGTAAACTATTTTTACAATATATGTAAGACAATCTATAATTTTCGCTCAGATATTATCTCTAAATAGAAAATTATTCTGAAATGTCATTATCATCCAGTTTGTTAAGAATGACATTCAATTGGTGCTTGTCAATATCATTCTTACGCTTCTTAATAGAAGATAAAACTATCCACAGCACTATTGCGCCCACAACTGCCACAGCTAGTACTATCCAAAGTAACGGAATCTCTGTCACACGGATAACCACGGCAGAACCCACTGCAGTACTAGGAACATTATTCATAACATAGATAAACCCAAATTTCTTGTCAATAAGATTATAGAAATAGTCTCTATTAATAGCAGAGCCTGGTTCTTGGGACACAGAGGTTATAGTCTTGTCACCCACTACCAGTGTAATAGTACACTTGTACTCTTCATATCTGGCACGGATTACAAAATCGCAAATATTCTCCACCTTAAATAGTTCGTCAAGGGTGAATGTAGTCTTCTGCAATTTGTTTTCCTTAGAAGATATCACATTTCCGTCTTCATCCTTGATCTGGGACACATAGTAGAATCCTAAGAAGGAATATCCCTCCATCTCGCTAGCAGACAGCGTAAACTCCTTCTCATTATTATAGTCTATAATAGTAAATGCCTGAGAATATTCTCTAATTACCACGTCCGCGTTATCGTCTTTGTACATTACAGACACCTTGATCTTGTGCTCAATAGGTTTGAAATGTGGACACAGCACAATATCTCTGCCAGCCTTTTCATTCATTGTATTCTTAATACTAATAACCTTCTGTGGGTCTCCTTGAGTCCAGCCATTATGAACATAATCAAACTTGTATAAATATGGACTATTAGCATTATACACGCTGGCGTCCGGAAAGGTTTTCTGGTCTCTGACATGGAATGGCACCTTAGCTAGAACATACACATCCGACCAATCAGTAGGCTCTTCTTCTTTGTCAATGTAATAAATGTAATATATAGAATATTTGCTAAGAACAGTGTTAGAGGTCAAAATCTGGTCAAAGTCTGCCAAATTTTCACCATTGTACCAGCCACTAAGGTCTCTGTCGGTCAATGTTCCAAATATGGTTTCTGCCTCGGCAATATCAGCTGCATTAATTTTTTGAGTCTGTAAATATGTCTTGGTTATCTGATTTTCTTCGCTCCCGTCCAGTCTGAATGTCGCTGTTATGTCTGCCAGATTAATCTGTAGCTGACCAGCCACATAATGAATAGAATAGTTGGAATAATCCATTCCATTGCTGCCTGCTACAGATATGCCAAATGTCTTAGTTCTGGTTACGCCATCATATCTCCATTCGTCCCTTATTGCGTCAATGCCAGCCACTGCCTCCTCTAGGGTAGAATATCCGTCGTATGCCACATCAAATGTCAGAGTGTTAGCCCATTGTATTTCTAGCAGCTCATTCTCTCTGCCATCTACGTTATACGCAGAATATATTTTGTAGCCTAATGCACTAGGAATATCCATATTATAATCGTCAGAAAAACTATCTGCCACTACATATATTGTCTTAGGCTGAATATCAAGAGATATCTCCTTAGCACCAGACAGCAGTACATTGCCGCTATCATACATGTCTACTGCTACCTTGATAGAATATTTTCCTACATTGCCTATTACAGCATTATTGCCACCCTTGGTTATCTGCAAGCCAGATATGTATTTCTTCTCTCCGCCTAGCTCGTAATACGCCTTAACGAATGCATTGTTGCGACCTAGTGCATAGTCCAGCACTATTTCAGACTCATCTACTACATTGCCGCCTACTTCCCACACAATCGCCTTCGTTACTTTAGTAACATTCAATGTAATAGCAGTATTATCCAATACATAATTGGTATCTGTAGTAGATGCGGTAAACGTATACTCTCCTACATCCTTAACCGCAGTTACTGTCTCGCCGCCTTTGGTTATTGCTATGTCTATGGCTACGTTACTGTTGGACACTGATATATATTCCTTGACATCTCTGCCTGTATACTCTATGCTATAGCTACCAGAATATTCTGTAATAGCGTCATCGATATCCCATATCACATCTAGCATCTGCTGAGTTATATCTATAGTCAAAGTATTAGCCACGATATTGTATTGAGAGGCAGAATTTAGATATGACTGATATGTATCTGATACTGCTATGGTGTATATACCCACATTAATCATCTCAGTAACAGAATCCTCGCTCATAGTTATGACATAGTTGGATCTGTCTATATCAGTCTTCACAGTAGCGCCCTCTACATATTCACCAATATAATAATATGCTGTGATTGCGTCCAGTGCATTCTCACCATCAAAAACCTTGGTGTACTTACCGCCGTCTGCTGTCAATTTCTCGCTATCTACAGCCCATTCTATATACAGATTCTCTATCTGCGTATCAACACCATCCGCATACACTACATTGGGCGAAAAAACGATACTGCAAAAAATCAGCAACAGTGCAAAAATATTGATATACAAAAGTTTTTTTCCACTCTTCATACTTCTCACCAGATAACATTAATCATTATCATTCTAGCAGAAATAAAAAATATTTCATACTACATTTGTATTATTTGAAAAATTGCAATCTTTTATTTATTTCAACAAAAAAATAACTGGCTAATATATAGTCAGTTATTCTAATCATTATTTGTAATCTACTCTGATACCAGGACCCATAGTGCTAGATGCAACTACGTTCTTGATATAAGTACCCTTAGCAGCTGCTGGCTTTGCCTTAACTACTGCATCCATTAGAGCATCGAAGTTCTCTCTTAGCTTCTCTTTGCCAAAAGATACCTTACCAATTCTAACGTGGATGATATTGTTCTTGTCTAGTCTGTACTCTACCTTACCAGCCTTGATATCATCAATAGCTTTCTTGATGTCAGTAGTTACAGTACCGCTCTTAGGATTAGGCATCAACCCCTTTGGTCCCAATATCTTCGCTACTCTACCTAGTGCTGGCATCATGTCTGGTGTAGTTACGCAAGCATCAAACTCTACCCAACCACCTTGAATCTTAGCAATAATGTCCTCTGCTCCTACAAAATCTGCTCCTGCCTTAGCAGCAATATCTGCATTGTCACCCTTAGCAATAGCAAGAACCTTGATAGTCTTACCAGTACCATTAGGAAGAACTACTACGCCTCTTACTTGTTGATCAGCATTTCTTCCATCTACGCCCAACTTGATGTGCAATTCTACAGTCTCGTCGAACTTCGCCTTAGCAGTCTTCTCTACTAAGTCTAGTGCTGCATCTACGTCATATAGCATAGTTCTATCTACTAGATTAGCACTCTCTAAATATTTCTTACCTCTTTTCATATTTATCTTTTCCTTTTGTGGTACATCGAATAAAATTGTAATATAGATTTTTTATTCTCCCACTTCATTTTTGTAATCTTATTCAGTTACAGTTATGCCCATGCTCTTGCAAGTACCCTCTACCATGCTCATTGCAGTCTCAATAGAGCTAGCGTTTAGGTCTGGCATCTTTGTTTTAGCAATTTCCATTACCTGTGCCTTAGTGATAGTAGCTACCTTGTTCTTCCTAGGATTGGATGATCCGCTCTCTATACCTAGTGCCTTCTTAACTAGAACAGCCACTGGTGGAGTCTTCAGAACAAATTCGAAGCTTCTGTCAGCATAGATAGTAATAACAACTGGAATAATCAATCCTTCTTGTGCTGCGGTCTTCTCATTGAATTCCTTAGTAAATGCTGGAATATTGATTCCGTGAGGACCTAGGGATGAACCTACTGGTGGACCTGCTGTTGCCTTACCTGCTGGTAATTGTAATTTTACTACTGCATTAACTTTCTTCTCTGCCATAGCTTTTTCCTCCTGCCATTATATTGGCATATGTGGTATAAACAAAATGCATTATATAGATTTACATTTCTCCCACGCTGCTGGGATATTATCCCAACAAATAAATATATTGCTGACGACTATATTAGCCGAGAACAACCAAAACAATAATCAGACTTCGTGTTACAATGCCCCAATATCAGAAGCCTATAGTTATATTGGGGATTCAATTAGCTCAATTCCTTAACTTGATCCAAAGATACATCTACTGGAGTCTCTCTGCCAAACATCTCTACCACAACACGGCACTTGTTAGTGCTATCGTCTATTGCAGTCACTGTGCCTACAAAGCCACTCAATGCCCCCTCCAGTATCTCTACCTTGCTACCTACCACCAGATTAGTATTCACTACGACTACTTTCTCTAGGTGCATCTTCCTAATCTCGTCATCGCCTAAGTGCAGTGGTCTACCCTTTGGTCCAACGAATCCTGTGATGCCACGCGTACGAGTAACTGCGTGCCAGATGTCATCACCATAGTTAATCTTAACAAAGATATAACCTGGCATTAACTTCCTAGTCACAACCTTCCTCTTGCCATTCTTCTCCTCTACTACATCTTCCATAGGGATAACAATGTCAAATATACGCAGCTGCAAGTTGTATTTCTCTATAACTATCTCTAGATTTTCCTTAGCTACATTCTCATACCCAGAGAATGTATGTAGTGCATACCACTTTGCTTCCTTTCTAGCCTCTTCTATCTTTTTTGCCATTTCCTCCTCTTCTGGACTCATGGCTGGCTCAACAGCTTCTGTAACTGTAGCAGCATCCTCTGTAGACGCAATAGTAGTATCTTCTACTTTAACCTCTGTGTCAATATTCTTCTCTTCCATTACGACTCCTAAAATTATTAGATATTTACTATTACTTTTAGCCTAATAACAAATCAAATATTAACCAAGAAAACAATCTGTCTGCCCCAAATAGTATAAGGGTACAAACTGTGACAACTAATAGCACCACGCCAGTAGTCTTCACTACCTTGCCAAAAGATGGCCAAGACACCTTCTTTAGCTCACTCACCATCTCTTTGGACTTCTGGGTTACACCCTTCTTGTCTTTCTTCTCTTTCTTTGCTTTCTTTGTCTTCGCATCTTTGTCTTTGCTTACTTTTGTATTGTTATCTTTCTCTTCGATAGCAATATCCTTTTCCACTTTTTTCGCCATTATAGACTCCCTTATATACTATTACTTAGTCTCTTTGTGAGCAGTATGTTTCTTACAGAAACTGCAATATTTGTTAACAGTCAATCTCTCTGGATCATTCTTCTTGTTCTTCTGAGAAGAGTAGTTCCTTCTCTTGCACTCTGTACACTCTAATGTAATATTTTCTCTCATGCTATTTTCTCCTTAAAAAGATTACAAATTTTACCGATTGAAATTTTATCACAAATGTCGCGTGCTTGTCAATACAAAATCGCAACAAAAAAAGGTGCAGTCACCTTTCTTCTATCTCAATAGTACACATATAATACCACAGACTTATATTTTTGTAAAGTGTTTTTTAGAAAAATATTTTGCTATATTATATATATTTTTAATAAATATAGGCAAAATTATGAAATTTTGCTTAGTTCAGCTCGTCAAACGCCTTCATTATCTCTGCCAAGTCTTCCTTTGGTGTCAAGATTGCATCCATATCAAATGCGTCATCGTCCGGCTGGTTGCCGGCAATATTCCTAAAATACGCATTGTCATCAGATATTGTATCCTCTAGTATCTCGCTGCCAGTAGCCACGCCCAACTTGGAGTAAATACTATTGAATCTACGATTGATATTAAGTAGCCTTGCATTCTCTCTCTTGGTGCTATCTTCCATATCCTTGCCTACTTTCTGAGCAGCCTTCTTGCGTACTGGTTTGGATTTAATATTACTCTCCTCTACCAGATAATCCATTCTATTCAGGAGATTCTTAATGTAATTGCTACTATTCTCCCTTAGATTCTCCTTGACAGACTCGTCTTCGGTCTGTCTACTCTCAAATTCTTGGGTTTGTCTCAGAATCTTGTCAATATCCTCATTGAATTCTTGTAAAAAATATGCTGCTTTGCCATTGCCTATTCCACTAAGAGCATCCTTGCCTAGCAAGTCTAATATATCCTTCCACTTGGAATACACTAGCCTAATACGCCTAACCTCTAGGTCGTAGACTTTCTTAGAGCCATTCTCTATCTGCTCTGACTTCTCTACAGCAAAGACTAGCGCCTTGGACATCTCATCTTCTCTAATCTTACTATCCGCAAGGCTGGATTCTAGCATCACATTCTCGTTCTTCAATGCCAGCAGCCTATCCCTCTGCTCTGACAACTTGGTCTCATATTTCAGTGTCAAAGCATCTATATATTCATCCACTTCTGACACACTATATCCACTGCTAGCAATATTAAATTTTGCCATATTTCCTCCTAGAAGATTACTAACAATATCCCACCTAATATCAATGCAAATATCCCAAAATATAGCTGATACACCTCTTGGTACACCAGATAATAAATCAGTGCCAATATAGCAGGCAGTATGAAAAATAATCCAAAATCTCTTCTTAACAAACTCTCAAAATTATAGATATAAATAAATACCAGTAAGGCGTAGAGTAAGAACATATATAGAAAGTACAACATATTCTGTCTATGATATAATATGTACTTGCTATATAGTATGACGGATATCATTATCAGAAATGCTATCACATACATAGGCCTGGCTGGAATCTCTGGGTTGCGTAGCATGCTATACAGCAACACGAACAACCCAAAGAATACTAGTGCCAGAACATTGATTATCCCTTGCCAAAATGTCTTTTTCAATTCTTTATCTTATTTCTTTCCCTTATTACAATAGTCACTATTCCTATTGTTCCCAAAACAACCAAAATTAAACTAAGCCATAGACTAACTGGCTGTCCACCAATAAATAACTGAGCATTCTGATCTCTGTAACTCTCTGTAAAATATCTAACCAATCCATAATAGAATAGGTAACTACAAGCGACCAAGCCCGTAGACTTATACTTTCGCAAAATCCATGCCAGAAGGAAGAACCCAACTAAGCATAGTACACATTCCCAGAAGAATGTAGCATAGTGCCAGTCCCCGTGCACAAAATACGCAATTGGGAACCACTGCATTGCCTTGGATGTAACCTCGCTGCCATAGCAGCAACCCGCAGAATAACAACCTATTCTACCAATAGCCTGACCCAATATCAATACAGGCGCAACCACATCCATTGCCTTGATAGGATTGACCTTCTTAATAACGCAACATATGATTAAACCTATTATTCCACCAATTATTCCACCATATACAGCAAGGCCACCCTTGGAAAAGTCAAAAAACATACTGAAGCTATCCTCAAATATGCAATAGTACATCCTTGCACCCACTAGACTGAATGGGAATATCCACAAGATTAGGTCGTATGGCAAGTCGTCTTGCAAGCCTCTGTACTGGCAATACTTGATAGCAAAAGCCAATGCCAGAAGGAATGCAAAGCCAATAAGAACCCCGTACAGATTCTCTAATACGCCAGTCAACATCAATACAATAATAATAGCCATGCAGCCAAATGCTACTGCTAGCCAAATAAGAAATTTTCTAGTATTAAACTCTGCCCCAGCGATAGTAAAGGACTCTTTACTAAACTTCATAATATCATTCTCCCTCAATCTCAAAATTCTAACCTAGTATACTTGATTTTACCAATCGAGTAAAGTGGATAAGCCATGCTATCCCCAAAAAAATATATTTTTGTAATAGAATGTATTCAAATGCTGTGTTATTTGTCCACATTTTTTGCTGCTAAATGTGGAAAACCTCACACATTTTGATACAATGCTGGCTAAAAAAACATATTAGGAATTTGCAACCACCTAATATGTTATTTTTGTTATTTCTTCTTTATACTATTTAATTTGTTAATAGAGTTCATTAAGTTATTCTTCTTGGATGCTAAGCTAGACAGTCTGTCTATGGCGGAAGATTTCGGCTGTGCCTTTGGTGTATTCTCCTCGGCTTTCATCTCCTTAGGCTCTACCTTTTTTGCTTCAGTATTATTATCTTTTGCCTTCTCTACTTTCGCCTCTGTCTTCTGCTCTGTCTTATCAGCCTCTACCTCAGCTAGCATCTTCTTGGATGCTTTGTCGAAATCCAGTTTATCTAAATTACCCATTTTGGCAGGTTTTTCGCTCTCTGGTGCAGATGTCTCTTCTGCCTTTGGCTCTAGCATCTCCTTCTTCTCTTCTACCTTGCCACCTTTTCTAATCTTGTCATATTCCTCATACAATTTTTTGTTCTGAGTCTCCAATTTTGCCTGCCTCTCGTTGGCAGCAGCCAGTTGTTCTTGGGCTCTAGCCAATTGCTCACGCAGCTCATTTGACTCATTCATTTCTTTGTATTCCTTAGGTGACATATTAGATGATTGAATTCTCTGCCTGAACTCTGGCGAAGTAAAGTACTCTTTGACACTATCTATAGTCTCTATCTGTGCTAACTTCTGACCCAGATCCTTCTCTAACTCATCTATCTTCTCTGTCTTGGAATTAATTTCTATCTCATAAGTAGATATCTTAGATTTCATGCTATCTATCTCTGCTTCCAGAGACTGTTTCTGCTCTTCCAATTCCTTCATATGAGGTTCGTTCTGCTTATTAACAATCTCATTAATAATGCCATAAATCTTGTTAGAATATGTCTTGCCCTCGGCAGTCATAATAGTCTCTAACTTCTTTCTTCTAGACTCAATCTCTTCATCAATTGCATCCAGTTCTTCTTGCAATTCAGCTTGTTGTTTCTTAAATCTGGCTTCAGTTAACTGGTGATCTTTTTCCAGTTGTTGCAATTTCTGTTGTTCTTCGTCATAACGTTTCTTCAGGTAATTGGCCTCTATCTTTACAGAAGTATTGTTCAACTGTTCTGTTATCTGGTTCATACTCTCTCTGATAGTCTGCGCCTTTCTCTCGAAATCCTTGGTTACGTCATCGAAGTTCTTAGAATAATTAGCAATCTCTTGCTCTTTGCTGGTTCTTCGCTCAACCAAATTACGCTTTATATTGAAGTATTTCTCGCTCTCTGTCATAGCACGCTCTAGCAATATAGAGCCCTCTACGCCCAGTTCATCGAAGTCGAACTTCTCGTAATTCTGCTTGTTCAGAGCCTCTTCTTCTTTGTCTTTCTGATCTTGTATAGCTTTCTTATCCAGATATTCTTGTAGGACAGATATACCTTCCTTTATCTCCTTAGGAGTAAATAATATCTCATAGTCAATATATGGAGGCATAGTCGTGCAGGCCTTGTTAATATATCCTTGGAATTCTCTATATTCGTAGAATAGGTCATTGGTAAATGACGCATATGTAGACTCAAATATTGCCAAGATCAAAAAGCCCAATAGTAGCAATATGCCAGGCAAGAATGTCACATCAAATAACGACCTAATAATGAAAGTATTAATTCCAATGTTTTCTAATTCTTCGGGTGAATAATTAGCTAATACACGAAGGAACATTAGTAAAGCTATAGCAACAGCAGATATAATATACAGAATTTTCGCAATTCTAATACAAGTCTTGTATCCACTGGCCTTACTAGGGTGGTCTATGACAGACTCTGTAGTCATATACTCGCTAGGCGACTTGTCACGATTCAGCACATACTCTTGCCAGCCGTGACGCAATGCCTTAGGTGATTGCTTTAGCTTAGAATTCAATGTAACTAAGTTGTCTTCATTGACATACGGATTGGTGTGCAAATACTTGTTGATAGACTTGACACTCTTCATCAATTTCTTCTCATATGTATTGTTCTTTGCTATAACTACGGCAATGGTGATAGCGACAAGGATGCCTAGAGCTATCCATAACATCACAGACTCTGTTATACTGCCCGCTATTCCGTACAGAAATTCTACGAATTGGCCATATATAGAGGTGTCGTCAAACTTTACACCGTTTTGTAGTAATCTAGTTAACATTTCCCATTTCTCCTATAAATATATATAATACGCCTAATAATTCTAGATTAGTATACCACATTAAAATACTTTTTACTAATATTTTGATTATGAAAATAATTTTGCAAACAATGATATGTGACATTTTTTTAAATACATTGAT
>CAYSUG010000009.1:0-27324 GCA_964434145.1 uncultured Christensenella sp. | reverse complement strand
AGCCATTCATTTCACAATACGATCAAAATATGATAGAATACTTTAGTATAATTACCAAAAAGGGGGCATTTCCAAAACGTAAGGAAATGGAAATTATTAATGGATTTATTTGATAAATGCGGCAGCTTCACGCTACTAAACGAGATTAGAGAAGAAGGTATATACCCTTACTTCCAGACACTGACCAGTGGTCAAGACACAGAGGTTACTATGAACGGACAGAGGACTATCATGATAGGCTCTAATAACTATCTAGGCCTAACCTCCCATCCAGATGTAATCAAGGCAGGCGTAGAGGCATTGCAGAAGTATGGCTCTGGCTGCTCTGGTTCTAGATTTCTTAACGGAACACTGGATCAGCACGTAATGCTAGAGGAAGAATTGGCAGAGTTCCTTAACAAAGAGGCTGTAATGACATTCAGTACTGGATTCCAATCTAACCTAGGTATCATTTCTGCTATCTGCGGACGTAACGATGTAATTATTGGCGACAAAGAGAATCATGCCAGCATCTACGATGCTTGTAGACTAAGCTATGCTAAGCTATTGCGTTACAATCATAGCGATATGGAAGACCTAGAGAGACAGTTGCAGTCTGTGGGTGATGATAAGGGCAAGCTGATTGTGACCGACGGCGTATTCAGCATGAGTGGAGATATATGCAAGTTGCCAGAGATAGTAGCATTGGCTAAGAAATACAATGCCAGAGTAATGGTGGACGATGCCCACGCACTAGGCGTACTAGGTACTCATGGCAGAGGTACTGCAGAACACTTCAATCTAGAGGATGACGTAGATATCTATATGGGCACATTCTCTAAGTCATTGGCATCGCTTGGCGGATACATGGCAGCAAAGAGAGAAGTCGTAGATTATGTCAAGCATACATCCAGACCATTCATATTCTCAGCATCTATCACCCCTGCTAGTGTGGCGTGTGCTAGGGCTGCATTGAAGATATTGAAAGAACATCCAGAAAGAAAAGATGCATTACTAGATATCTCTAACTATATGAGAGAAAAATTAAAGTCATTGGGAGTAAAGATAGTAGAAATAGACAATACCCCTATCATCCCAATATACACCTATGATGCAAAGAAGACATTCATTGCGTGCAAGATGCTGGCAGAGCGTGGCGTATATGCCAATCCAGCAGTACCACCATCCACCCCAGAGGGCATGAGTCTGATCAGAACTAGCTATACAGCCACTCATACCAAGGAGCAAATGGATGAAGCCGCAGTCAAGATCAAAGAGGTACTAGATATAGTAGATAATATGGAGATATAAAAAAATGGCTCAATTGAGTCATTTTTTTATAAACGTTGTACAAAGTGCGGTATTGCTGCAATTGCAGACGGATATACCATTGGCACGGCATTTCTTATTACTATTGAATAGACACTCTGCCCCGCACTCTATATCTACCTTCCTCTTGTGCCTATATGGATGATAATCTGGTGCTGCCTCGAACATATCTCTGCTGGCATTCTGATCCTGACCCTCTCTCTTCTCATCATCTCTCTCATAGCTATCGCACTCTGCCTCTGGCGTCACCATTATGACATCCTTCATACAGCTATATTTGTCATTATTCTTACAATCCAATTTCTTGCATTTCAGATCCATTGTTTTCTCTCCTATTATATTTTTTCACTATTTATTCTGTCCCATTAACATACACTTTATCCAGCAAAATCAATTGACTTGTAGTATATTTTTGGAGTACAATCAGATAAATTAATTATTCAATGGAGGGAATCATATGAAGATCGTATTATTAAAGGACCTAAAAGGTAAAGGCAAGAAGGGCGATATCATAGAAGTAAACAATGGCTATGCCAATAACTTCCTTATTCCTAATGGATACGCACTAGCAGGAACTAACACCAATCTAAATGAGGCAAAGCAAGCCCAAGCCAGCAACGCATACAAGGCAGAGCAAGAGAGGCTGGCAGCAGTATCTCTGGGCGAAAAGCTGAAAAGTGTTAAGGCTACATGCCATATCAAGTGCGGTGAGAATGGCAAGACATTTGGTTCTGTCACCAACAAAGAGATTGCGGATGCATTGAGTGAGATGAATCTGGATGTAGACAAGAAAAAGATAGAAATAGCCACCATTAAGCAAACAGGGCTATATACAGCCACTGTAAGACTGCACCCTACAGTCGTAATCAAGCTGGCAGTCGAAGTCCTACCACTATAATTAAACATCTACTATCATATCCTTTTTCAGGGGTAATCGATACACAAAAAAAATACTGATGAACGAATTCGTCAGTATTTTTCTTTTGGTTTGTAAAAATAATAATTAAATTACTTAAGCTCTACAGTAGCGCCAGCTTCTTTCAACTTAGCCTCTAACTCTTTTGCTTGATCAGCAGGCATATTCTCCTTAACAGTTGCAGGAGCACCATCAACCAATGCCTTAGCCTCGCCTAGTCCTAGACCAGTAGCTTCCTTAACGATCTTGATAACAGCAATCTTGTTAGCACCAGCTTCCTTCAATACTACATTGAATTCGCTCTTCTCTTCTGCAGCAGCAGCGCCTGCAGCAGGACCAGCAGCTACAGCTACTTGAGCAGCAGCGCTTACACCAAATTTCTCTTCTAACATTTTTACTAATTCGCTAACCTCTAATACAGTTAGACTCTCGATTTGTTCAACAATTTTATTCAAATCAGCCATTTTAATTCTCCTTAAATTTTTTTAATTTTTTTGTTTTTTTTTTAATTCTCTTTAATTAAATTAGCATATATTACGCTTGCTTCTTAGCAATCTCGTTCAATGCTCTAGCCACAGCAGACATAGGTCCTTGTAGCACAGACATAAGCATAGAGATAAGTACTGGCTTGGAAGGTATCTTCGCCAAAGCCTCAACGCTAGCCTTGTCCATAATCTCGCCGTTAACGATACCGAACTTAACGTCCATCTTCTTCAACTTGTCAGCAGTCTCACAGAAGATTCTTGCTGGAGCTACTTCGTCCTCAGCAAAAGCAACTGCAGTAGTTCCCTCGAACATCTTAGCATCATATCCAGTGATACCGATATTATCCAGAGCCTTGATAAGTAGTCTGTTCTTAAATACCTTGTAGGTAACGCCAGCCTCTCTAAAAGCTCTACGAAGCTCTGTATCCTCTGTAACTGTGATGCCACGATAGTCTACGAATATCATGCTCTTAGCACTCTTCAACTGCTCTTGAATATCGGCAACAAGTTTCTTTTTTGCTTCTAAATTTGCGCTCATAGTCTCTCCTTAATTTTATTTTTACACCCTTTTGCAAAATAAAATGTCCCCCAATGCCAACAAGCATTAGGAGACACAAGAGAATACTAATTGTCTTCCAATACTTTCCCTCGGCAAGATTTATGATATAATATCCACTTGCTGTCTTTGGCAAAGAATTCAAACATATATTTTACGGACATCATTATATCAGACAAATACTTCTCTGTCAAGAGTTTTTGTGAAGAAAAATTGGATTTTTATAGCAAGATAATGGGGCACGCTGTATGGGGTCGCTAATACTTTGCAAAGGATTGCAAGGCGACTCTACGCACGCAGAGGGGGTGAGAAAAAAGGGCGAATGCCCTTTTCCCCCGCCGTGGGGCGTCCAGTGCCAACTATCGTTGTGCTGGACAGAGTGCCCCTTATTTTTCTTCCTCTGTTACTTTCGATTCTTTTTTCTTAGACTTCTTCAGTGCCTTCTTTGCAGCTTTCTCCTCTGCTTTTCTCTCCTCAGCCTCTGCATCTGGTGTACCCTCTACACTCATTGCATGAGCCAGTAACGCTGCCGGAGTCGCATTGTGATAATCCTCGCAGATATTAGGTATCAGTATTGCCACACCTATTAGAATCAGAATCACGAATACCATCAGAATCCAGAAATTAATACCAAATATACTCACTGCATAACCATAAGATCCTGCCATAATAGCATTGCCAATTAGGGTAAATAACCAAGACAGTAAGATTGCAACCAATATACTGGCAACAATGCCTAGAATGATAAACATAACCAATATAAAATTCACATTCACCTTAGTGCATCCCAGACTCCTTAGTAGCCCAATAGTCTTAGGATTAGCGGTTATCATCTTTCTAGCGAAGGATATTATAATCATCACTACCACAGCCGCCAATGCCAATGCTACTATTATCAATACTATTCTTAAATCAGATATTGTCTTGCTAATTCCACTAATAGCCTCACTAGCCAAGCTGGATACATTGTAACCTAGGCTAGCCATGACCCCTATAGTATTCTCTATCTCGCTAGCATTGAATATACTAGCTGGCATCACTACTGCATTGGTATCTATGCTGCTACTTAGATACATATACTCGAATTGGGATCTTTCACCCATATTTGCACTTGACACTTTCTTACCAGACATTACTATTGTGTTGGTTATACCACCGCCTGGGATTACCCCTACTATTGTATATCTGTTAGTTCTGCCCGCTATCTGAATAGAACGATACTTCGTGTTAGCAATCATGTCATCATAATTAGCATAGTCAGTTACTATCTCTTCGTATGTTGCATTGCTGCCAGCGTGCTGGCATAACGCATAGTATATATCTGCACTAACATATATATTATAGCTAGTCTCGCCCAGTTCTGTGAACTTGGCATCAGATATCAATGGATAAATGCTGTTGTAATAATATCCGCTGGCACCATTAACTATATTTAGCCTTCCATCATCAAATAGCGGCGTATATGTCTCGCCTACTGCCGCATATACGCTCATATCCGTAGCTGCAATGCTGGTAGTAGCAGCACGCCTTGCGTTCAATGTATAGAAATTAGTATTAAC
Organism: uncultured Christensenella sp.; assembly: GCA_964434145.1. Classification (GTDB taxonomy): domain Bacteria; phylum Bacillota; class Clostridia; order Christensenellales; family UBA1242; genus UBA11490. The sequence continues at coordinate 22,500 of CAYSUG010000009.1, read as the reverse complement.
GTGCACAACAGTATATATGTTCGCTAGATTGTACTCAAATATATCTTTCTTGCCCTTCAACGGCTGAAGGTCTTTGTCCACATATTGGTCAAAGTCTGTTTTGTATATTCCTACAATGTTGTAGTCCATACCATTCATTTGAAAATTAACGCTTCTGTATCCAGTCTGATTAGTTAAGGCATCATATAGTGCCATGTTACGCAGACCACCTTCTATATTCTGACCTGGTGCAAATCCACTATTAATACCTCTACGGATAATGACCTCTGCCAGATAGTCAGATATAACAACGTCAGTACCATTCTCCTCTGCATTAGATATAGCAGCACTGCCAGTGTACTTGCCAGATAGCAATTCTTGACCAAATTTATTCTCATCCCCCACTGCCAGAGTTTGGCTGTTGGTAATTAAGGCAGAGACGCTATATCCGTCATTAATATTTGTACGCCAGCCCACCTCGTGCATAGCACAAAAATACGCCAGATTCTCTCTCTGTAACGCAGCAATAACCGTCTCGCCTACAGTCGTGTCATAATTAAGAGTGGCTCTATCTCCGTCATCGTCCTTGTAGAACTGTATATACGCCTCGTTGTGCTGCTTGCTAGACTTTGCAATAGTTGCATTGGCATCAAATACACATAGACTGCCCGTGATAAAGAATCCAACAATCAGTAACATACACGTCACCAGGGTCATAGTTACGCGTCGCCAGTTGCTTATCAGCAACTGCTTGAACACTGTCCACATAGACGATGTATCAAATCTGTGCTTCTTGACCAGTATAGACTTGTCCAACAATTCCTTCTTGTCATCATTACTAGAGGCCTTGCCTACGCCGCTATCCTTTGCCACCTTTCCAGAACCTATCTCTATCACTCTGTCAGCAAATTTCTCTATATATGGTTTGCTGTCTGAGACAATAACCACCAGATGTTTTTCGCTGACTTCTTTTAGTAGCCTCCACATCTTGATCATGCTAGCTGGATCTATTGCGTCTTCGAAGTTGTCTATCAAGAACACCTTCGGACTCTTCACCATTAGCCTAGCAATACTAGCAAATACTCTCTCCTCCGGACTACATTCCTTTGCCCTCTTGTCCACACAGGTAGTTAGCTTCAGACTGCTGTATAACATATCCATGACATTCTTCGCTGGCTTGATTCTGCCAAACGCCATGCCCAGATTAATATTTTCTCTAATAGTTAGGTCATCGAATAACTCTGAAGTGTCAGTCACCGCCCCAGCATAGTGCGTACGATAGTTCTCTACCTCTTTCTCAGTCAGTAGACTCATATCCACGCCGTCAACATACATATTGCCAGAGGTAAAATCCTCAGACTTCGCCAGCACTCTAAGTAGATGTGTCTTGTCCTCGCTCTTCTCGCCCTTTAGAACAACCAGCCCAGTATTAGGCAGCTGTAGATTGATATCTGACAACACCTCTACCTCTGATTCCGAGTGTACGAACTTCATTGATAATTTCTTTAATGTAATCATCTTTCATTCCTTTATCTTAGATTTTGCCCAATTGTCATGCACTTTTAGTCTATATTATCGGAAGTTTTGTCTGAATGCGTCGTCAGACTTATTCAAGCAAAACTGATGTTTATTCAATCTATGTGTAGCCATTTTTAATGGCTATAGTGCGTTAGCACTTTGCAACGCCAGTTGCAATAACACATAGATTATACTATCATGACTTTATGACAAAAAATCCACTTTTGACATCTATACAAATATATTTTAGCAAAAAACAATCCTTTAAACAAATAATTATATAACATTTGACAGAATGCAAAATAATGATAAAAAAACCAAGTGAACGATACACATTTCATTCATCTTGGTTTTTTAGTATAAGAATATAGTTTTTATCCAGACACTGTAACTTCTTTTGTCGTGCCAGTCTTACTAAATCCTTCGACTAAGATTGTACCATTATCCGAACAGTTATATACTGTCATTTGAGTAGACGTGGAGGTCGTCTCTACATACGCTATAGTATATATAGTATTTCCACCTATTGTAGTAGTTACAGAACAATTACTCAATGTAACATTGCCTGTAGTTACAACAATATGTGCAATGCCATAGCATGTAACAGAATCGCTGTTACTACCATAATCCACATCTCCAAAAGTATCACAGTCCAGCTTGCAGCCCGAAACATCTGCATCTCCACCTGCGTTAATGTAGCATATTCCATAATTAGTACCACTACTATTAGCAGTGCTTCCGTTATTGTAACAATTGATCACACTAGCATTGCCAGTAGTCTCTATCCATGCGATACCTACCTCTATATTACTCATTGAACTACAAGACCTATTGTTAACACAACCAGTTATTGTCACATCGCCCTTGCCCTCAAGGATTCTGGCAATATTATAGTTCCTAGCACCAGCATCGTATGAGTTTGTAGTCAGTTCCTTATAATTAATACAATTAGAAATCTCTACATCGCCAAAGCCCTCAATATTTGCAATTCCCACAAAATCTATATCTGCTGGTGTTGCAACAGTTATCGCCGCATTGTTGGTACAATTCTCCATATACACAGAGGCATTCGCATTAGCGAAATTATCTATTAGATATGCAATACCAATGATCATTGCATTCTCTGATCCGCTACCTTGTACTGTGTTAGCAAGTGTGCAATTATTAGTACAATTCTTAATAGTGATATTTTTGTTATAGTTGCCACTATTACTAAAGAAAACTAGTCCATACATTCCGTCATTATTTACATTGGTATGAGTACCATTATCTTGCACACCATTGATTAATATATTAACAGCATTTGAATTTTTATCAGATATATTAACCATAGGAGGTATTTCATAATTATGTGTGATATCGCCATTATTAATAGCTTCGTGCAATTCTAGGCCGCCAACCAATTCAATCTGCAATAACGGATATAGTTCACTATCTGGCGCTACTATTGTAGCATTGTTTGTCACACCACTACCTGCTACAGCAGTGCCGTCGGCAGCCGCCTCGCCTATAGTTATGTTATGGGCAGATATTTGTGACAAGCCCACAGCAAACCCCGATTCCTTAACGTTGATTGAACCATTTTGAACAATATTATTAATTGTCACATTTTTAGAAGAACTAATATCTACTACACCACAATAATTATCAGCAGTTATTTCATAATAACTAACAATGTTACTTAATGAAACATCAGCTGCTCCAAAAATACACGCCACGCCATACACAAACTTTCCAGTTATGGTTATATTGCTTGGCCCGTCATGATTTACCTCGCAATTAGAAATTTTTATTTCATCAGTCTCGTAATTCACATCCAGATACAGTACGCCAGTAGCTTCATTGGTTGCTGTTATGTTGCCGATAGCCACAATATCACCACTTTCATCAATTTTATCACTATTAATTAAATTTTCAATTGGGTTGAAGAAATGTACATAGTCTGTAGCCAGATTAGTAATATATGCCACGCCTACAGCATCGTAGCCAGTCAAATTACCAGTATTGTGGCAATCTGATACACTGACAAAGCCTGATATCTCTGGCATAGATATTACACCTACAACCATTGGATTCGAATATATTCCAGTAGATTGTAGCGTACCGCTATTGCTGCAGCCTCTTACGATTCTGGTGCTGTATTCTACTACATCACCTTCTATCACTGGCTTGCCTGCCTGAATATATGCTACGCCATATACTGCGACCGCTTGTATCGCACCGCTATTGCTACAATCCAACAATGTTAGGTTCCCATTTGCCTTAATATGACCTACACCATAGCCTATACCAGTATTATTGAAATTATCTATCTTATTATAATTATGACACTCTGACATATATACATCTTGTGCCTCGATATACGCGACACCATAGATATTCCACCCTTGATATGTTTTGTAATCCGCAGTGGCACTACTGTTGGACGAATCGCAACCAGTCATAGTCACATCGCCAGTGGTTATAATCTTTGCCACGCCATAGATATTGTCCGATGTAGCTATGCCATTGATATTATCACAATTATCTAGTGTAACATCGCCGGATGTTGCTATACTGAACAATCCACAAACTTCGCTACTAGCAGATATATACCCACTATTGCTAGCAGTATCTATCTCAGCATTTCCATTAGTAACTATCTTCGCTACTCCATAGACATATAGAGATGATTTACCAGCGTATACATTTCCGGCATTCGTGCCATCCGTAGTATACAGCAGTACGCTATCCTGTATTGTTCCAGAGTTATCACAATTAGTCATATCCACATTGCCGCTAGCATTGATATTTGCTACGCCATATATTGTACCACGATTGGCAGCCAGTGTGCCAGAGTTATCACAATTAGTCATTGTCACATCGGTTGCATTCACTATATTAGCTATACCAGATATCTCACCCATTATTGTAGGATGGTATGTACCATCGCTCCGTGTCAAAGTCTCTATAGCGCCTCTACCGTTATTGCTACAATTTTTCATGGTCACAGTGCCACCAGCGTCAATCCTGGTAATTCCTGAGACATCGCCCGGAACACTTCTAATTACAGCCATATCCAGATCATTCGTACAATCTGATATACTAACATCACCATCTGTCGTGATATCGAACATACCTATTACGTCGTCTCCACCGCCTATGTTGTAACTATTGAGTTCTTCTTTGTCATATCTGATACTATCTACTGTTACAGACCATTTTCCTTCTAGCGTCGTAGTCCCCTTTGATGCTGCATCATCTACAGTTGTGATGCAATTGCTAATCTCTATATCATCAGTACCAGAAGTAACAGATATCATCCCTACAGCATCGTATATTGCTCTTACTGATGATAGATTAAATACTTTTGATATAGCCCCAGCATCCTTGGATATACCAATACCATATGCATAGGTACCACTAATAGTCTTGTAGTTAGTGCTATTGGTTATATTGACCTTAGCACCATGGTATATCATATTATTATTCTCATCAGTAGCAGAGCTACATGAATTGTATATTCCAGCCACATAAGAACTCTTGTTAGCAGGAGACAACAATCCATGATTGTTAACGCAGTTCTCAATATTTAGACTAATATCTGTTGCAGTATATTCAGAGTCAGTTACAGACTCGTATGCAGTGATTATTCCCGCACTCTCGCACCTTTCGGTACCATGTATATATCCTGCATTGTACATCTCTCCAATGTTAATAGTTTTTTTCTCTCCCCCATTGATGACTCCGCCTATTATGCCGCCCAGAACTGCCCTAACAGAGCCAGCAAGATTAATGTGATAATAATTCCTTAACGATGCACTACTGCTGTCAATGATTGCAGTATCTCCAGCCACCTTTGCAGTAACTGTCAATGTATTGCCCTCTTTGTCCGCTAAATTATAACTTGCAGCATCAGCAGTATTGACAAATGTTGTATTACTAGTAGTATCATAATTCAGGTTATAGTCATAAGTGTCTGTTGTACCAAGATTTGGCTTTGCCATATCTATGACACCTATTACTCCACCTACCATAGTTATTCCGCCATCTGACACGGTCGCAAGTATTTGCTTGCTATCATATGCAGTAGAGATTCTGCCATACTCGTCACCATTGACTATATTGGAAACCTCTACACCATTTTCTACAGCGATAGCTAGACCACCCCATACATGCTGTTCTACATTATTAGCATCTAAGTCATCTGCCCACTGGTTAGTGGCTCTGACAGCACCATAATTGATATATCCTAGGATATTAAGACCTGACACACTGCTGCCTTGCATTAATTTACCAAAAACAGATCCAGAATATACTGTGTGTATACTACCTATTGTATTAGTTTTGCCAAGGAGTATTGCCACAGCACTATTATTACCAGATGTATATGTCTTGGTGCATTCTACTGCTTGGTGACTTTTAATTTCATTACCAGTAACCACATACACAGTCACCGCGTTGCCATCCACATCATTCCATATTGATGAATCTTCTGTAATTGTGATGCCGTCCACACCATCTGTCACAGATGTTATCGCGATCTTATTGCCACTGCTGCCATGTATATATGTCACTCCACCTTCTATAGTGATTTTGCTATTACGATCAAGCAGATAGTTAGTTCTATAGTCTTTTAATTGTAGTATTGTATACATTTCTTCGTATATAAATGTAGCTTCATGTGAAATATCCGTATTCTGATCAACATGTCTTGTCACTGTTGGGAAATATTTATATTGTATCATAGGATATGTCTGTGCAGCCACATCGCTACCATAGTCACTGACATAGTCATATTGTATTGTCGACTTAGAATATGTCAATGTTCCTATCATAGTACTAATACCTGCACTAATCTGGACATTATCCGCCGTAGTTGTAGTCTCATTTGCTGCTACATTAGTCCCACTAACATAATTTCTGAACGCAACAAGCTCATTAATATCCGAATTTGCAGTATTAGCAGCATATTTGGCATTTCTATACAAACCTACATTGTCAGTCACTACCTCTGCCTTGCCTTCAGCATTCTCTATTGTTCTTCTGGTAGAATATTTAGATTTAATACTGGTATCACCTATTACATTACCATAGAAATAATAATCTAACTTCTGAGTCTTTGTCAAGTCTATCATGTCGTCAACAGTGTTGCTTACTTGAGTGATATAGATATTCCTGGATGCATTTATCACCTCTGGTTCAGCCTCTGTTGCTGCAACCGGCATAATATGATCCCATGCATTGGCGTTATTGATGACATAAGGCGCCGCAGCACTGCCACGCTGGCCGCTGGTAGGAATCATTCTGAATGTTATACTACATACGCCATTGTCATCAATATAAGGTCTGTTATTTCCGTCTTTTTCAGTGCTCAAATAATTGTACAATGATAACCCTTTAAGAGTAGTACCATCTTCTGATAGATAGTCACTCCATTGCTTAGGGAATATACTAGCAATGGCACCCGTGTTAACATACTCATCACCATTTTTAACAAAACCTTCTAGCGTGAATTTAACAGAAGAACCATTGTAACCATTGGTATAGTATTCACTATCCGCATCGCCCACGATATGTGTAGCGTATACTAAATCTACCTCATCTTGCCCTATTATCTGGTCTAGCTCTGCGTTACCATAGATAGCCTCGTACATACTCAACACATTAACATCATCACTCTTTGTATCTAGCTCTACTTGCTGCAATGTTATCTCTTCGCCACTAGGCAGAGTTATGACATAGTCTATAGTAATAACTGCATGAGGGGCAATGATGATTACGCCATCAATTGACTGCATCGCACTAGATTTCTTATTTATGTTAGCACCGCTGCTCCATATATCATTTAGGATACTTAGCATGGTAGTATATTTCGTTCCATTGTACTCTACGCTATCTTTCATGCCATTTTTGATTTTGCCAGCAAAGGTCAAACCAGTAAAATCTGTATATACTATCGCCGACTTATCTTCTGATATGTTACCGCTACGCTCATTTTTTCCTGCGACTAATTTGTTAAACGACCAAATAGTATTGTTAGTATTCTCATCAATTTCATTAGTTAGATAGATAATAGTTCCGGTAGAGCTATTATACAAGCAAGCATATGGTGTACCAGTATATGTACCCGCTGTATCAATCTTGTCTACAACTACATATGCAGAGTCTGATATATATACATATTCCTTGGTATAAGTGCCATTAAATAAGCTATGTATGTCCGTCATCGCGATAACAGAGCCACTCTCTTGAGTAATGCTGATATCCAGTCCATGCTCTGTGAATACAGCAGTCAGTTTGTCTGTGGCACCTTGCGTCTTTGTCGCACACAATGCATTCCAGAATGTGATATATTCAGAAATGCCGCCCGTACTAGATATAGTCAGTGTTCCGTTATCTATACTGTATGGATATGTTACACCGCCCACCTTGTATCCACTGACATATTGGAATGGAGAATCTGCAGCGTATTGGGTTATGTTATAGGTAAAGGTATGTGTACCACTACTACTACTTTCGTATGAATAATTATCGCCAGCAAATGCAAATGACTCTGTTAGATTATCAGACTCATAGTCTATTGTAACATCTATAGATGTAAACGAATAGATGACGAATAGATGTCTGGTTCCGTCTAGCTCAGATAGGTCTAGAATGGTCTTAGTTGTTTCATCGTCACCCTCTCCTACTGTTCTGCTATCAGACAACATATTTATCTTGTAAGCAGACAGATCATTCCTCATTGTAGCCAAAATATTACTGATATTATAAGAAGAATCTACATCAGCACCAGCACCAAAGATATCTGTAATTAGACCAAGGCCTACGTAACTTAGTCCAGCAAGAGGGCTGCCTAGATTCAGTATCTGGTCAGTGCCATTCATTATTTTGCCGTCAGAACTTAGTGCAAGGCTCTTATTGAACGGCAATTCAATTTTTTCTTTGTTAGCAATCTCGTAACCCGTACCTATATAATGGATAGTATACTCGTATTTATCCACATCATATACACTTAGGTTGACTGCCAGCTCTATATACAATGCACTAATAGTAACCATTATTATATAATTATTATCGTCCGAGTCGTCAAATAATGCCTCGTAAGATATACCGCTTATCGTCTCATCGCCAAATGTAACTGAGTTATTTAGAGATTCTGCACTCGTTGTGTCTCTAGACAATGTCAATTCAACACTGCCTATTGTAACTGTCGCACCGCCATTTAGGCTATAGTACTCTGATCCCAGAGTGAACACAATAGTAACTCCAGAGCCAACTGTAATAGAACTACCACCGCCTAGAGCGACAGTTGCATCATTAATAGTTGTAGATGCTACGCACACAGCACCTGATGTCTCGTCAAGACATTCACCTATAGACACATTATAACTATCTTTTGCAATATGATTAGCATTAGTAGTAGTATTGTCGCCTATAGCAATCTCTGCATTCAATCTATTAGTAATAATATTCAAGTAATGAACGACTAGGACGATATAGTTGTGAGATGGATTACTGCTGTCTGTATATGTATAGCTAGATATCTCATAGCCAGCAGCCGAATTGTAAGTAATCTTAGCCAGGCCGCCAGACAAGCCAGCATTCCAATAATCCTTGGTCAAATGTAACTCGAATACATGATAAAGGTTGGCTATATAGCCAGTAGTAGGAAGTGACGCAAGAGCTTTATCATTATAGAATGTGATTGTCTCATCAGCAGTACTTGTCGCACGGACATAGCTGCCAGTGCTGGTCACGTCTTGTATGGTGCTATAATAATTCACCTTGTCAAACACATCATCTTGCGTACTGATATTGATAGAATGAGTGTCGATATCTGTCAGAGCTATAGATATAGAATTCGTAATAGTGCCAGTCAATTCCATTGTAATAGCAATGTTATTGTCCACGAATTCTATCTTGTATATATTCAGCCCAATGCTATCTTGTAGTATCAGAGTCGCAAATACTTCGCCTTCTTTAAATTTTCCTTCTTCTAGAGTTTCAACTACACCCTCATATAGATATGTTATTTCCCAATTACCTGACGTAGGGTTATAAGTAATAGTATATTGTCCAATAGTAAATGACTGAGTCTTACTATAATAGTTATTTCTAGTAAATGTCACAGTACTAGATTTTCCGTGATGGTTGCTCATGCTATAGTTGCCATTCTCCAGCTTGAACACAAATTCATAATTACCATCTGTATCTTCATCAATCTCTACATGGCCAGCCAATGTTAGATTGGACAGAGTAAATGTAGCAGTGTAATTATTTATAGCAGCATCAGCAAATTCAGTCTGGAAACCGATATGAGTAGATATATCTATATAGTAAATATCTACATCATCTGCATATTCTTCGTCAAAGGACACACTGAAATGGGCAGAATTCTCGCTTCCAGAATATTTATTCAAAGCATTTTTTGTTTCATCCACCTTCACTGATACGCCATTTGCCACGCCAGCAGAGTATGCGGCTGTAACCACTTTGCAATACTCTATATTCAGAGCTTTAATATCGCCACTAAATGAGAAATAGAAAGTATATTCCCCTTCTGACAATTCATAATCAAAACTGTCTGTGCTAGTATAAGTTGTATAACCAGCACCTGTGGCATAACTATTATATATAGTTAGCTCACCTTCGCCGTCCAAGATGAAAGTTACTGCCACCGTCATATTAGCACCAACAGTAATGGTGTTGTAATATCTCATAGCTAGAGACTGAGTCTGGAATGTCATGCCACTAGTCACACTATGACCTACAGGGCTACTATTGTCTACATCATAACCCTTGTAATAATACAATCCGTCGTAGTATGAGAATAATGCACCTACCTTACTGATACCTAATGTTACTACATCAGCAACTAAGGTATCGCCATTGTCTCTAGTATTATCTTTTCGCTTTGCCTTTTCTGCAATATCCATATTGCTGACACTAGAATATGTAAATGCAATATTAGTACCATGCTTGATAGAATAATAGTATTTGTCGGCAGTGCCGTCCTCATCTTCATCTTCTATATGATAGACAATGTCTCCGGCATTTTCGGCATTAAATGAGTATTCACCCACATTAGTTAACGTGGATACATCTATGCCACTTATCGCCATATTATCCCCAAGGGTTACCTTGTATACGTTACGAGTAAGGGCTAGAGTAAATTGCTTGGTAGTTACATCTGCTGTAATAGCAGCGTAGGTAAATGTGGCAATATAGTCGCCGTTTGTTGAGAAAGACATATAATTCTCATAGCCAGTAGCTATATTTAGTACTCCGTCAGCAAAACCCCAAGAGTCTACAGTACCAGTAATACCATCAGTAGCCGACTCTAATACCTGGACAGATACAGTTATTACTGAATTATATGGAACTTTAATTGTATTACCGAACAAGGCAGTGTCTGCTGTTATCTTAGATTCGCCCAGTATGATAGAGCCTAGTTCTGTTACATATTGTCCAGAGATAGTCACAGTAATCAGCGCTAGCTTCTGTCCACCCTCAACCAAATATCCAGAGAATGTTACAGCGTTATTGGAATATGTTGCATTATTCTTAGCGGTATCAACATTGTTGTTAACATATGAATAGATGGTAGAATTGGCTACATAATCCACTGTATACTGGAACATATCTACTGTAAGACTGTTATCCAAGAATTCTATCTTATATGCACTCTGCAACGGATCAATAACAAGCATGAATGTTACATTGGCACTATCATTGTCCGATATCTCAACAAAATACATATTATTTATCTTTGTATTAGTAGAGCCATTAACTGTATAGATATTGTATAAGCTAGTTGCCAGAATCGTCTTAGACTCACCACCTATTTCCTTTGACTCTACACTAGAATTATAGAATCTATTAGGCATCGTATAAGTGATAGTCACGCTATCGCCATAATGGAGGAATGATGTCTGATTATTAGTAACACTGGTAGTAGTAAACGAACTCTGCTTTGTTATAGTTACATCATACTCCCTAGGCATTAGCAACGTCTCTATTGTAGCGTCTAGGTTAGTTACATCAAGTGTAGTAACAGCATATTGGGTTGTGCCTATCTGGAAGATTTCATTGTCTGATGTATAGCCAACTCTATTGAGGTCTACAGTATATGTTATAGATATATTATTAGTAGAATAGCCATACGCAGCAGAATAATAGCTAACGCCGTTATCTGTTACTAATTCTAATCTTATCATGTCAGAAATAGCGATAGTGTATGCTGCCTCATTAATTCCATTAGATTTCAAATATGCACTTAACAAATTATTATTTGTATCATATATATAACCATAATTAGATTCATCTAACTTAAATCTCAATGTATAGTTATCAGCCGTCCAGCCATCTGTAGATATCTCTACACTATATCCAGTATTAGCTGGTATAGTTATATTCAGCTTGCCCTCACTAATAGATAAGGTTATATCAGAAGTTGTACTAACAGCCAAATTATTGCCATAAACATTAGATACCTTTATGGTATTAGTTAGCTTGTCTATTGTCATTTTGCTATACTTCGGATTGATTTCAAATGATATAGTTTGACCAGCAATGAACTCTGAATAGCCAACGTCAGTGGAGTCTACATCAACATAAGAATTCACATCTTTTTTGAAAACATCATTTACGTCTGCTTTAACCTTTACAGTATATTGGTGCTCTGATACCGCACTAGTTATATCGATTGTTTTGGTCGTATCTTGAGTCACATTATATATCAATATTGTGATAACATTCTTAGCAGTATCAAAGCCATAGATATAGCCCTCTGCAGCATAACCATATAGTCCAGAGTCTGTCTGAGCTGATATATCATAGCTAGTCCCATTCAATTCAAAGAATGTTAATCCAGCATCAGTTGTTTTTAATTTGTAGTTATTATTCAATGTGAATGAGATAAGTACGCCTGCACCATGCTCTACATTGACCGTTCCACTGGACGCAGTTGCATTAGTATATGATGTTAGAGCTGCAGCAGTAGATACCTGATATGATATACCGCTGAAATATGTAGAGTTCTCCACAAATGTTACATCGTATGTGGATAGCTCTGGCGATATCTCTATGGTAATATTTCCAAGCAATGCACTAAAATCAAATGTAAATACCTTGCCCGATAATGTATAACTGATATTCATTGACTGGTCGCCAATTTCTATCTCTTTGGCTGCAGCCAACTCTGCTTTGCTAATATTATGAGTTGTCCCGATTTTGTCCTCAATTGTGATGGTGAACGAAGTCTTAGTTGGGTCATATGCATCTGCCAATTCGGCAGTAATAGTGAACTCTGTAGTTGTTTCCTCCATTGTATATTCACTATTCACATTGAATTTTGCTGCACCTTTACCGTCAGTTATGATTGTATATGCATTAACACTCAATGCACTGACTCTAATACTAATATCCTGAGCCACTCTAGTAATAGTGATATTGAATACACCATTTTCTTCTGTTATTGTTATATTGTTAGCAACAAGAGCGTTGTTTTGTAATAGACCATCTTCGCTTTGACTCTCTCTATTAGTGCTAGTAGCAGTCTTCGCGGCAAAGGTAAACACTCTGCCATTGATAGTGAATGCTACTGCAGATAGCTCGTATGATGTTAATGGTGTATAGACTAATTTTATGTCATCACCATAATTAAACCCTGAACCACTCAATGCAGTAAATTCACCAGTAGTTAAAGAAGAGCTATTGATTGCATCTCTAGCATAGATCATAGCAGACTGAGATATCTGGTCGTCGTTATGCGTGGACTCATAAGACACAGCATCCTTCTTTACGTTGCTAATATCAATAGACATAGCACCTGTGATATTAGGAATAGTAAATGTTATTACTGCAGTCTGCTCTAGTATATCTGTGCCATTAGGGGCATTAATGCTGATGCTAGCATTCAATGATTCAGCAGTGATAGTAGCACCAGATCTTGTTATATTATAGACGGCAGTTCCATCTGCAGCCTTAATCGTTATGATAATATCAGAGCTAGCATATCCAGCCTTCAAGGTAATGGTTATGGTCTGATCATCTCCATGGCCTACCTTAATCTTACCGTTATTAAATGCATTGTCTACTGCTTCAACTTTTACGCCGTCAGATTCATTAACGCCTGATAAAATTCCGCTAAGGCTAACATCGTAACCATTCTTCTCCAAAGCTATATTTAGACTCATCTGATATTCGCCATTGGTTGTCTCAGGTTTTAACATTGTATGGAAATATTGGATGTTTGTATTATTTTTATCCCAAGACTCACTATAAGTAGAGTTATTGGACAAGTCAACTACTTCGCAAGTCACTCCAGCATCTGTCCAGCCGACCTCTGGTTTAACAGCAAATATTATATAGCTATTGTAATAATATGTATTACCTGAATCAAATTTGTTTGAATCAACGCATAGTGTAGTATTATCTGCCAAAGCATCCCAATAAGTCTGATAGTCTACTACCCATACGCCAGAGTTTTTTACTAAGCCGGCAGTTGGAATGCTGCCGCTAAGATTGATAACGCTTGGTGCTGCACTGATTGTAGCATTAGCATTCTTACTTACTGATAAATTATATCTTTCCTTGATCAGATTCAAGCCATTCAAGCTAGTATCAGTATATGATGTAGGTTTATAATTAATATCTTTAGCTATTGTTATATCACTAGATTGTACGGCCACATTCTGACTATAGGCATTAACATTGTTATCTTTTGCAATCTCTAGTACCAAATTTCCATTGGTAGCGTAGTGCGTAGTAGTATCGCCGATCTTCAGAGAAATAGCCGAAGGATAATTGAATAGATTGCTCATGCTGCCATACAATGTATAGAAATATCTGGTCATGAAGTCATAGATAGATGTAACTGCAGAGACAGATTGAAACTCGTAGCGCTTTGAACCATTTATTGTGAATGTATCCTTATTTGTACCAGTATCATAGCTATAGCCTATCTGATATACATTCTTGTTAAATGTATTAGAATTATCGACATAGCCTATTTCTGGGGTATACATATATGTGCCATCGACATATTTTGCAGTACCTGAAATGATGTCTGTAGTAATATCTGTGCCGTCCTGGTCTGTAATACATAGGGTATTAACCTTCCTATATATATTACAAGGAGTAATATTAACATCACAATCCAGACTTTCTAATCTCAATACATATGTAGTGTTATTAGTCATAGTATATGTAAGGGTCATTTCGCCAAACGTATAAATATTATCGCCAGCCTTGCCATTTACCATCAATGTCTTGCCAGTGCTATCCTTGCTAGTCGTTAATTTTAGCCGTGGATATATTTTATTTCCACTATTATCAAAAGCATCATTAATTGTTATTGTAAAAGTAAGCGTTGTTCCAAAAGTAACATCTTTGTCCCAAAGAGTTGATTCTGAAGGCATCGCTGCTGAGCTAGCATATGACTTACCAGTCTTTATTATATTACCCCAATTAGCTACAGCTTTCTTTTTATTAGCTGTAGTCGACGAACCAGAGTCTATTAGTTGATAATTATTACCAGCAATATTGTCTATGGTTATATCATATTTACTCGCTGGCATACTCTCACCTTCTGTTGGAGTTTCATGGAAGTAAATATCAACCAAACCTTCCGATACATCATTGGTTAAATCGTTTAGACAAATTTGGAAGAATATTCGCTCATACTCTACTCCTTCATCTAGGAACCATATTGATGTCGTATTTCCAGCACCAAAAGTTATGTAAGTAAAATGATTTGATAACATCGACCATCTTTCTATATGATAATATCCATTGCTAGTCTTATCAGCATAGTGTTTAGCTAGGGCTTGACCAAACGCCTCATATTTGCCACTAAACTTTACTTCTACCAATATGGATGACATATATGGAACTGATATTGCATCATGGCTATTCTTAAACTCGCTCAACCCCTCAGGTGCAGTTGTACTAGGATCTATAGCTGGAGTATAGATCTGAGCCAGCTGTTGTCCTCTATAATTATGTAAAGCTGAAGTCTGTCTCTTTTCATTAAGAAGACCAACAGTTTTGCTATCAGACACTATACTATATGTAATATAGTCTTTGTCCAATCTGGTTGTATTGCCATTATCGTCCTCTGCTGACAGAATCTGAGAGAACTGAACATCCAACATTAATTCTTCTGGATGGAACACTATAGTGTACTGGCTATCTTCATTGGTTGAATATGATATATCTCCAGACTTAAGCCCCACCCCGTCGCCTATAGTGATAGGACAGACTGTTTGCCACACTACCTCGTACGCAGACTCAACTGTTATTGTTACAGTAAAAGTAGTTGAATTCTTGGTTGTATAATATGTATCAGTACTATCCCCATACACCATTTGTGGTTTTGTGGCCACACTATTAATATCTTTTGATAGTAGCCATCTGTCATAGATTGTAGAATAGTTGGTGTTCTGTGATGCCTTTGCATTAAGATTGATAGTCATTACCTTAGCAAATTCACTGTCTGTATAATTCAACATATCTCTGACGATATATTCGCCTCTGGTAGCAGACTGCTGCAAAATATAACGTATCTTGGTCGTAGCAGTGCTATTGTACAATGAAATAGCATTGATCAAATTTGCTTTCTCTACATCATTACCACCTATTAAGTACCATTTGCTAGGAACAAATGTTGACTCTGAGATATATTGCAAATCAGATGTACCTTCTTGCCTAGTCTGGAATGTATTAGAAACCAAGTTATAGCTAAGGTTAGATATTATAATATTAGTTACATCTACAGTCAAATTATCGAAAGATATAATATAGCAGTCTTGGTCAGCATTATAACTGACAGAGATGGTAGTAAGAGGCAACTGATTCTGACCCAAAGCCGCTATATAATACGGAGATGCGTATATAATAGGCTCGCCATTAGTATTGGTTGTAGTAATATAGCCCTCAGAGATTGCCACAGTATATGTGTCTCTATCCTCGCCAAACAGCGATGCCGACATATCCTCTGCTGTTATATCTACATAATATCCGCCAGCAAACTGTACCCTAACATCAAACGCGGACTGGGAATAGAAATCTTCCAATTTGATAACAGTAGATGTTGTCTCATCCTCGCCATAGACAGAATCTTTGTTAAGTATATCTACGTATGGCTCAGCATCTGCATCACCAGCATTAATAACTTTGTAGCGATTAGCCACATCTGTACCATTTACAACATATGCATTGGCCTGCCATATAGGCTCTGCAGTCACTGCACCATATATATCACCAATATCCATTAGCAAGCTATTAGAGCTATTGGATGAGTAATTTATTACAACATTAGCGTTAGGATTGCTGCTATTTGCCAGATCTATAGTCTGTGAGGTATTACCCTTTATCAATTTCCAGCCAACCAACACATAGCCTCTACGATATATCTGGCTCTTATTAGGCAGATACAATGTCTTGGTTACATCATAGTCAAATGTAATATGAAGTTCATCACTGCCTTTCTTCTCTGTATTCCAGTTATCTAGATATATGCTTGTAGTCTCTTTGTTAAACATAGAGTATGAATCCTTTAGACCATACACATTTCCTAGGCCTAATATATTATTAGTTTCATCTACTATTATTTCTGCATCGTCAATGTTATACTCTAGGCTAATCTGAGACTCTATCAGATCCCAGAAGCTATATAGCTGTATATCTGACGCTAATGCAGAATAGTAACCCTTAGGAATAGTCATATCAGATGTTTTATTGGCACTAAGGTCAGCATACGTACCAAAATAATAGAATATATAACCATTGCTCTCGCATTTCCACAGCAGCCTATCGCTACTAGATATATTGTCATTATAGCTATATTGCTCGAATTGTGACTTTGTGATAAACACGTCGCCAGAACTGCCAGCAAACTGGAATGTAGGTGATTGTACTATTACGTGTCTCTCACCCTCATTAGTAGAGCCAATATTGGTATAGCCATTAGCGGTTTTCCCGCCAGCAGAGGTATTGTAGTACATTACTTCGCCGTCTTGCAACTGCCAGCCAATGAAATTATAACCCAGTCTGGACACATATATATGTCTGCTATCTGATGTCTCTACACCCTTCACTAGCCTAGGTTCTGTCCATACAACCAAACCGTCTTTATCTACATAGTCTACGCCATCCACAGAATTATTCAGCTGATATTTTCCCTTTGGTCTAGTATAGCCTTTGTTCTCGTAATTTAAGGGAGCAGAGATAGTCACTACACCACCGTCTATAGTATCTGTACTAAACTTCAGCGCATATTCCTCTGGTGTCCACTTTGCCCTAATCATGATACAGGTAGACTCTCTATCCTCGATATTGGTAGTGTTATTTACATCTACCCATGTACCTGTCATAGGATCATTGGTATTCTTGATCCAGATCTGCCAGCCGGCAAATTTATATCCAGCTTTTGCTAATGGATAATAATAAGTGCTGGTATCGTCAATATGATTCTCTAGGTCAGTATCCTCGCCCACTATGTATTCCTTGAAATACTTTGAGTTAAGATATGTATTGATATTGGTGTCTACAAATGTTGTCTCGTATGTCACAACCCCGCGTTGCCAGTCAGGATCTGAATATTGGCTGAATATCTCCTCTAGATAATCCCAGTCGTTGCTGACACCATCCTTAGCAGCATTCTCTACATTAACATGAACTGTGTTATATATCAGATTGTATCTTTCCTCAATGCTTGCAAAAGTAGAGTAATCTGCAAATACGTAGTTGTCCCAAGTATATTCATCGATAGTATCCATGACTATCATACTTCTGTCATCTACTTCCCACTCAATAGTGACAATTGTATCCTTGCCCGGCATGAAGAAGACATTGGCATTCTCGCTATCATTCTCCACCTTGGTCGTAGCAATGTAATGAGGAACACCATTGATCATCTCAGTCCTTGGCATAGATGTGATATTGCCTTCCTCATCTATCATATATTCTATGTTATAGCCATTGGACAGATTGGAATATGTCTTGTCGCCTTCCTTCTTAGTAACCAAATATGTAGACACAGTGCTGTCATCTGGCAGCTTCGCATAGACTTGAGTCACTGTATAGCTTATCTCTACATTGTTGTGATAATATCTGAATCCTACAATGTGCTTGTTCTCCATTCCATCGAAGTCAACAACTCTATTACCCGCACCCGCAGCCTCGTCTATAGTACAATTTTGCAATGAATACAAATTAATAAAGTTATTACGGACATATGTACTAACACCACCCTTCTTGTACTGCAGATATCTGTTATAGAAATCATCATTGTCAAATGGTGATTCAGGCGCAATATACAGAACCTTATTATAGCCTATTGCCTCTGTAGGTGTAGAGTATCTATTCTCTAGATCCGTCGCACTAGTCTGCAATGTCAATTGGTAATGACCTAGAGTGTACTGCATATATATCGCATTCTCGTAAGTCAAGCTCTGAGCAATATTGGACGATGAATCTACCTCTACTTCATAGTTGGACGAATTGTAATACTTTTCTGTGAAGTTAAAACCCTCTACATTCTCTGGTGGTAGGATATTACCGATACTATCATATATAGCAGCCTTTCTCTCTTCCTTCTCATCTACAACCAATCTTCCCGCATCTGGATCCGTACTATCGTAAAAATATTTAACATAATGCAGGTCGAAATCGACGTATCTGCTACGCTCGCTAAATCCCCAAATAATAAGTGCTGCACCTATCACAACAAAAAGAAAAACTAAGCTCCAGATTATAGCCAGCTTCTTTGTCCTACGCAGCAAATATTCTTTTTCTTGAGCCTCACTGGTCTCAAGCATTTCAACGAGTCTCTTTGCCTCACTAGATTCGTATTCCATAATTCATTCCTCTAAACTATATATTTATTGTAAACAAATGCCTATCAAAGTATTTACCCAATGCCACAAAAAAGTTTTTTCTTCTATCTTGCCACAATATCACACAGGAAAAGAAAAATCTTATCAAAGATAAGATTACATGAAATATCAAAATTTGTCAAATTATTTGGATACTATACAGTATTTTCACTTTTTGTCACAAAGACACAATTTTCGTAGTGACAAATTATCTCTTTTTGGTAGAAAAATACCACTTTTGATGGCACTTATCCACAAGATTTTTGCACATTGTGGATAGAGTGTGCATAGCACTTTGTATCATCTTTACAAACATAAAATATTGTGGTAAAATATAATTAGAAGAACTGGTAAAATTAGAAAAATCTAACAACAATTTATTGTAAATTAAGGCACGAAAACATAGTACAAGGAGGCAAAATGACAAAGAGAGAATATGTATCCGACTATGACAATATCATGGAAATACGTCGACAATTGGGCAACAACAGACTATCTCCAAATCATGATGAAAGCATGGAACATCCATTAGTATTGTACCTAAACAAGGCTTGTGCGAACCCAGTAAACCTGGAGGCCTATGATAACATAGACAATTGTGAATATATGGGCCACAGAAGCAAGAGCTTCATGCTAGCAGACGGAGATATTTTCAAGCCCCTATATTTGGAATTACGCAACAATCCATACTCTTCTTATATCACATATATGAATGATGTAATAAAGAGCGGTTATGACCCAGAGCACTTGTCAGCTCTGGTATATAGGTGCATCCCCAATCCAGCAGACGAATTGTTTAACAGCAGGCTACTGAATCTGTTCGAAGTCCCTACTGTGTATATGCAAAATCTATTACACAACGCAAATTATAACTATTTGTTGTCCGTAGATTTTGTTGCTAAAGATGAAGAATTTTACTCTTTACTGGACCTAATATACTACGCATCAGACTTCAACACCCAGCACATTGTATACTATGATTTCTTCACAGCAATGGAAGATATGGAAGAGCCAATACACGCAGCATTGACAGAACTGTATGCAATGAAAGACCTGGATAAATCAGACGAGTTCATTTCATCCGTACACAAAGATGTCATGTCGAGCCTATTATACCAGAGAACAATAACAAAATATATCTTGGGTCTAACCGATAACGAGAGCAAAAACAACGGAATACTATTTAATACCAAGACACATATTGTACATATGGCACCAGAATACGACCTGGAACAAATGTTAATAACATGGACGTTAATAGAAGATGACCAAATGTTAGTAGAAGATTTGCGATTTCTAAAAAGTAACTATCCCGAAGTGATCAAAAAGCTAGAGAACACTTTTAGCAAAGTCAATTCACCAACAGGAAAGCAACAGATATTGGATATAAAAGAAGTATGTAAACCGACTGATAGAATATATAATATTATTACCCATAACATCGACGTATTCTCTGATATGCTAAAAGAATCTGAACACGAGAAAGAAGACTAATTTAAAATATTTTTACACCAAAAAATTAATTTTGCATATTTACAAATTATACATTGTATGTTAGAATCAGAATTAGCGAGGCATTGGATGAGTTATAAAGAATTCAAGGACAATCTAATAAAGCAAAAGCAAACAATGGACAAGAAAATAGAGCCTTATTTTTTGCCAATGTCAGATATAATGAAGATTAGAACTAATCAGAAATATAGCCCACTAACTCCTAATCATGACTACGCAATGGCAAATCCAATGACATTGTACTTAAGATCAAAAAACAAATCATCCGAGAAGACGCCTACTAATCTGGAATACTATGATATTATTCCCAATATACTGAATGGCAGAAGATCTAAGGGATTCTTACTAGCCGACGGCAAATTGTTCCAGCCGCTATATGACGAGCTTAGGAATAATCCAAATTCTTCATATATAACATACGCCAATGATTTAATAAGGAGTGGATACTACCCACAACATCTTTCCGTGCTAATGTACGAGGCAACAGGTGATACAACATTCGAGATTATAAATTCTAGATTATTGAACTATTTTGGTGCACCAACAGTATATATGCAGAACCTAGTTAATGTCAATGATATGAATTATCTACTCTCTGTAGATTTTATAGGCAAGAACGAAGAGCTTGTACCGCTAGACGAGATAATAGACGAATTCGACTACGAAACACACCTTAACTCCATAGTTAATGACTTATCAAACAAATTACCAATATTATGTCAATCTAAGGGAATGAAAGATAATGAAAAAATACAAACAAACACAAATAAAATCATTGAAGACTTTATATACCAAATGGTTATAAGCAAGTATGTCATAGGAATAAAGGACAACTATGAAGGAAATTATGGACTGCTTTATAACAAAGAGTCTCAAACAACAATAATAGCACCACTATTCGACCTAGAGTATTATGAAAATGCTATATACAAAAATACCGAGAATACAGCCAATGTAGAAATGGATATGCTATACATTCGAGACAAGTATCCTAATGTGTATACAAGAATATGTGATACCTGCACATCCGCCCAATCGCAAGAAGGCAAGGAAAATATCAGATCAATATATGCCTCATATTCCAGCAACGATCAGTACTACAATGCGATGTGCGTCTGTAATGTGATCTGCGAAAATATTGCTGTATTGAGTAAAACTGTAAAAAACATCAATAAAACAAAAGAAATGGACTAAAAATAGTTCGTTTTTAAAATAATTTTTTTATTTTTAACTAATATTGTTTTTAATTTAAAATTATTTGTAGTACAATATTTATGTTTTTCATGTAACAAATTTCCTTTTTGAAAAATATCTACATCTAAAAAGATGTAGATATTTTTTGAGCCACAAAAAACAATCGCAAAAAATTGCCTTTGTTTTTTTGAATAGAACAATAAAAAAGCGATACAATAATGTATCGCTTTTTATATCCATAAACTAAATAATATATAGTAAAGTTACTCATTAATTACCTATTTACCTATTCTATTTTACTGTAAATAGGATTTCGTCGTATAATGCAAAGTTTTTTATGTGAGATAACTTTGCGTCTTCTTTTAAAATTTGAATATTATAAAATACTCTTTAAAAGGAGGTGATCCAGCCGCACCTTCCGATACTGCTACCTTGT
>CAYSUG010000008.1:0-38449 GCA_964434145.1 uncultured Christensenella sp. | reverse complement strand
ATACGCATGTATTGTCCAAGACAGATGCAAAGGATGCTACTTGTACAACAGCTGGAAATACAGCATATTATCATTGTTCAGATTGCGATAAATATTATAGTGATAACAATGCAGAAATTGAAATTGCAAAAAATAGTTGGGTTGTTCCTGCAACAGGAAATCATATATATATTAATGGAGTGTGTGCTTGTGGATACACTTGTACAGTAACATCGGCACAGTGGGATACTATACTTAGTACAGGGTTGAATAATGTAACTTGTACTAGAGAAAACTGGTCAAATGGGGTTGTTAAAACCGAGATATCCAAATATACTGAAGGAGCTCAATATGATTCGGAAGGTTATGTAAATCGTGAACAAGGAGTTTATTTTGAAAAAAGAGAAAATATTTGGTATGAAATACTAATGACAGAAAATGTTTGGTATGGAACTGATACAGTGCAAGATATAGTAGATTCTTTTAGTGTACCAAAAGAGCTTGCTAAGTATGTTGGTCAATATTCTGCGTTTACTTACAGTGAAACACACGAATGTTATGAATTAGATACATACACAGCAGAAAAAACAACACACATCCAAATTTATTTTGAGAACGGGAAATTGGTAAAATCGAGCAGGGTTGAAATAACAGATAGTACAAGTCGCGCAGTTATAGATACATTCTCTAACCATGGCACAACAACTATTGATGTTCCTACTTGGACACTTCAATCATAGTAATTATTATTGGCGATAAATAATTAACTAAAGAAAATAAGGGTATTAGTGGAAAAATCCACTAATACCCTTGTTGTTTGTGTTTGGATTAATCTAGATTTTATTCAGATTGCTCTTCCTCTAGGATTGCATTTCCTACCTTGACATCAAATTCACCGTCCAAGTATTTAATATCCATAGCGGATGATACAGCCTTGATGTCTACCTCTGCCAGTTTTATGAAATCATTGATGTTAGAGGTTATAGTTATGTCCTCAATGAATGTTTTCAATGACACCTTGTTCTCAGATTTGAATTGTCTCACTATTGATACTATATCTAGTACTTTTTCGCCCTTGGCAATTAGATCTTTGTCATTGACTTCGCCCATGTAGTGATAGCCAGATACATGGATAGATCTCATTCCTTCCTTCTCAGCATAATAGTCCATATATATCTCTTCTGTAATGTGAGGTAGTACTGGTGCGAACATCTTCAGCATTCCTAGCAGTACATGATAACAGGTATATTTTGCACTTTCGCACGCTTTTTCTCCATATATATCTGGGTTATATAGTCTTCTTTTAACCAACTCTACATAGTTGTCACAGAATGACCAGAAGAATTTCTCTAATTCGTTTAGTGCCAGTGCAATTTCGTATTTGGATAGATAACCAATAAATCTAGCATATAGGTCCTTGTATTTCTCAATAAGCCACTTGTCCATTATTTCCAGCTCAATCTCTCTAGGGGAGTATCCCTCTAGGAAGCTAAGTACGAACTTGCTAGCATTCCATATTTTATTAACTAATTTCTTGCCATTGTCGAATTCTGTCAGTGAGAATGCTGTGTCTTTACCTAGTGTCATATTGTTAGCCCAATATCTGGTTACATCTGCAGAATATGTCTTGATTATCTCTTGAGGTGAGTTAGCACTATTAGCCTTGGATTTTGCTAATTTTGAACCGTCAGAACTGGTTACATAGCCAGATATCATTAGATCCTTCCATGGTAATTTGCCGAAGTGATACAGACTCTTCACTATTGTATAGAAGTCCCATACTCTGATATTATCATGTGCATTTGGCCTTAAGTTCATAGGCACCATGCTGTCATCTAGACCCTTTTTAGTATACATATCTGTACATATCTGAGGAGTTAGACTGCTGGTTGCCCATGTGTCCATTACGTCGGTCTCACCAATCCATTCGTTACATCCGCATTCACATGGTGTTTTTGGATTGTCTTTCTGTGGGTCTACAGGCAGATCTTCTATATCTGCTAGTCTTACCTTGCCACAATCTTTGCAGAACCATACAGGGAATGGTATTCCAAAGAATCTCTGTCTAGATATGCACCAGTTCCATTGTAGATTCTCTACCCAGTTAAGATATCTTGCTCTCATTGTCTTTGGGTGCCAGTTGCAATCTAGTCCTGCCTGATATATCTCATCCTTGTGATTCAATACATCTATGAACCATTGCTTCTTGACAGCAATTTCGATAGGTGTGCCACATCTGTCATGAGTAGATACTGCGTGGGTTATGTTCTCTTGCTTGATTAGTAAGTCATTTTCTTTCAATTTCTCAATTACTGCCTTTCTGCAGTCAGTAATAGTCATGCCTTCAAATTCGCCAGCAAGAGCAGTCATCTTGCCATCACTAGCAAAACATTCCTTGATTGGTAGGTTGTGTTTTCTCTGCCATTCCTTATCTACATTGTCACCAAATGTACAGCACATAACTACACCAGAACCTTTTTCCAGGTCTACCAGCTCGTCAGTCAATACATCTACTTCGTAGCCAAAGTATGGTACAACTAATTTTTTCTCTAATAGATGCTTGTTCTTCTCATCATTAGGGTTAATGAATACGCATACAACACCACATAGCATCTCTGGTCTGGTTGTTGCAACTGTTATATATTCGTCAGTGCCAGCTATGTAGAACTTCAGATAGTTGAATGTGCTATCCAGATCCTTGTCTTCTAGCTCGCTCTGTGCACATGCTGTCATACATTCTGTACACCATAATGCTGGAGCTTCTGCGTGATATATCTTACCTTTTTTGTATAGTTCTATGAATGAATGTTGGCTTATCTTCTGTGTCCTAGGAGATATGGAAGAATAATGTTCCTTTAGATTGCAACTAAATCCAGCAGATTTGTATAGATCGAAGAATTCGTTCTCCAATTTCTTGGTCTCGTCTAGGCATATATCAATAAACGTCTGTCTTGGCAATTCGTATGCACGCTTTTTGATAATCTTCTCTACATATCTCTCTGTAGGCAATCCGTTGTCATCGAATCCAAATGGAAAATAGACATTCTCTCCCATCATTCTGTGATGTCTGGCGATAGTCTCTATATGCATATATGAGCTAAGATGTCCCATATGTATCTTGCCATTAACAGTTGGTGGCGGAGTGTCTATAGAGTATACCTGCTTCTCACTATTTTCATCAAATTTGTAAATATCGTTCTCAAACCAGTAATTTTGCCACTTTGCTTCTTTTTCAGCAAAGGTATATTTTTTGTCTAGCATTTCATCCTCCAAAGTATAGGTTCTAACCCATTTATTAACATAAACAATAAATCTTATGTATTGTATCACTACATTACCAAAAAATCAACTAAAACTTGTGTTTTATCCTACAATTGTTTCTTGTTGTTGGAAATTACGCATAATAGTTTGCTGGTTAATAGGTTGTTTGATATAATTGCATTAAGAATAGAAATAGAGGTGCAAAATTTTGAGAAAATGTAAGATTGCAATAAAATCTCCGACTGCAAGTATTAGATTGGTCTTAGATGAGGAGAAAGGAACTTGCTTGGTTAATAATCAGCGAAAAGAAGTAAATATTGTAGAGACCTTAGATCAGATAGAGAGGATAATCTCTTTATGGAAAGAATATGAGAATAAAGATCAGAGAATGGTTCTAGATGGCGTGGTATTGCAGCTGGCATTTATAGATGATAAGAAATGCAAAAAATATAAGTATGATTTAGAAATGCCAGACAATGTAATAGATCTATATAACTTAGTAGAGGGTTTATAATGGATAATAGAGACTTTACAGAAGGTCTAATTAATATAGATATTCCAGGAATAACAGAGGCTGTAGTCGAAGTTTTTGGAGAACAGAATAGGGATAAGATTGCTGAGAGAATTGCTAATATAACATTTTTCTATAGAGGTACAAATAAGACTGTTCACAATTTTATAGACCAGGCACTAATTAATCTGGAGTCAGAAGATTTTTCAGAATTGCCAATTTCCAAAGTTATAGAAAGAAGGACTTTTTTAAAGCAAGCAAAATCCGAAATTGAAGATAAAATATGGAAGCAGCATACATTAGAACAAGATTATTATAGAACTGAGGATGATGTTGTAAAACAGTGTTACGACCAGATTCCACCAGAAATATTACAAGATATTCAAAAAGAATTGGGATATTTCTTGCGGTGTAATGGAACTAATGAAGTATACGAGTATTATTTTAAAAAATTTGCACCTTATTTTGGCAATCCTTCTACGATTGAAGAATTGAGACAAAATGCTGATTTTAGGGTCATACTAGAACATCTAGGCAAAATAAATGAGACGCGTTCGGCTTATAACAAAGAAGATGCGAGATTGATTCCCACGCAGTATCATGGGATACAACAAATCAAAGGAGTCGGTATTCAAGAAGCCCAAACAGAAGGAGATATAAGAAAAAGATATTTTAGTATCTCTTCTTGCATTTTATCAGAGGCGTCGGCTCTGTTAGAAACAGGGCTTGACGGCAAGATGAAAACGTTAATAGGTATTAATCTGGACGAAACTACTTGTGATAGGAATGTTTTCCATGAGATAATACACGCAGTTTGTGCTTTTGAGAAAGACGGAGAATATAGGACTGGTTTTGTGAATGTTTCTAATATAGAACAAAATAGAGCAATGAACGAGGTCTGGGCAGACTGGTTGGCACTAAGGGTTTTGGACAAATATTTGTCCAAAAATCCTCCAATGATTAGTTCAAAAACTCTAGAATCAAACTATAGTAGGTGCTTTGACGATGCATCAATCTTTCTTCATGAGAATGAAGGAGCTGTAATTCGCTCATTAATGTCTGACGAGCCGTTAGCTTTTAGAGACAAGATTGGTGCTGCCAATTTTGACAAAGTAGATGAGATATTCTCCAAAATAATTAATAAAGAGGAGATTTCTAATAAAGAACGAGAATTTTTAGATAGTGATTTTGTTGCAGAATAAAATTAGATTTGAAAAATTTTGTCGAATTTTACCAATATTTAACCAAGCAAGACATACAATAGAAATATGAAATTGGAGGAAAAAACTATGCCCAAATTTTATATTTCTACAGATAGTACAGCAGATATTTATAGAGAAGAGATAGAATCCCTGGATCTCTTCTATTTACCATTAAGTATTACATATACCAAAGGGGAATCGACAGAGATGCAACCAGACGCATTTCTGTCATATGAGGAGTATGTAGAGTTCTATAACAAGCTAAGGAACGGATATGTTGTGAAGACTTCAATGAACAATAATTATATCCATGAAGAATATTTTAGAGAAATTGCAAAAAAAGGAGTAAAGAAGTTAATTCACTTTACAATATCTTCTGGTTTGGCTAGAACAGTAGAGGTGGCTAACCAGGCAGTAGAAGAAGTGAGGAAGGATTATCCAGATTTCCAGTGTATAGTTATAGACCCACTGACGACAACTGTAGGCCAAGGGATACTAGTAAGAATTGCTTGCGAAATGCGTGATGAAGGTAAGACTCTGCAAGAAACAGTTACATATATTAACGATATTAAGCACCATATCCAGCATTATATATTGATCCAGAATTTAGATTATCTGAAAGCGGGCGGAAGAATCTCTGGTATAGCTGCCCAGATTGGAAAGTTAGCAAAGCTAACTATTATGATAGATTTTAGCAAAGATGGTAAATTAGTTATTAGAAATAAGATGATGGGAGGAATAAAAAAGGGTATTGCTCATATCATCAAAGGCTTACACGATCATCCTATAATGGAGAATAACTATTTGACCGTTGTACATTCTGATAATACAGAAGGGGCGAAAATGCTGTCTGATGAGATTGAAAAGAAGACCGGTATCACACCAGAGACTAGGATAATAGGCCCAACAATAGGTGCCCACGTGGGACCCGATGCCATAGCCTATGTCTTTATATCCAAGGATGTTAGAAATAGATAAAAAAATATTTCTTTATGCCACGAAATAATGGCAAAAGAAATATTTTTTACATCTCCAAGTTGTCGTCTTTTTTAATAATTCACTAGCGCCAGATGCCAATCCAAATAACATTGATGTGCTGATTCCATACATTCCAGCGTCTATCAGTTTGCTTCTATCTTTTTCCATATCATCTAGTTCTGAAGCTGTATAATCGTTTGCATCTTTTCTAATATTTTTGTCAAGCACATTTGCAGAATGTAGACATACATAGCTGCCTATAATGCTAGCAGCTGTTAATGCCAGAAATGTGTTCCTTGCTAATTTTGCTTTGTCCATTGCTGTTCTCCTTTATCTGTATAATATTATTTATTATCTCTTACTCATCTTATTTAGAAGAAATGTATATTGAATATAACATAGCATAATATTTTTGTCAATAGTGAATTCTGTAGCAAAACGATATTAAAAATACTAGAAAATCTACCTCCGCTCGATATTGAACTGCTTGTCCTGGGTATCACTTTGTGCTATAACTATGATGTAGACATAGGAGGAAGATTGGATGAGAGATTATAGATTTGGAACATATTTATATAATCTAAGGAAGGAAATGGGTATATCGCAGGGCGAGCTAGGGCGACTTGTTGGCGTTAGTAATAAGGCTGTGTCTAAATGGGAGACAGGTGAGTCAAAGCCAGCGTTAAATCAATTGTATAGCCTTAGCAAAGTATTTGAAGTATCAATGGAGAGCTTGCTAGATTCTATCAATGTAGGCAAGAAGATTGTCAGAAAGATTGTTATTACTGGTGGACCATGTGCGGGCAAATCTACTGCTCTTAGTTGGATAAGAGAGGAGTATGCTAAGCAAGGGTATATGGTAGTAATAGTTCCAGAATCTCCTACAGAGATAATCCTTGCAGGGTTCTCTAATAAGATTTTGTCTAGTAATCTTGACTTTCAATTAACAATAACAAGCAATCAAATAATGAAGGAAAAGTTGTTCGAAGAGGCTGCGATCAAGAATATTGTCTCTGCTAAGATTCTAATTGTTTGCGATAGAGGAGTTCTGGACGGCAAGGCGTACTGCAGCGATATAGAGTTCAAACAGATCTTGCGTATATTGGGACAAAATGAAGTGGAACTGCGTGATAGCTATGACGCTGTGTTCCACCTGGTTACCGCAGCAAAGGGATTGAGCGAAGAATATACCCTAGAGACTAACAAGGCTAGATCTGAGACAAAAGATGAGGCAGTTCTTGCCGATGATAGAACATTGGCTGCGTGGGCTGGGCATCCGCACTTGCGAGTTATTGATAATAGTCCTAAGTTTGAGGACAAAATGAGGAATTTGTTAAAAGAAATATCATCATTCCTGGGTGCTCCTACTCCGCACGAAATAGAACGAAAATTCTTGATAGAAATGCCAGAGATTAAGGATATTAAACAATATACTTCTAGGCGTGTAGAGATAGTGCAGACTTATCTAAAAAATGTGGGAAATGAAGAAGTAAGGATTAGGCAGCGTGGAGACGGCAATAACTTTGTGTATACTAAGACAATAAAGAAAAACATATCCGACTTAGATAGATTAGAGACGGAAAAACGAATCACCAAGGAAGAGTATTTGGCATTGCTGCTTAATGCAGATTACAATAGAGGTCAGATTAGAAAGACTAGATATTGCCTAGTGTATAACAATCAGTATATAGAGATAGATATGTATCCATTCTGGGAAGACAAGGCAATACTGGAGATTGAATTGACAGAAGAAGGGCAAGAATACTCATTACCAGATTTCGTTAAGGTAATCAAAGAAGTATCTGATGACCCAGATTATTCCAATTACAACTTGGCAAAAATGAATAGAGTTAATCTATAATCCAAGAAAAATTAAAATATTTTTGTAAATTTTGAAAAAAGAGTTGACAACGGCACAAATTATGCATATAATGTATTGCGTAATCCTCAGTAGCTCAGTGGTGGAGCACTCGGCTGTTAACCGATAGGTCGTAGGTTCGAATCCTACCTGAGGAGCCAAAATAAAGCATCGCGGTAGCGGTGCTTTTTTGCTCTGCGGTAGAATTTAGCAGATAGTCATCTGCTCACAATTACATTGTGCGAACCTGGGTATCCGGGCCCCCGTCAACTAACGTTGCCACCCGAGGTTTACGACATATAGCCGTATAGACGAATCCTACCTGAGGAGCCCCCAAAAATCTTCCAGCAATTTATTGTTAGAAGATTTTTTTATGTCAAATTCATTGAGAATTTGATTATAATGCAAACAAGTTTGCTATAATTCGAGCGATAGCGAGTTATAATTTAAAAAAATCGAATCTGAATTATAATTCACTTCGTTCAAATTATAGTTCGTTTCACTCACATTATAACTCATTTCATTGGAATAGCTGATAATTTTTAAATTATATCATTTAGTTTATCTTCACTACTACTTTATTTTAGTTTTTTTTACCTATTGATTTAGTTTACTTTGTATGTTATAATCAACATATAGTTGTTCTGTCGAACAATGAATACTAGCGAGTTCTAGTGCTGTTTTATAACAGCACATACATAGATTGAATAAACATCAGTTGCTAGCAAATGCCACTTCGTGTCGCTTGCTGACAACTTCCGATAATATACTAATTAAGTAGTTAAAAAAAGGTGGATTGTAATGGGATTTGATTTAGAGAGAAGTATGGCAAAAGTTGCTAAAGAGTGCAATGATGGTAATATTAATTATCATTTATATTTGTCGTTATTCAAAGAATATTCTAAGACAGAAATAAAATCATTCGATGAACTATACAATACTCCAGAAAATTTTCACAATATGCTCGTTTCAAATATTGATATATTTACTAAGCTGCTTCATCCAAATATGGATTATGCCAATATAGTAGACAGATTGAGGGCTTTTGGAAAATCTTTTATTAGCTCTTTGCAAAGGAATAGAAATGAGCAAAAAGAGTTTGTTGATGCAATTGGTGTATCTGCAGATTTGCAGGATTTTAAGATTCTTGATGTGGGACCGGGTAGTATTCCACATTCATCTATATTGCTTGGGAATAAAGCAGATAATGTATGTGCGATTGAGGATGGATTCTATATATCAGATGAGTGTTTGGAGAATTTTAACGTTAGTACAATCGATGGGTATTTTGATACAAATAGCGATATATCGGGCTACAATATGGTAGTTGGTCGTATGCCTTGTACTGCAATTGATTCTATTGTGTATTTGTGTGCTAAGCATAAGAAGCAGTATTTTATAGAGACTTGTAATTGCAATATGCCCACAATTGCTGATTTTAATAGAATATGGTCAGTTGATGTTAGGACAAAAGATTCTTGGTATGGTTGGCAAGATATGTTACCGGGGTTGGATGCTGGAATTGGATCATTTGGCAGCTATGTATATCATGTAGAAGATAATGATGGTTTGACCAGATATCTAGAATACAGAGCGCAAAAGAAAAAAGAAGAGAAGAAAAATATAGAAAGTGAGCAAGGCAATACGGTATATAGCGAGTCTATGGCTGAAGCCAAATTCGTAGGTATTGCTGCAGATGAAATAGAGCTAGATTAAATAATATTTATTTAAGTATGCGAATAATATCCCCAAATACCCTTGACATGGGGTATTTTTTCTGTTAGAATAATCCTCGAGCCACATAGGATGGGTATTTTTTGTGAGAAGTTCTGTGGATTAGTCCATAGGCACCTATGTCTAGTGAGTTTGGGTAGAGGAGGTAAATTCATGTACGCTATAGTAGAGACAGGTGGCAAGCAATACAGAGTAGCAGAAGGCGATATCGTTAATGTAGAGAAGTTAGACGCTAATGTTGGCGATAAGGTAGAGCTAAGTGTATTGATGCTAGTTAATGATGGTAAGACAACTGTGGGCAATCCATATGTTGTAGACCACAAAGTTGTAGCAGAAGTTGTAGAACAAGGCAAGGCTGATAAGATAGTTGTGTTCAAGTATAAGGCGAAGAAGAACTATCGTAGAAAGCAAGGTCATAGACAACCCTATTCTGCACTAAAAATACTTTCGGTAAATTAATTATGACTGATGTAGTGTTTTTCAAAAACAATGGTGTTATAATAGCGTTCGAGTGCTCTGGTCATACAGGGTATGCGGATAGTGGTTATGATATCGTATGTTCTGCCTTGTCTAGTATCACTCAGTCTTGTGCATTGGGTATCAAGGAAGTCCTAGGTATAGATGCTAAGATCAAGAGGAATGATGATAGGGGCTATTTTAGAGTAGTATTGCCAGAAGGTATGACAGATGAGGAACAAAGTGGTGCACAGGTGCTGCTTAGGACATTATATCTGTCGGTCAAAGATTTGGCAAAAGGATACTCAAAGTATATCAAATTGGAGGAAAGAGAAGTATGTTAAATTTCATTAATATTCAACTGTTTGCTCACAAGAAAGGTCAAGGAACATCTAAGAACGGTCGTGATAGCGAGAGTAAGAGATTAGGTGTGAAGAGATCTGACGGTCAGGTTGTTACAGCTGGTTCAATCCTTGTGAGACAAAGAGGCACTAAGGTTAATCCTGGCAAGAACGTAGGTGTAGGTAAGGATCATACACTATTTGCGCTAATTGATGGCGTGGTTAAGTTCGAACAATGCCAGAAGGACAAGAAACAAGTGTCTGTATATGAAGCAAAATAATTTAATAAGATTTTAGTCACTAATATGTTAGTGGCTAATTTTTTTTTGCCCTCTTGACAAATGAGAAATCTATGATATAATTGTGTTGTAAAACAAAGGAGTAAGCATGAGTTACAAGGATTTTATTACGGATTTTGACAAGAAAAGGCATAGGTCAGAGACTAGGGCTTATCTGGAGCAAAATGATCCAGAGAAATTGGCGGAAATATATAACCTAGAAGAGATGTTGTTTATTGGGGTAATTGGGCTAAAAAAAGAATACAATGCCTATGGGATGGATGTTAAGCCTATTGTATTTAAGGAGGATTATTCCTCTTTTGTGGACGTTTGGACTGGTGACGAATATGTTAACACAACAGATTTTCCAGCAGATAATGGCTATGATTATAGGGAGGTTATTGCAAAGAAAGTGCTAGAAAGCAACGGCTTTCATTGTCTTAACGATGGCTTGGATCTTAGTGGCAGATATCATTCTGACACTCACAAATCTTTTTTGGGTATCAATAAGGCGTTCTGTGAGACTCCGCTGATATCTGCGTTCACTGCTGCTAATATTGCAAATGAGTATCTGGAGCAATTGGACGATATGTATATGATTTCAGATGAAGAAAATGAGAAATAATTAATAAGGAAAAGAAAATAATGAGTATAATAGATTTTTTTAAGAATAGAAGGAACGTGTCTAGTGAGGATAATTTACCTATATTAATTGTTGATGGTATAATGGCTCCTCAACAGACAGAGAAGGCTGTAGAGCCAAAGTATGTGCTAAGCGATATATGTTTTTTCAGAGGACAACATTTAGGTGATGATGAATACGCTGTAATTCCATTTATTCCTAACAAAGATGATAGTAAGTTGAAAGATGTTATAAACGATAGTATATATTACGTGCCTAGGAGATTTTAAGGCAATCAAGGTGTAGATAAGAGGCTGGAAATAGCCCAAGAGATACTTATGCATAATTACTCACTTAGAAATGTGGAAGAAGTTGATGTGGCAAGTTGCGGTACTTTTCAAAAGTCTAAAAGGCTTGATTGTCTACTTGATAGAAAGTTAGATAATCAGTGGGGTGAAAAGTCAGCTACATTTGTGACTCAGAGTGATGTGGCTGTTATTGCTAATGAATTAGCGGAAAGTTATAACAAAGAGTGGCAAGAAGAGAAGGCAGAAAGAGATAGACTAGACGAAATTGCCAGAGTAAGTGAAGAGACTAGAGAGTTTTAATACATTGACCACAATTCGTGGTCTTTTTTCTTCTTTTATTATTTGATAATAAATAAGAAATAATTTTACTCTAAATACTTGCATTATGTGGCGTGTTGTGGTACAATAACTTCGCTTAATTGCAAAATATTAGACACTAGGTTGGTATATTCTGGATTGTTGCCCATATATTTGGGTTTGTCCCAGAAGTTTTAAAACCCCTAGGAAGAAAAAAACAAGGAGGAAAAAGAAATGTCAGTAATTTCAATGAAGCAATTACTAGAGGCTGGTGTTCATTTCGGTCACCAAACTAGAAAGTGGAACCCTAAGATGGCTCCATACATCTTCACTGCTAGAAATGATATTCATATCATCAATCTAGAAGATACAGCTGTACTTGTTGATAAGGCGTATGACTATATCAAAGAGATGGCTGCTGCAGGCAAAACTATCCTATTCGTAGGAACTAAGAAACAAGCTCAGAAGGCAATCGAGGATGAGGCGAAGAGATGTGGTATGTACTATATCAACTCACGTTGGTTAGGTGGTACTCTTACTAACTTCAAGACTATCCGTAGTAGAATTGCTAGACTTAACGAGCTAGACCACATGGAGAAGGTTGGAGAATTCAATCTACTTCCTAAGAAAGAGGTTATCAAGCTAAGAGCTGAGATGGCTAAGTTAGAGAAGAACCTTGGTGGTATCAAGGATATGGACAAGTTGCCAGATGTAATGTTTGTAGTAGATACTAAGAAAGAACATCTTGCAGTAAAAGAGGCTAAGGCTCTTAATATCCCTATCGTTGCTCTAATTGATACTAACTGCGACCCAGAGCCAGTAGATTACGTTATCCCTGGTAACGATGATGCTATTCGTGCTATTTCTCTTATTGCTGGTGCAATGGCTAGTGCTGTTATCGAGGCAAAAGAAGGCACTGTAGAGAGCATGGAAGACGTAGCTGTAGAGGAAGCAGTTGCAGAGGCTACAGAGGCAGTTGTAGAGACTACAGAGGTTAAGGCAGAGGAAGAAGTTGTAGAGGCTCCTAAGAAGAGAACTAGAAAAGCTGCTGCTAAGACTGAAGAAGAAGCTAAGACTGAAGAGTAAGAAGTTATTTTGAAAAGGGGAAAATAATTATGTTTACAACAGAAGATATTGTAAAACTAAGAAAGAGAACTAATGCCGGCATGATGGATTGTAAGAAGGCATTGACAGAGTGCAATGGCGACTTGGACAAGGCTACAGAGTGGCTAAGAGAGAAGGGAAAGTCTGCTGCTGCTAAGAAGGCAGACAGAATTGCTGCAGAAGGTCTAGTATATTCATATATTCATATGGGTGGCAAGATTGGAGTATTGGTAGAGGTTAACTGTGAGACTGACTTCGTTGCTAGATCAGAACAATTCCAAGAGCTATGTAAGAATATTGCTCTTCACATTGCTGCTGCTAATCCTAAGTATGTAACTGTTGCAGAGGTTCCTGCTGCAGATGTAGAGCATGAGAAGGAGATCCTAAAGGCACAGGCTCTAAACGAAGGCAAGAAGCCAGAGATCGTAGAGAAGATGGTAGAAGGTAGAATCAAGAAGTTCTACCAAGATTTCGTGCTATACGAGCAATCTTATGTTAAGGACCCAGAGAAGACTATTACTGAGCTTATTAACGACGCAGTTCTAACTATTGGTGAGAAGATCACTATTCGTAGATTCGTTCGTTATGAGATGGGTGAGGGGCTAGAGAAGAGAGAAGACAACTTCGCAGAAGAGGTTATGTCTCAGACAAAGAAGTAATTTGTTTGTTATGAAAAAAGTGGCTAAATCTAGTCACTTTTTTTCGTGTTATATCTCGTCTGATATATATGCCTTCCTAGGTTAATGCGGATAAGTTTTTAGTGAAAAGTGAAAAACTAAAAGTGAAGAATGAAAAGTACACAAAGCCAGCAAAAGAAGCTTGGCTTTGCGCATAGTTGTATCCCATTATTCTCAGACTAAATATATACATATCTCATACTTTTTCTTTTTTCTAAAAGTAGTCCAAATCATTTCTTGTATCAATGTCAGATATGATAGAATATTATCGATAATTGTAGCCTAGGCACTATCGGCATTGCTGTACGATATGCCTAATAGGCATGATAAAACAAATAAAGGGGGAGTACCAATAAGCTATGACGAATAACAAAAAATTGTTGATAACTATAATAGTCCTTAGTATCGTCTTGTTGGTATCTGCATTGTCTATGGTGATAGTCCTAGTGGCGACTACACAGACCGCGACCTCTGCTGTTAATATCAAGTTCGTTGGAACGGGTGTCAATGTCAGATTGTCAGCCAATGCGTATCTGGGTGACACTACATATACATTCATGAATGGCGATAGCACGACATTGGAAATTACTCCTACTAGCACAACAGGGTCATTGAATTTGACAGACAACACTGCTTTGGATGCAGACAATAGATATATTGTTTATGAGTATACATTCCAGAATTTGTCCACTACTAACGATGCTAAGATAACCTTGGCTGGATTGCCTGGTACTCAGACCAATGTCAATTTGGGTTATGCATCATCTTTTGCAAAGGCTACCGATCCAGATTCGATAGACTTTGTTGAGACTAATACACCAGTTCTGCTACCAGCATATACCCAGACCGCAAGAAATTATGTATATGTGTATGTGAAGGCATCTATTGATAATATGCTACATGACTCTGCATTGAATGGTGAGTTTGTCTGGGAGATGGTTATGCCTTCTGATGACGAAGTAGTTACATACACTATAGACACTACATCTTGCGATGCAGTAGAGATTGCTGGAAATGTAACTTCCAGTGTAGAAGATTCTTATCTGTGCAAGACGTTGTCTGGCACCGATGTCACTCCAGATATCGTTCCATTGCAGATTGACTCCAATTTCCAAGGTTGGACTTATTCTTCTAGTGTGGCAATGTTGTCTGATGATAATGTTGTGTCTAATACTCTTTTAGCTAATAATACAACCACATTAGTGCCTATTTTTCTGCCAGCAACGAATGGATTATCATATACATTGGATTTGGATTACGAAGGTTATTGCATTTATAACTATACTATAAGTACTACAGATACCCAACTAGTAATTCCCGATGTGGTAGTTATAGATGATGTCTTGGATAAGGTTGTAAGGGTTAGATCTCGAGATGTGGAAAGCAATGCCATATTGTACAATAACACTACAGTTACCAGTATTGTATTTGGCAGATACATTGGCTCTATAGGATCATATGCGTTTCATAGTAGCTTAGCGTTAGAAGAACTAAATTTGTCTGGTAGTATAACATCAGTAGGTTATCATTCGTTTGACAATTGCACAGCGTTGAGCAATATTGTGTTTGGAAAAAATTTCAAAACTATTGGTTCTTATTCCTTTCAAGGTTGTACTAGCTTAACCAGTTTAAATATTCCAGATAATGTGACAGCAATAAACTCCCATGCGTTCTATGGTTGTACTGGATTGACTAGTGTTGCTAATGGTAGTGGATTAACATTTATAGATATTTATGTATTTGCAGTTTGTAGTAATTTAAGTAGTGTAGATTTTGATAATAAAGTGACAGAAATAAGCGATAGTTTGTTTAGAGGTTGTTCTAAATTGACGAGTATAGATATCCCTTCTTCTGTAACTAGTATAGGTCCATATGCATTTTTTAATTGTAGTAAGCTAGAAGATGTTATAATACCAGATGATGTTACGAGCATAGGTACATATGCTTTTGGGAGATGCACGAGTTTCCAGAGTGTTAAAATCCCAAACAATGTAACTAGCATAGGGGGAGAGGGCTTCTATAAATGTACTAGTTTAACAAGTGTAACAATAGGGAGTAGTGTAACCAGTATAGGTGGGTGGGCATTCTCTGGTTGTACCAATCTAACCAGTCTAACAATCCCTAGCAGCGTAG
This sequence comes from uncultured Christensenella sp., assembly GCA_964434145.1. Lineage (GTDB taxonomy): Bacteria > Bacillota > Clostridia > Christensenellales > UBA1242 > UBA11490. The sequence goes on along the minus strand of CAYSUG010000008.1, from coordinate 22,710 downwards.
TGTCTATAGGAGCATATGCATTTTCTGGATCTGGCTTGACCAGTTTGATATTTAGTAATACAACTGGTTGGTCGAAATCCTCCTCATTTTCTGGCACATACACTGCTGTAGATAGCAAACTGCTGTCAGATCCGGCCACTAATGCAACTAACTTTGTTAGCATTTCTGAGTACTATAACTACTACTGGAAACGAACATAGATTATGAGTAAAAACTGGCTGATTATAGCCAGTTTTTTTGATTTGTTTTGGGTGCAAAAAAATACTGACAAAATTATGGTCAGTATTTTCTACTTATTATCTTCTAATATTTAGCAAATAGTCCAATCCTATGAATAGGTCGCTGTGCTTTGTTTTGATTAGGGTCGGGAGGTCCATTATTAGGTCGTGGATGAACTCTGCATAGACCTCGCTAAATTCGTTTGGCTTATTCTCTGCCATTGTCTCCAGTATATCCACCTTGTATTTGTCCTTACATCTAGGGGTGGTGTATATACAGTTATCGAAGTTAAAATTCACAGTTAGCTTGCTAGGTAGATTGAATAGCCAATGTTCTCTTTTCTTGTCTACTATGATTAGGGGTTTTGTTTTCTGTAATAATTCTATTACATTGGTCTGCAATCCATTGGTTATTAACTGCAATATTGCACTCTCTATGAAGTCATAGTGCTTGGATATCTTGTCCTTTTTTGGCACTTTTAGCAAATAAGTATCGGGTAGAAACTTTAGATAACTAATACGCTCTACCTCGCTGTCGTATCTGACTATTATTTCCTTTTCTTTCTTGTCATTGGATTCTATGGTCTCGCAAATATTAATGCCCACAGAATGGAAGAACAGATCCTCTGTATCGTAGTATATCTTCTTCAGATTATATCTATCCACATAGTGACCGAAGTTGCTACGAATTACGGTGCTCAGCTTTGTAAAATGCTCCTTGTCCTTTTTGTAGTCCTTCATCACCAGCTTAGAGCCTAGGCTACTATTGATGACAATAGCGTCTTTTAGTCTCTCATTTGTTATCTGATATTCGTTCTCTTCTTCTATTGTTATATCTCTATTTTTGTTATAATTATAAAATTTGTATCCCATAATTTCATTATAGTATAATAGCCCACATTTTGCAAACTATTACAAAGGTGTTTGATAATTTTTCAATAATTAGCAAAATGGTGAAAACTTTTGGGTAAAATGCTGAAAACATTTAAACAAAATTATTGTACAATAAATTTATTTATTGTATAATTATATAGTAGGGTAATACGATGTATAAGAAATTAGCGACATTTTTTATCTTAATACTATGTGCCATATCTATGGTAGGCTGTGCTAGTGTAGAATATACTAGGGTGTATTCTTATGACGGGGTGATAATAGACGATATTTCCATTACGCTAGACAAAACTACCTTTGATACAGATGCCAAGGCTATGGCTGTGTTGGATGAAGTCAAAGGCGATGTGCAGAATTTAGAGCTAGCAGTAGATGCGTGGGTCAAGGAGAATTTTGGTGGCAAATATGTAGGCACTGATAGCATGGAGAGTTACTTTGCTGATGGATATGATATAGACATTGCACCAGAGGTGACAGAGACAGATACGCGCTATACATTTTATTTCTACATCCAGTATGCTACTTTGCAGCATTTTATATATTTCTATGGACTGAATACAGATGAAGTGATAGAGACATATGGACTATATGACATTGACGATGTACAGCCATTCTTAGCAGAGGACTTTGGTCCATTCATTAGTCAGATAATAGAGGGCAAGTATAATGAGGAGTCACTGAATCTATTTATCACAGATCACGTGTGGCAGAAGGAGAATGCGTACAGCACATTTGCCACAATGGATAGGACAGAGGGGCAGGCGTATCTGGATTATTATATAGACATAGCCAATGATACCTTAGGCGAGGATTACTCGTACGATAATGTACTAGACAATGTAGATGTGACGCAATACTATGAGACTACAGAGAGTAGATATGACAGCAATGGCGACATGGGTGTGTCTGGACAGACCGGCTACTATGTGCATAGGTGGCAGATAGAGGACATAGAAGATAGCATTACATTTGTCAGACACAGGCCTAACAGAGTATGGTGGTATGTGTTAGCGATAGCAATATCTTTGGTTGTGTTGGCAATACTATTATTTATATTTAGGAAGAAGACGGGGGAGTGGTCATGGATCATTATATATTTGACAAGCGTGTGATGAAGAAGATATTCTTGAAATATGGGCTAATGATGTTATTTCTATTCCCTATACTGATATTAGTCAATATATTGCTAGGGATAGAGGACAGCACCACAACGATACTAGTAGACATGATGATCGGGCTAGTGTATGTATTAGTGGTAGAGGTTGTTATATCCAAGATAAAGAAAAGGAAAGAGGCAAAGAATGAGAACTCTAAGCCTAGCAAGAATCAAGCGGGCGAGATAGTTGTACAGGCAGAAGTTGTGGGTGGAAAAAAGAAGAATAGGCGAAATACGAGTAAAGAGGATAAGAACTAATGGCAAAGGTGAATCAAAAGGTTGCTGACGCTAGAATTCAACCACATAATCTAGAGAGCGAACAATGTGTACTGGGCTGTGTGCTAATAGACCAGAATGCGACTATCAGTATTATGGCAGAGTTAAAAGAGAGCGACTTCTACATGGAGGCACATAGGATAATATACGAGAATATGTATGCCATATACAATCGTAATATGCCTATAGACCTAGTCACTATGATGGCGGAGTTGGAGAAAAATAACATGACTGACAGTGTGGGCGGAATAGAGTATCTAACTACGCTAGCTAATATTGTGCCATCTGCCAGCAATTACAAGCATTATGTGGATATAGTCAAGAAGAATAGTGTGTTGCGTCAGATTATATCCGCCAGTAATGAGATAGTGAACTATGCCTATAGTGGCGTAGAGAAGGAAGAGGCTCTGGATTTTGCAGAGCAGAATATATTCAAGATTGCAGAGAAGGAAGACCGAGGAGGTTTGACCCCAGTCAATGAGAATATTAACAATGTTATTGATAAGTTCAAGGAGCTGGAGAAGAACAAAGGTGCAGTCAAGGGTGTAAGGACTGGAATATATGGACTGGACAAGATGACTAATGGTTTGCAGAAGTCTGATTTGATACTTCTAGCGGCCAGACCAGGTGGTGGTAAGACCAGTCTGGGTATGAACATTGCCACATATTCTGCCTTAAATGATGGCAAGAAGGTTGCTATATTCTCGCTGGAGATGGGTAAGGAACAGATTATTCAGAGAGCATTATGCTCTATTGCATTTGTAGACTCCACCAAGGTCAGAGAAGGAAGGTTGACCACAGAGGACTGGAAGGCTATATATGCGGCGAAAGAGAAGCTGGCAAAGGCGGATATCTATGTGGATGAGGGATTCTCTAAGACCACTGCGGACATTATTAGTAAGTGTCGTAGGTTGAAGAGGGAAAAAGGTCTAGATCTAGTCATGATAGACTATCTGCAATTGATGAACGGCAGCGGTAAGAATAAGGACGGCAACAGAACGCTAGAGATAGGTGAGATTACTAGATCGTTAAAAATGGCAGCAAGAGAGCTGGATGTGCCAATACTGCTATTGTCACAGCTTAGCCGTGGAACTGAAGGAAGATCCAACCACAGACCTATGCCGTCAGACCTAAGAGACTCTGGATCTATAGAGCAAGACGCTGATATTATACTTTTCATATACAATCCTTATATGTACATTGATGATAAGAACAAGCGTATGGTTCGTCAACCAGAGGAGATGTGCGAGCTAATAGTAGCAAAGCATAGAAACGGCAACACAGGTACTATTGAGGTGAAATGGATAGGTGGAATTACTACATTTGTAGATGTAGGGCCTAGTGCGGACGAGAAAAGTCTGTCAGAGGCTACGCCTCCGCCTACATATAATGATATGCCTACGGTTGACACCGCTGATGTACCAGAGCCAGAGGTTGAGATGCAAGCAGTAGATGCTTCGGATGACGATTTATCAGATATATTTTAATAAGGGGTATATATGGCAAAGGAATTCAGATTTGAGAGATATGATGGGCAGCAATTACAGACAGAGAGATTGGATCGTATGGCAGAGATGGAACAAGTGTTTAAAAGCCGTAAATGTGACAAGGAAGATGTGTTGCAGTATATTGATGAGGATGCACACATTTTGTGTATGTTTGACAAAGATGCAATGGTTGGCTTTGCGTGGCTAGTGCTGGCTGAGAGGATGAAACTGGCAGAGTTGTGCTGGTTTGTGACAGATAGGGATAGAATCAAAGGCATGGATGCCAAATATTTGTTAAATGAAGTTGTCGATTATTGCAAGGAAAAGGATGTTCGTTCAATAAAGTTCAATTGTTTTGCTCAATCATGGGATAAGATAGATAATAAGGATAAACTATTTGAGAGAATAGGATATAATATAGTGCATGACGACAATTATGATATCACAATTAATTTAGAATAACTTATGGAGAAGAAATATATGAGTAATGTAACAACTAAGTTTTTGAAAGAGAAATTTATCAAATTTTTTAAGGACAAGAATCATGTGCAGATAGATGCTGCATCACTTGTGCCAGACAATGACGGCTCTGTGTTATTTACCACTGCTGGAATGCATCCACTAGTGCCATATCTATTGGGCAAGGATCATCCTCAGGGTAGAAGACTATGTGATGTGCAGAAGTGTGTGCGAACCAATGATATAGAGTCAGTAGGAGATAACAGCCACTTGACATTCTTCGAGATGCTGGGCAGCTGGAGTCTAGGCGACTATTTTAAACACGAGATTATTGGATATTCTTATGAATTCTTGACTGGCAAGGATTATCTGAATCTGCCAGTAGATAAATTGGCTGTATCAGTATTTGCTGGTGATGATAATAGTCCAAGGGATGAAGAGGCATATGCTAGGTGGAAGGAACTAGGCATCAAGGAAGAGAATATATATTACTTGGGTGCTGAGAATAACTGGTGGCAACTGGGCGAAGTAGGTCCATGTGGACCAGATAGCGAGATGTTCTGGATTACAGACAAGGCACCTTGCAGCAAGGATTGTTCTCCAGCGTGCGATTGTGGCAGATTCTTAGAGATATGGAATGATGTATTTATGGGCTATGTCAGAAGGGAAGAAGGTGGCAAGATAGAGCAGCTGAAGGATAGAAATGTGGACACTGGTATGGGCGTAGAGAGGACTGTGTGTGTATTAAATGACTACAAGAGCGTGTACGAGGTAGATAGTCTGAAGCCTGCTATCCAGATTCTGGAGAGGCTAAGTGCACTGGAATACGGTCTGAATGACGAGATTGATAAGGCTATGCGTATAATAACAGACCATGTTAGGTCTGCAACTATGATATTGGGTGACGAGATTGCTACGACTCCTTCCAATGTAGGCCGTGGCTATGTTCTTAGGCGTTTGATTAGGCGTAGCATTAACTTTGCTAGACGTCTTAATATAGATGCTAGCAATCTGCTAGAGGTAGTAGATTTCTACATCGAATACTTCAAGGATACTTATGCTTGTCTAGAGAAGAACAAGGATGTAATCAAGAGCGAGTTTGAGAAAGAAGTTAAGAAATTTAGCAATACTATAGCTCAAGGATTGAAGGAATTCGAGAGAGTAACTAGTGATATGACCAATGTGAAGATCAATGGAGCTGTTGCGTTTAGACTATATGACACATTTGGCTTCCCACTAGAATTAACAGTAGAGCTAGCTGGTGAGAAAGGCCTAGAGGTAGACATTGAGGAATACAATGAATGTTACAAGGCCCACCAAGAGAAGAGCAGAACTAGCAGTGCTGGAATGTTCAAGGGTGGTTTGGCTGGAACAGATTATGGTTATGCTAAGTACCATACAGCTACACACTTGCTACTGGCTGCATTAAGAAAGCATTTTGGCGATAGTGTTCTGCAGAGAGGCAGCAACATTACGCTAGAGCGTATGAGATTTGACTTTAGCTTCGATCGTAAGATGACACCAGAGGAGATTATCATGATAGAGAACGAAGTCAATATTAACATCCAAGCTGCAATTCCGGTTGTTTGTGAAGAGATGAGCCTAGATGACGCAAAGAAGAGCGGTGCTATGGGCATATTTGATAACAAATATGGTGATAAAGTTACTGTATATACTATAGGCAATGTATCCAAGGAGATCTGCGGCGGTCCTCATGCACAGAATACCAAGGATCTGGGATATTTCAAGATAACTAAGGAAGAGAGCAGCAGTGCTGGAGTGAGAAGAATCAAGGCAATTCTGACAGACTAATAACATAAGGTAGCAATATTGATGAGTAATAGAATGAAAATAGAGAATCAAATAACTATAAATAAGCTAATAGGTCTAGAATATGACTTCGTTATAGCCCAATTGTGTGTGCTGAATAACAAACCATATGAGGACATGAAGATTGCGTTGGACAATCTGATAGATATGGGCGTATATAGGCTTAATGGCGACGTTTTAGAAGCTGGCGTTGCAGTCAAGACTGTTAAGGGCAAAAAACATATAAAGACAGCCCTAGATGCAGATATAGTAGAGGAAGCATATGCAATGCTGGCGAAAAAGGATAACAAGGCTCGTCGCAAAGTCATTAGAGTACAAGGAACTATAGACATGACCCGTAGTGGTTATGCATTCCTTGTACCATTTGATGACAAGGTAGAAGATATCTTTGTGTCAGGGAAGGATCTAAAGGGTGCTAAGAATAACGACAAAGTTATTGTAGAGGCCAGAACTAATAGTACTAGGCGTATGGAAGGCAAAGTTATACATATACTAGAGCGTGGCCAAGAGAAGATAGTGGGTACTATCAATATTATCAAAAAATGTGCCTATGTAGCTCCAGATGATGTCAAGTTTGGTCAGGATATATATATCCCTCTTAATAAGATAATGACGGCCAACCAAGGAGACAAGGTTGTTGTCAAGATTAACAAATATTATTCTAATCCTAAGCAATACCCGGATGGAGAGGTTATAGAAGTTCTTGGTGCTCCTGACAAGATTGGGACGCTGGTACTAGGCATTCTTAGAAATTATGACTTATTTGAGTTCTTTCCAGAGAATGTCAAGACAGCAGCACAATCGGTCGAGCAAGAAGTTGATATGAGAAAGCACGGCCATAGGTTGGATTTTACATCCCATATGTGCTTTACAATAGACGGAGAAGATAGTAGAGACCTAGACGATGCTATATCGCTAGAGGTAAATAAGGCTGGCAATAGGGTATTGGGTGTGCATATTGCCGATGTTGGAGAGTATGTTAGGCTCAATTCTATCATAGACAAGGAGGCGTTTAGGCGTGGTACTAGCGTGTATTTCCCTAATCTAGTATTACCAATGCTGCCAAGGGAGTTGTCTAACGGCGTATGTTCATTGAATGAAATGGTCAATAGATTGGCTTTGTCGTGCTTTATAGAATACGACAAGACTGGCAATGTGATCGGCTATGATATCAAAGAGAGCATAATTAAGTCAAAAAAGAGATTCACCTATACCACTGTTCAAGCAATCTTAGAGAGCAATGATAGGGTGAAGGCAGAGCACAAAGAGTTTGTGCCGGTACTACAAGAGATGAATGCTCTAGCTCATCAGCTAATGAAGAGAAGGAAGACTGAGGGATATATAGAGTTCAATATCCCAGAGGTTCAGATATATCTGGACGATCTGGGTGGTGTAGATCATATAGAGAAGCGTATGCAAGATGATAGTCATAAGTTAATAGAGGCGTTCATGGTAGCAGCCAATGAGGTAGTTGCAAAGCATTATAGGACTAAAAAATTGCCATTTGTTTATCGTATTCACGAGACTCCAGATGGAGAGAAAATGGAGAATTTCTTAAGACTGGTTAGGAAGTTTGGTGTGACTGCTAATGTCAATCCGGACAAGGTTCCACCATTGCAGCTGCAGAAGATATTGAATGAGGTGAAGGGTAAGGACTGCGAATATGCTGTCAATAAGATATGCCTTAGGTCTATGCAGAAGGCGAAATACAGCCCAGACTGCCTAGGTCACTATGGCTTAGCTCTAACATATTATGCACACTTTACATCACCTATTAGGCGATATCCAGACCTAACTATTCATAGGATTATCAAAGAAGATCTGCATGGCAATCTGGAGGGAAATAATCTAGTAGAATACAAGAGATTTGTTCAATCTAGCTCGCTTAATTCCTCTGCTAGAGAGGTCTTGGCAGAGAAGGCAGAACGTGATGTGGATGACCTATATAAGGCATATTATATGTCAGACAAGGTAGGCCAGGAGTTCGATGCAGTGGTTAGCTCTGTGACCAAGTTTGGTTGCTATGTGGCGCTGGACAATACTGTCGAGGGGCTTGTGTCCTTGACAGATATTCCAGGCACATACGAGTTTGTAGAAGATGACCATTTATTAAAAGGAGTAGATTCTTTCTATATTGGCAAAAAAGTCAAGGTCAGACTAGTCAATGTCAATGTTCCAGAGAGGCAGATCGATTTTGTCTTTGTATAATAGCAATTTTAGTCGTATGCAAATATATTTGTATGCGACTTTTTTAGCCGTTATTTGATTTGTTGCATAGTTGTCCTCTGTGAGTCAATGTTATAGATTTTTCTTAATTTTTCAGTTTTAATCAAATGAGTTTGATAGAAACATTTTTGTATATTTTTCATTATTATATATTGTCAATATATTTATTTGTGATAAAATATATATGTATAGTTAATTATTAATTAAGGAGAATGAAAGATGATAAAAGAGATTTATTCTAGGCGTAGTATTAGAAAATATACTGACCAGACAGTTAGTGATAAAGTAATAGAGGAGATACTTCGTGCGGGTATGAATGCACCGTCTGCCAGAAACCTTAGACCATATGAATATATTGTTATTAAGGATAGAGATACTCTAAATGTTTTGTCACAGCGTAGACCATGTATGCATATGCTGGATAGTTGTAGCTTTGCTATACTTAGTGTGGCTAGAGAGACAATGTATTTCTGGCAACAAGATATGGGTGCAGCTACCCAGAATATGCTGCTTGCAGCAGACCATTTGGGCATTGGTGCTTGCTGGATGGGGCTATATCCAGAGGAAGAAGATTATTATAGAGAGATGTTTGATATCCCAGCAGACTTTAGGGTATTTAATATTATTTCTTTTGGCTATCCCGCAGAGGACAAAGAGTCTAACACATTCTTTGACGAGACCAGAATTCATTACGAGAAGTATAACAAGAAGGACTAATTAGATTTTGTTTGATTTAGTATCCAAGTTCCAGCCTACCGGCGATCAGCCAGAGGCAATCAATAGCATTACAGAGGGTATCAAGGACGGCCTTAGATACCAGACTCTTTTGGGCGTTACTGGCAGTGGCAAGACCTTTACTATGGCTAATATTATCAAAAATATTGATAGACCAGTGCTGGTTCTTGCTCATAACAAGACTCTTGCTGGCCAGCTATGCAATGAGTTCAGAGAGTTTTTTCCTAATAACAGAGTAGAATACTTTGTGTCTTACTACGATTATTATCAGCCAGAGGCGTATGTGGTGTCGTCCGACACATATATTGCCAAGGATATGAGTGTCAATGAGGAGATTGACAAATTGCGTCATTCTGCTACTTGCTCTCTATTTGAGAGGCGTGATGTCATAGTTGTTGCTAGTGTTAGCTGTATATATGGATTAGGTAGCCCAGAGACATATTCTTCTATGTGCTTGTCACTTAGGGAAGGGCAGGTTATTGACAAGTCTGAGATTACTAAGACCCTCATTAGATTGCAGTATCAGCGAAATGATATAGATTTCAAGCGTGCTACATTCAGATCCAAGGGAGACATACTGGATATAATTCCACCAAATAAGAGTGATGTGGGTATCCGTATATCATTCTTTGGCGACGAGATAGAAGAAATTGCTGAGATTAATGTAATTACAGGTAAGAAGAATAATACACTGAAGCATCTGTATCTATTACCGGCCACTCACTATGCTATAGGCATGGAGGCAGAACTAGATAATATATTAGCTCAGATCAAGCATGATTGCCTTATCCGTGTCAAAGAATTTGAGGATCAGGGCAAGCTAATCGAAGCACAGCGAATCAAAGAGCGTGTCATGTATGACCTAGAGATGATCAAAGAAGTGGGATATTGTAGCGGGATAGAGAATTATTCTAGATACTTTGATGGCAGGCAGCCAGGTGAGGCTCCATATACATTGCTGGACTATTTTCCGAAGGATTTTGTATTATTTGTGGACGAGAGCCATATTACATTACCTCAAGTCAGAGGTATGTATTCTGGCGACTTTGCCAGAAAGTCTAGTCTAGTGGATTATGGCTTTAGATTGCCGTCAGCATATGATAATAGACCCCTCAATTTTGGTGAGTTTGAGAAAAAAATCAGTCAAGCTGTCTTTGTCTCTGCAACACCTGGCGAGTATGAGTTAAAGAATAGCGATAATGTGGCAGAACAGATCATTAGACCTACAGGACTGCTGGATCCAGAGATATTCATTAGACCAATAGAAAATCAGATAGATGATTTGATTGGCGAGATAAATGACACAATTTTTCGCGATGGTAGGGTATTGGTTACGACTTTGACTAAGAAAATGGCAGAGAATCTGACCACATATCTGACAGACAAGGGTATTAAGGTGAAATATCTGCATTCTGATATAGACACACTAGAGCGTATGCAGATAATCAATGCGTTGCGTCTCAAGGAATTTGATGTCTTGATAGGCATTAATTTACTTAGGGAAGGAATTGATATTCCAGAGGTAAAGCTGGTGGCAATCCTTGATGCAGACAAGGAAGGATTCCTTCGTAGCGACTGGGCATTAATTCAGACTATAGGTCGTGCTAGCAGAAATAGCGAATCCAAGGTCATACTATATGCTGATGTTATAACCAGATCAATCGATGTGGCCGTTAAGGAGACCGAGAGGCGAAGACAGATCCAGATGGAGTATAATGCTAAACATCGTATCATACCTCAGACTATTATCAAGCCGATCAAGAATACCTTGGAGATTACTCAGAATCTGGGTGGCAGCAAAAAGAAACTGAAGATGACTAAGACAGAGGCATTGAGAGAGATAGAAGAGTTAAGAGAGAAGATGCAGGACGCAGCTGATGCATATGAGTTCGAGTTAGCAATCAAATTGCGTGATAGAATCAAAGAATTAGAGGATTTTACGAAATAAAAGGATTGAAAATGTTAGAAAATATTTTAATCAAGGGTGCAAGAGAGAATAATCTAAAGAATATAGACATAACCATTCCTAGGAACAAATTAGTTGTTCTGACAGGTGTCAGCGGCAGTGGCAAGAGTACACTGGCATTTGATACTGTTTTTGCAGAAGGTCAGCGTAGATATATGGAGAGTCTTAGTAGCTATGCTAGACAGTTCTTGGGACAAATGGACAAGCCAGATGTAGATAGCATAGACGGGTTGTCGCCAAGCATTGCCATTGATCAGAAGTCTACTTCGCACAACCCAAGGAGTACGGTAGGTACTGTTACAGAGATATATGATTATCTTAGACTGTTATTTGCGCATATTGGTGTGCCATATTGTCCGCATTGCAAAAAACGAATTACGCCTACTAGTGTAGATGTGATTGTAGATAATGTAATGAAGCTGGATAGAGACACCAAGATTATGGTCGAGGCGCCAGTCTATCGAGGCAAAAAGGGTGCCTTTGTATCAGAGTTAGATGCTTTTAGAAAAGACGGATTTCAGCGTGTCAGAGTAGACGGCGAGGTAAGGAGCCTGGACGAAGATATTTTGCTAGAGAAGAACCTAAAACATGATATCTCAGTTATTGTGGATAGAATTATTATCAGAGATGGCGTAGAGAAGAGGCTAGCAGAGTCTATAGAGACATCGTTGAAGATTGCTGGCGGCATAGTCGCAATTACACATGATGACCAAGAACATTTATTCAATAGCAAGCTGTCTTGTCCTACTTGTGGATATAGTATCCCAGAGATTAGCCCAAGGATATTTAGCTTCAACAATCCATTTGGGGCTTGTCCAGACTGCCTAGGCATTGGTTACAAGCAAATTATTGATATAGAGAAGTTAGTGAAGGCACCCAATCTAACCCTTCTAGAGGGTGCAATAGGAATAGGCTGGATTATGGAGCCAAGCTTTCTTACTACATTCTATAAGGCGGTCTCTGATTATCATAATATTGGTTATGATGTTCCCTTCAAGGATTTGCCAAAGAAGGTAAAATACATGATTTTCTATGGCACTAAGGGAGAGAAAATTCCTTGCTATATGCCGTGGTTAAAACGGAATGGTGCTTGTGCGTTCGAAGGAATTGTTCCAATTGTAGAAAAAAGATATAGAGAGAGTACTAGCGAGTTTATCAAGGGCGAGATAGATAAATTGATGTATGATATGGAGTGTCCAACTTGCCATGGGAAGAGGTTAAAAGAAGAAGTGCTTAATATTCTCATTAGTGGCAAGAATATAGCTGATCTTTGTGATATGTCTATCGTTGACTTGTTTTCATTCGTAGATGGACTGACACTGAACAAGAATCATTCTACTATAGCAGAGCCTATCTTAAAGGAAATCAAGGCTAGACTTAATTTCTTGATAGATGTAGGCTTGGATTATCTAGAGCTGTCTAGATATTCCAATACCCTTAGTGGTGGCGAGAGCCAGAGGATTAGGCTTGCGACCCAGATCGGTAGCGGATTGACTGGGGTCATTTATATTCTGGACGAGCCAAGCATAGGTCTGCATCAGCGGGATAATGAGAAATTACTGACCACATTGCAGCACCTAAGAGATATAGGCAACACTGTGATAGTTGTAGAGCATGATGAGGATACTATGCGTGCTGGTGATTTTCTCATTGATGTAGGCCCATATGCGGGTGTACATGGCGGCGAGATTGTGGCAAAGGGGACTGTTGAGGATATAATGGCAGAGCCGCGAAGTATTACTGGCAAGTATCTTAGCGGCGAGTGGAAGATAGATACAGATATGCCAAAGAATAAGCCAGAGAATGGGTATATTAGCATCAAGGGTGCAAAACAAAACAATTTAAAGAATATTGATGTAGATATTCCAATTGGTGTTATTACAGCTGTTACTGGTGTCAGCGGCAGTGGCAAGAGTAGCCTGGTCAATGACATCTTGTATCCAGCATTCAATAATCATGTTAATCATAGCCACTTGCCAGAGGGAAAGTATAGAAAAATTGAGGGTTTGGATGCTTTTGACAAAATTATTAATATAGACCAGAGTCCAATCGGTCGTACACCTAGGAGCAACCCAGCCACTTACACCAATGTGTTCTCAGATATCAGAGAATTATTCGCTAAGACCAATGATGCTAAGGAGCGTGGATATACAGCTGGTAGATTCTCATTCAATATTAGCGGTGGTAGGTGCGAGGCTTGTGGCGGTGCTGGCATCAATAAGATAGAGATGTATTTTATGCCCGATGTATATGTCCCTTGTGATGTCTGCGATGGAAAGCGATATAACAGAGAGACTCTGCAAGTCAAATATAAGGGTAAGAATATCTTTGATGTGCTAGATATGAGTATAGATGAGGCTTATGCGTTCTTCGAGGCTATTCCTAAGATTAAGAACAAGTTGAAGACATTGGTCGATGTGGGGTTAGGATATATCAAGTTGGGTCAGCCGGCTACAGAATTGAGTGGCGGCGAGGCTCAGAGAGTGAAATTAGCTACAGAATTGAGTAGGCGTGGCACGGGCAGATCCCTATATATTCTGGACGAGCCTACGACAGGCCTACATTTCTACGATGTGGACAAGTTAATCAAGATTCTTCGCAAATTAGTCGAAGGCGGCAATACAATTGTTGTGATAGAACACAACTTAGATGTTATCAAATCAGCGGATTATATTATTGATTTAGGGCCAGAAGGTGGTGTAGGCGGAGGTCAGATTGTTGCTGCTGGCACTATTGATGAGGTCAAGAAGAAGAAAAAAGGTTATACCTATAGATACCTTTAAAAAATATAAAATTTTTATAAAACATTTTACATTCACCTTGGCTTGGTGTATACTAAGGATAATAAGGAGATAAGTTATGAGCACGAAAGCAAAAATTGTAATTTCTGTTATAGCGATATGTATCATATTGGCATTGATTACTATTAGTATCGTACTAGTGTTTACAGCGCCTACACACATTGTAGATGATAGCACGTTCGTTATCACTCATCGTGGCGGTACAGCTGCCAATGTGACTGTGACTAGAGAGGATATCAATCTGTTCCAGTCCGAAGAGACTAATAGTACAATGATAGATATAGAGGAAAAAGTTAACTACTCTATGACTAACGCTGCCGATGGCACGACAGCAGGATATGACCTAGGAATGTTCAATAGAGGGCAAGAGATGGATATGTCCAAGGCAGATACTACTATGACTATAGATGTAGAGTTGAGCGATACTGTTAGCTCCAACTCTGTTATTGTGAAGTTGAACTATGCTGATATGGGAGAGACTGATACTAATGTTAGAATGGTGGTTAATGCTACATTGTATTCTGCTAATGGAGATACAATACTAGAGCAGTCTGTGTTGACTATCACCGATGGTCAGTGGAATAATAACTTAGTATTCCAGTGCCCAAGGATCTTGTCATACAGCGGTGATAATAGAGTGACTATAGAGGTTAAATCCGAGGTTGTGTCATATGCTGAGAAGGCTAGGCTGGACGGCCAGTTCACATTATCTCTAATAGGTGCATAAAAAGTAAAAAAGCGATGTCAGAATTTTATTTCCGACATCGCTTTTTTTATCTTTAATATATTCAATTACTTATTTCTTTTGAGTATTCTTATATGCCTCAAGTGCTTTTGCTAGCTGATCAGGGCATGATGTGTTATTTCTGCACTGAATCCCTTTTAGTCTATCTATTACCTCATCTATATCCATATTCTCCACCAATTTGGATATTCCGTTGGTATTACCAGCACATCCGCCCAAAAATTCAACATTCTTTACCTTGTTGTCATCTATTTCGAAATTAATAGTTCTGGCACAAGTCCCAGTTGTTCTATACGAGTTCTTCATCTTTTCTCCTTAATGATTTAATTATCTATAATAGTATCATACAAATATTCAAATATATTAGGTGCTTTTTCATTCCACCTAGTACAGGCAGTCATAGCAGACGATTTGTTGGGTGCTTTTAGCTTAATTTCTAGTAACGGTACGTTAATAAGTGGTTCTTTAATTTTTAGTGTAACCTTGTACGATCCGTCCTCATTCTTCTCATATTCGCTAAGGTATTCTTGGCTACGCTTGAATTGTAATCCGTTCTCTTTTGCAAAGTTGGTTATTTCTTCTCTTATGCTTAGCTTTATTCTGGTATAGAAATGACTAAGGCATTCTCTGCCAGAGTATGTGATGCTGTATCTGACGTTATCCTCGTTGATATCATCAGATTCTTCTATTTTGTATATGAAGTTAGTTTCTATCAATTGATTGAGTACATCCAGACATTCCATATAATTCAGCCATTGATTACGAGTAATAATGTCCAATATATTGTTCTTTGTCAGAGGTATCTCCATCTTGTCCATTATGAATAGCAGAGTTAACTTCTCATCCATGTTGTCACTTTCAAATAACATATTTGCGCTTCTCCTATAGTCTCTCAGATTATATCACATAGTTTTATAAATTTCAATGTATTTTGTGACATAATTATTCATTACTAGAAAATATGCTATCATATTTATTAATTTGTTAAAAAAATACAATGTGACAAAAATGTTTGTATTATTTGCTATATTTGGTATAATACCTACTAGTAGGAGAGGGTCATATTGCAAAGATTTAGTGATATAGAGAAGAGCAAAATAATATCGTGTATGAGAACATTGGATGAACTAATAGGCGGAAAGTTCATTTTGTTTGATGCCAAGGCTGGCATATTCTTGAAGATTATTGCATCTAGTGAGGCATTGTATGGATTGTTTGCAAAGCATCTGGTCGATTATGATTTCTTCTCTACTCTGAAGCTTGCCGAGGAATATAACAAGATTCAAGGCAGATTCTTTATCCCAGAAGGGGATAATGAGATTCTGGCATTTGTTTTCTGTTTGATTCTGGAGGTCAATAATGGCAAGATTAATCTACAGAACTTTATCAATAACAACTTCTTTAGTCCTAATGGATACAACTATAGCTATCTTAACTTTGCTAGGAGTATCTTAGTTCCGTTCAAGGTAGCTCTGATGTCAGAATTAGGGGTAGAAGAGAGTGATAGCAATAACGCTGCGGAGGAACAAATGGAAATGGAAATGAATGATATAGAGACTATAGACAATGCCTCAGAGGATAAGATATTATTTGCAAACCTTCTATTCGCAATCAATGAATTGCACGCTAAGGTGTATAATGATAAAAAGATTAAACAAGAAGTCAAGGACGAAGAATATATCGTTATGCTGGGATTAATAGAGGCAGTAAAATTAGAGAATATGAAGGTTATCAATGCTCTAATTATTTCTCTAGAATATGTTTTGGGCAAACAGAAGACGGTCAAGGATGAGTATAACGAAGTCAAAAATTGCATGATAGAAATTTATGAAAAGTTTAAAAGATAAGGATTAGAATATTGCATATCATAATGGATAATATGGTATGCGATATTTTTTCTAATAGATAGACTTTTACCCTGATCTTAGATTGTGCCAGATAAGTATATGCTTGCAAGAATATGGATAATCCACCAAAGGAGACTAGAGCTGTAGCTAGAATTATATTTAGATTTTCCCCCAAACCCAGCATGCTTATTTTTTGTATCCCGCAGGTCATTTCTATCATGCCTTGTAGAAAGCTAGTGACTATGTTTATATCTAGCCCAAATATTTGGTTTAATAGACTACTAATTGGCAAGAATAGATTATATGAGTCTGCTAGGGCAATAACCATATATGCTAGAGCGATATATCCGCCTATGACCAGTATGGATTTGATGCTGGATAGCATACAATTTTCAAGCAAATTTTCATCTTTTGTTGGTGTAGATAGATTGTATGATATGTTATCTTGTCTAGTATATAGTTTGCGGAATATTATGCCGTTCAGCATTGCCCCTAGAAAGTGGCTGATCAGAACAATTATGCCCACTCTGGTGCTATGGAACATCCCTATGCCTACAGTGCCGATGATGAATAATGGGCCACTGGTAGAGGTGAATGATGCAATACGCGACGCCTCATTTCTAGTTATCAGGTTCTTGCTATATAACTCGCTGGTGGCTTTGGCACCGACCGGGTAGCCGGATATCATGCTTAGGATATAGATATATCCGCTGACTCCGTTACAATTGAATAGCTTTTTGGTCATAGGTGCAAATACACGACCCAGCTTTGTCACCACTCCGCTGGCGTTGAGTAGGCTGGATACGAAAAGTATTGGAAATAGGGCTGGCATAACAAACTTTGCCCACAGAATTATTCCATCATAAAAGCTATTCATGTTAGTCTTTGGATTGACAAGAATCAAATATATTATTATAATTATTCCAAGGGTTTTTGCTATAATAGATACTTTTTTGAAAACTTTAGATTTTGTCATATATAATATATATTAATAGGAATGGTGAATTATGAAAAAACCAAAAATTGCTTTAGTCCTTAGCGGTGGCTCTTCACTAGGCTTTGCCCATGTAGGGGTTCTCAAGGAGCTCTTGGCAGAAGGTATTAGGCCAGATATAGTCGTAGGTACCAGCATGGGTGCTGTCGTAGGCGGGGCGTATGCTTGTGGACTGTCGTTGGACGAGATGATGATGTATGCGTACAAGATGAATTTTAAGAAGTTTGTCGATATCAATTTCAAGCCTATGGGTATATTTAGCGGTTCTAAAATAACAGATTTGTTATCAAAGGTATATGGCGACGCCACACATGAGGATTGTATTTGCCAGTTCGCTGCTGTTGCTTGTGATATAATTTCTGGCAAGGAAGTGATCATGCGAGAGGGCAAAGTCATAGATATGGTACGTGCCAGTATGAATATTCCTGGTTTGCTAGTTCCAATAGAGCGGAATGGAATGCTCTTGGTAGATGGGGGAATGGTGAATAATTATCCCGACGATATAGCTAGAGATATGGGTGCAGATATAGTTATTGGCGTAGATGTCTTAAGGGAGAGCTATTCTTGTGCCAAGCCCAAGAATGCCGTAGTGGCCTTATTCAATAGTATGCATCTGGCACAGAACACCTTGTACAAGCACAAGGCTTCTTATAGCGACATCACCATTACCCCTATTTTAAGGGATATAGACATGACTAATTACAAGAAGGATACAATTGATAGAGCGATTCTAGAGGGCAGCAGAGAGTGCAAAGATAGAATGGAAGAGATTAAGGCGATTATTACTAATTGGAGAAGAAAGAAATAATGTACGAAGAAATGTTTAATATGTCAGCGGAGGATAAGAAGTTTGCACCTTTGGCAGATAGGATGCGACCAAATAGCCTAGATGACTTTATAGGCCAAGAGCATTTGATATACAAGGATAGCTTCTTGGTGCGTGCTATTAGGTCTAGTATGCTGGGCAGTGTAATATTCTATGGTCCACCAGGAACTGGCAAGACTACATTGTCGAAGATTATTGCTAACGTGTCCAATGGCAGTTTTCGAAGACTTAACGCTGTGTCATCGGGTGTTGCTGATGCTAAGAAGATAATAGATGAGGCAAAACAGAATCAGCAGTTGTATGGCAAACGCACATATTTGCTGCTAGACGAGTGTCTAAGGTGGAGCAAGGCACAGTCAGACTCTGTCCTTGAGGCAATGGAGATGGGTTATATAACATTGATAGGCTCCACGACCGAAGCCGTGTGCAAACCATACGGTGCTAGAAATAGTGCGTGAAATCCCACTAGATAATAAGAAAACATTAGTAAATATAGAGAAAAACGAGCGACTTGATATGGAGCGGGAAATACTAGAATTCTGCAAACAACCAAGAAGCTTAGATGAAATAAAAGAATATACAAAATTAGGAACAACCAAAGATGCCGTCAGAAGGCATTTCATAAACCATTAATAAGAGATGGTAAACTAAAATACACGCATAATTATAAATGCCATTTACATCAAAGATACATAAATTCACAGGTAGAAGTCACACCAGAAATGCTTATAAATATACAAGCAACAGCAGACCAACTAACACCTAAAAGAATGGAAATGATATTGGAATTATGCAAAGAGCCAAAGGGAATAAGAGAAATAGAAAAGCATATAGGCTCGACAATGGCAAGAGAGTATGTAGCGGAACTTATGAAACAAGGCAAACTGAAATTTACAATACCAAGTTCGCCTTATAGCAACAAACAAAAATACATAAATTCTGAAATAGAGTACCAAACTTATGAAGAATGTGATATAATAGAGTTCTGTAGAGAGCCAAGAACAAAAAGCGAAATAGCTGAACACTTCAATATGACAGCAGGAATCAGATTCAGAATGATAAAGAAATTATTGGAGAAAGGGGTTATAGATTATACAGAAGAAAGCAAACAACTTGGATTTTACGATGGAAATAGGAGATTGATAAAAATTGGATAACTTATTCGAGAACTTGCACAATGATAAAAAGCCACTCGCTGAAAGAATGCGACCTAACACATTAGAGGGCTTTGCTGGACAGAAACATATACTAGGAAATGGTAAAATGCTTCGTAGACTTATAGACGCTAAAAGAGTGCCTAGTGTAATTTTTTACGGACCTCCAGGAACAGGAAAAACAACACTTGCCAGAATCATTGCAGATAGTAGCAATTCAAACTTTGTGAAGATGAATGCAATATCAAGTGGTGTTGCAGATGTAAAAGCAGTTATAGAACAAGCGAAAAACGATTTCCAATTATATGGCAAGAAAACATACCTATTATTAGATGAATGCCATAGATGGAGCAAAGCACAAAGTGATTCGCTACTTGCAGCACTAGAAAATGGTTATTTGATATTCGTAGGTTGTACAACTGAAAATCCAAATTATAGTATGACAAGGGCAATAGTTTCAAGATGCTCAGTATTTGAATTCAAAAGACTTGGCACAGAAGATGTAAAGAGTGTGTTGAAAAGAGCAATAGAAACAGATAACACCTTAAAATTATTCAAGATCAAGATAGATGATGAAGCTTTAACATACATAGCAAATGCTTGCGGTGGCGATGTTAGAAGTGCATTAAATGGGCTTGAAATCGGGGCTATAACGACTCCAGCGAACAAAGATGGAGAAGTTATCATAACCAAAGAAATCTTGGCAGAATGCTTGCAAAAAAAGGCAACAACACTAAATGAAGATGTGTACTACGATTTATTAAGTTGCTTCTGTAAAAGCCTTCGTGGTAGCGATTCAACAGCAGCACTTTATTATGCAAACCGACTTATTGAAGGTGGGATTGAACCACAGGTCATAGCAAGAAGAACCCTGGCACATGCGGCGGAAGATGTTGGTATTTCTGCACCTAATGCTGTGTTGCAGGCTTGTGCTGCTTTGTATGCATTAGACCATTTGGGAATGCCAGAAGGCAACCTAGTGCTTACCCAAGCAATAATTTATGTGTGCGAATCACCAAAAGACAATAGGGTAGTGACAGCAATGAATATGGCGCAAGATGATGCAAAGAATCATCCAGATGATAATATTCCGCCATATTTGAGAAACCACACACCAGAGAGCAAAAATTATAAATACCCACACAATTATGGTGGATATGTAGAACAACAATACTTACCAAATAGTTTGAAAGATAGAAAATACTTTACTAGAAAAGATGTAAAGAAACCAGAGTAGATTATGAAAAAAGAAATAGAATTAACAGATGAAGTGCTAGAAAAAGCACATAAACATTGTTTCAATAATAAAGAAGAAATCGATAAAAGCGATACTTGTGGCTGTTTTTATTGCAAGGAAATTTTTGCACCAAGCGAAATAAAAGAATGGATAACTTGGGATAAAGAACCAAAAGAAACAACAGCACAGTGTCCTTATTGCATGATTGATTCAGTTATAGGGAATGCTAGTGGCTATCCTATAAATACAAAGTTTTTAGATGCAATGCATAAAAAATGGTTTTAATGGTAAGGGAGAGAATAGATGAGAAATATTTATGTTTTAGAACATTTCGATTTTACAGATAAGCAGATGGAAAGGTTGCAATCGCTTGGAGAGGTAAAATATTATGAGAAGGCAAATGACCAAGAAATTGCAGAAGCTATAAATAAGGCTGATGCGATTTTGCTAGATTGGTTAGATCCAAATCCTATACTCGCAGGAATGAGAAAGGGGCAGTTTATTTGCTTGCCTTACACTGGGTATGATTGGGTAGAAAATATAGGACTTGCAAAAAATAACGGAGTGATTATTTCAAATACACCAAACTATTCAACTAATGCTGTAGCAGAACATCATTTTGCTTTGATTTTGGATTGTGCAAAACACATAACAAGTTTCAATAATATTTATAAGTCAGGGAATAAAGTACCATTTAATAGAGGTCTTGAACTAACAGGTAAGAAGATTGGAATAATTGGGCTTGGACACATTGGAAAAAGATTGGCAGAACTTCTATCAATATTCAATGTAGAAATAATGGCTTATAATCGAACACCAAAGAACTTGCCAAATGTAAAAGATGTAAACTTAGCAACAATGCTAAAAGAATGTGATATCATTTGCAATACTTGCAGGCTTACACCTGAAACTCGCAATATGATAGGAAAAAGAGAATTAGAGATGATGAAACCTGGGGCAATTTTAACATCAACAACAGGTGGCATTATTAACCTTGATGATCTCAATGAATTTCTAATAAACAATAAATTATTTGGAGTAGGGCTTGATGATGTAGATCAACAACAAGTGCCAGAAGATTTGCTAAAGAATGATAATGTTATTTGTACTTACCATAGAGCATTTGACACAAACGAAAGCGAAAATAATAGAATCAATTTGTGTATAGATAGTATAGAAGCATTTTTGAAAGAAAAACCAATAAACACTATATAGAAATTAAAAACCTACTAGGAGAAAGCGTGATGTTCTTAACGAAGAAATCACACTAACCGAGTAGGACTAAAAAACGTCACAGTTTCAAAACGAAACTGTGACGTTTTCATTTAATTTTTATTGCTACCACAACATTTTTTATACTTTTTACCACTACCGCAAGGACAATGTTCGTTTCGTCCTATTTTTTTGCTTATTAAGGTTCTATGTTTTTCTAAAAGACGTTCAGCTCTTTGTTTTCCTTTTTCATACAAGCAATCCTTCTCATTATCTTTTATATCGGTTAACTGATAACGATGAAATTTCATGCCTTGAAATTTACAAGCCTCATCGAACGTAAATTCGAGCATAACTCGTTCGTTTTCTTGATTCCATAACATAGCCGAAAGGACATACTCTCGTTTTTCATCATCTGACATCAATTCTATCGATGGTTGATTTACAAAGCAAGTATACCGTAAACACTCTCCTGTCCCAGAAGTATTTATAACGGACATTCCTCTTATATCTCTTTGGCGGTAAAATGTAGTTTT
The DNA here is from genome assembly GCA_964434145.1 of uncultured Christensenella sp. Lineage (GTDB taxonomy): Bacteria > Bacillota > Clostridia > Christensenellales > UBA1242 > UBA11490. The sequence goes on along the minus strand of CAYSUG010000008.1, from coordinate 111 downwards.
TAACTTCTCGCATAAATCTTCTTTTGCAGATGTATCAAAATCTAATAAGTAATTGGATATTTCCACTTTGTTATCAATAGAACTATGTGTAAGATATTCAAGTATTGTTTT
>CAYSUG010000007.1:0-38539 GCA_964434145.1 uncultured Christensenella sp. | reverse complement strand
TTTGCTTTACTTTCATGTTAATTTCTTCCTTTTTACAAAATATATTTTGTACTATGTATACTCAATCCTATGTGGATAACTCTCGTCCCCAAAAAGCATAGAATTAAACAAAATTGTACACTAAAATTATATATATATATGTTGTCAACTATTTTGACCCCCCATAATGCAATTCCATTTAGTTGCAAAGAATGCCCCATATGTGGGGCATATGTGGGGATAAGCACAAAACATTTCTGCGAGTGGCGGAAGTATTTTGTGGAGTAAAAGGTTCTGACAATGTGTCCTTGCTTGTGTGCAAAGCTCAATGCTGCCGGATACATACGCCCTCGCATTAGTTTAAGCAAATGGTAGAATGCAATGAAAAGTAAAAAGTGAAAAATTAAGAATAAACAACATGGAGAGCTACGTATATTGTTCTAAAAATTCCCCCAAATTTCCAATTAGGTATTGAAAGTATGGCTAGATTCTGTTATACTTTGAACCATATGACGTTAATTAGGAAGATGAGATTAAGTGTAATACTTGTGCTGATATTTGCGCTAAGTTGTATATTGGTAAGTTGTAATTCGCCAGTAGATTTTTCCAATGTTAATATGGTGTGGTCGGAGAGCGAATATACTATGACTGTGGATGATGAGATCGTCTTGTCTGATATTTTGATAGCTGATATTAGTATAGATGAGTTAGCCATTACATCATCGGACATAACTATTGTTGATATATTTGCTGGTAAGTTAATTGCCAAGTCTGCAGGTGTGGCAACTATTACAGCTAGATACGGAGACGAGTCTGAGGTTGTGACCGTTAGTGTAGGGGCAAAGACTATATATGCTAGTGATATTTTGGCAGAGGATTTCGACATGATAGTGGGTGAGAGTGTATTGCTATATACGATCTATGATATTGTTCCAAGCAATGCAGATGTATCTATTATAGTGTCTGATATTTCAGACAATCTGTTAATGATTGATGATACTGTTGTAGCAAAACGTGCAGGTCTTGGTCATATAGAGTTAAGTGTTAGAACAAGTGCCACGACTAAAATATCTATAGTGGTGAATGTTAATGTCGCGAGACGAGAAATTGCTATCGATGCATCGCTGACTACTATAGAGGGAGACGATATTGGTTATATCTACGAAAACTTCGAATATTTAGTCACTTTATATGACTTTGCAGACTATGATCTTAGCAAAATTGTCGTGTCTGATAACATGGTGATTAATCGTGGTGAGGCAGTTGGTGACGATATAGTGCTATATGTAGTATTGCAAGTCAGTGGTGATTATGTCATCAGCTATGCCGATGAATATGTTAGTGGCAGTGTGGTCATAACCAACGATTATATTCATAGGGATGTATCTAGTTACACATTCTGTCTAGCGGACTTCAATGGCACATATAATGTGGTAGGTAGTGATTATACATTCTATATAGGTGTGGATGGCGTGGCCAATCCGTTTGCTACAACGGCAGATATTGTGGCGATGTATGACGGCGTAGAGATAGATGATATAAGTATTGCTATTAGTGACACAGAGGCCTTCAAGCTAGTAGGCACTACATTGGAAGTTAAGGGTGAAGGTAGTGCGTTCATTACTATTAGTATTGCTGGATACAGTTGTGATATATCTATCTGTGCTACAAGGTCTATGATAGAAGACTATGAGATATCTTATCCATCTAGTCATAACTTAGCAGACGGTAACGAGATAACTATAGAGATAATCAAAGATTATGACTACAATTTCTTGCCAGAAGTTGAGATAAATCTGGATTGTTGCGGAGTAGATGTGAGTGGGTTGACCATCACAGTAAGGGATTTTTCCTTGGATAGTATAATTGGCAATGTGGTTATAGGTGATATAACTAGGAATTTCGAGATAGAGTTATGTCATTATTATATAGATGATGTGGATGTTACTATGAATATGATAGAAGTAGGAGAGCATATTGTTGTAGATTTTGCTGGTTGGTATGTCTTTGAGTTTGATTACTATTATCTGGGCACAGAAGTTGTGATTGCGGATGATTCTCCGCTGACAGCAATATACAAATCTGACGAAAAAGAGGGTATTATGGAGATATTGCATAATATCAGAATGTTCATCAGTTCTGACACGACATTAGAAATTGTAGACGAATACAGCAATATTTTGGTCAAAATTGATATTGTAGTCAAAAACATTATTTAAATCTCTGTATTTGTGATATTATATCTCAAATATATATGAGGTGTTATATGAAGAAGGGTATGTTGGTATTGATGTCTGGCAGCAGCGGCGTAGGAAAAAATACTGTGATTTCAAAATTAATGGAAGAGAACGAAGACATGGGTATCTTGCGTTCTTGTACTAGTAGACCGAAAAGGGTGGATGACAAGCTACAAAAAGACGGCAATTATCTATATTATTTTATGACTAAGGAAGAGTTTGAGGGCAAGATAGCGCGTGGAGAGATGCTGGAATATGATATATTCAGCGACAACTATTATGGCATATCCAAGGATAGTATTGACGAGGCTGTTAAGTCTGGCAAATTGATTATCAGAGACATCACTGTGAAGGGAGTAATTAGCTGCAAGAGTATGCTACAGAAAGGTGTCAACATAGTGTCAGTATTCCTTACTATGGATAAATCAGAGCTAAAAAACAGGCTGATACTTCGTGGGACAAAGGATATTAAAAATAGGTTAAAACATTATGATTTCGAGCAAAAAAGTATTCCGCTATATGACTACTGCATTTATAACGAAGATTTGGATAAGACGTTGGACAAAATGCGTGCGATATTGGCAGTATCTGCAGGGGAGAAAAATATTCTTGCAGGTGAATCGATGAAGAAGTTACATAGGGCTAAGGTGGATAAGATAGTCGCGGCTCTGAGAAGGAACAAGAAGGTAAAGCCAGTCTTGGTTCAATACGACAATGGCAATGTGTACATAGTCAATGGCATCAATACATACCTGGCTAGCTTGATATCTGGTATTAGTGTGACAAAGATGTTTGTGGAAGGGAAAAAGATAGAATATGCAGACCAAGACTATTGGGCAGAGGTTGTGGACAGCTGTAAGAAATAAGATTCTTGATGTGTTTTATAACTTTTAGTATGTGAGACCTATTATATTGATTCTTAGTAGGTTAAAAAAAAGGGGAGAACAAAGCAGTTTTGCTAAGTTCTCTCTCTTTTTTTTTGCGTTATTAACAAACATTATCGTTGTTGTTTTGCTTTCTTTTTGCCAATGTATTCTCTATCCATTTCTGTATCTCTACCATAGGAATGATCAGTATTCCGCAGCCTACTGCATATATCCATTGTATAGCGGATAATGTAGCTAGGCCAAAGAATCCTGCAATTACTGGAATAAGGGTAGGGATTAGTACTAATGCTATTCCTACCAAGAATGCTATATTTAGCACCTTGTTATCAAAAGGATTTTTTGAAAATAACGAATGATTCGACTTTGTATTATATGCATGGAACAACTGGATTAGGGCAAGTGTAATAAATGCCATAGTTACGCCTACCTCGTGTATGCCCATGATATAGTGACCAATGCAGTAAGATAACATAGTTAACGCTGTCTGCATTAGGCCTTGGATAATGATATCTTTTCCGGTCTGACCGGCGAATAGCGATGAGCCAGACTTTCTAGGTGGATAATTCATTATATCTTTGTCTGCCTTCTCGCAGCCTAGTGCTAGGGCAGGGAATGAGTCTGTGACTAGGTTGATCCATAGTATCATTACTGCAGACAAGAATTCTTGGCCAGGAGCTAGTAAGAATATAGTGGATATGAACAGGCACAAGACCTCTGCAATATTAGCAGATAATAAATATTTAACAGCTTTTTGGATATTAGAGTATACTTTTCTGCCTTCTTCCACTGCTGCTACTATTGTAGCAAAGTTGTCGTCAGCCAGCACCATATCGGCAGCCCCTTTGCTGACATCTGTGCCAGTAATTCCCATGCCTACGCCTACATCAGCAATTTTGATGCTAGGTGCGTCATTGACTCCGTCGCCAGTCATTGCAACTATCATATTGAATGACTTGAATGCTTGGACTATTCTGACCTTGTTCTCTGGGCTGACTCTAGCAAATACGCTATATCTATGCAAGTTCTTGTGGAACTCTTTGTCGCTCAGTTTGTCTAGCTCTGCACCAGTGATAGCCAGGCTGTCTTTCTTGTATATTCCTATCTCTTTGGCGATGGCGACTGCTGTGTCCAGGTGGTCGCCTGTTATCATAATGGCACGCATTCCAGCCTTGTTACAGGTCTCAACCGCGGCCTTTACTTCCTTCCTAGGTGGGTCTATCATGCCCACAATTCCCACGAATGTCAGTTCGGACTCTAGGTTGGCTCTGTCATCAAGGTTTGTGGTCTTAACAGCCAATCCCAATACTCTTAACGCACTATCAGCCATTTGCTTGTTTGCTTGCTTTATGACCAATATATCGTTCTCTGTTATTGGTCTAATCTCATCGCCGTGCATGATATGGGTACATTTATGCAATATTACGTCCACGGCACCTTTGGTGTAAGATATTTGCTTATTTCTGGTGTTGTTGACTGTTGTCATCAATTTTCGCTTGCTATCAAAAGGAATCTCATATATTCTAGGTGCTTCTTTCTGCAGCATTTTTATATTGGTTCCTATCTGCTTAGCATAAGCAATCAATGCAGTCTCGGTAGGGTCTCCCACTAATGTGCTGTCCGCGTTCTCTATAGTGTCATTGCACAGTACCAATCCCTCTATAAGTAGTCTTTCGCTCTCGTTGTTATGAGAGGCTTCTTGTCTGTAGAACAGTCCTTGGGATGCGGTATATAATTGTTTTACGGTCATCTTGTTAATAGTCAGAGTTCCGGTTTTGTCAGAACATATTACTTGGCAACAGCCCAATGTTTCAACGGCTGGCAAATTCTTGACAATAGCATTCTTCTCACTCATCTTCTTAACGCCAATTGCTAGTACTATTGTAACGACCGCAGGTAGTCCTTCTGGGATAGCGGCTACAGCTATTGCCACTGCTGTCATGAAGCTATGCGATATGCTGTCTGCAGTGATGCCGTTCTTGATAATTGATGCAACGAATATTACAACCGCTATGCCTATAACTAGTATGGATAACATTTTGGCTGTTTTAGCTAATTGTCCTTGTAGTGGTGTCTGATTTTCTTTGCTATCATTTAGCATTGTAGCAATCTTTCCTACCTCTGTGTCCATGCCTACTGCTACAACTACGCCTTTGCCTCTGCCATAAGCCACGACTCCAGAACTATACACCATGTTCTTTCTGTCGCCTAGTGGGGTGGTGTCAGATAGTACGACTGCATGATTTTTCTCTGAAGGAACACTCTCGCCAGTCAGGGCAGATTCCTCAATCTTCAGTGATGCAGACTCTATCAGCCTAATATCTGCTGGGACTATGTCTCCAGCCTCCAGTACCACAATGTCACCAACAACAATATCTTCGCTTTTGATCTTCACAACCTCGCCGTCACGAATGACCTTGGCATAGGGCTTGTTCATATTCTTCAATGCTTCCATTGCATTATTGGCTTTGTTTTCTTGTACCAGTCCTATTATAGCATTGACCATGACAATGAGTAGGATGATTCCGCTGTCTATTAGGTCAATGTACTTCTGTTCTGCAATAGCAAGTATCCCAGATACTAAGGCTGCGACCAGCAGAACTATTATCATGACATCTTTCATCTGATCCAGCAATCTTAAGAACCAGTTCTTTCTTTTGGTCTCGACCAATTTGTTTTTGCCATTGGACTCTAGCAGATGCTCTGCCTTCTTGCTGCTTAGACCATTGGGTGATGTCTTGTAATGTTTCATTACTTCATCGATAGAATGTGTGTGAAAGTTTTTCAATACTTTTTCCTCCATATTAGTATTGGATTAGTATATCATACAACTTTGGTTTAGAAAAATTATTTTGAGACTATTTCCAAATACTTATTATTTCCCATGTTACAATTATTCATTATTAGTCAAAGTATTTTATATGCACTAATTTGCGTATATGTTCATAAATACTGCACCATTGTGAATACAATGAGTAGAAGGAATGAGGAGAGATAATGGAGTTAGCATTAAGTTGTATATTGTTCGTTCTGGCACTACTTATAATCATATTCAGTGGCAATTGCATGGTGTCTAATGCGATAAAGATTAGTGATATTACTGGCATTCCTCAGGCACTGATAGGGGCAACAATTGTCTCCCTTGCCACAACATTGCCAGAGCTGAATGTGACTATTTTTTCTTCCTTAGACGGGCTTAGTGGTCTAGCTATTGGTAACGCTATGGGCAGTATTATATTCAATATGACGTTCATAGTAGGGATTGTTCTTTGCTTTACGAAGAATGTGATAAAGAGGTCGTCATTGGGCATGAACTTCTATATCATGTGCTTTACGTTAATTGTTATCATGCTATTCAGTATGCTGGATATGATGACTAAGTGGGTAGGAATGCTGCTGCTGACCATATTCCTCTTATTCTTCATCCATAACATAATTGATGCTAATAGAAAAGAGGTGGTTATAGATATCTATGCCATGCGAGCTAGAGAGTCCAAGGGCGGCAAACTGTGGCTTGTGATATTGCTATTCTGTATCAGTTCGTTCTTTGTATCTATGGGGGCGAAGATATTAGTACAGAACGGTGAGCGGATTGCCAGAATCCTGAGTATTAGTGAGCACGTAATAGGTGTCACTATTATTGCCATGGGTACTAGTCTGCCAGAGGTAGTGACGGCTATATCAAGTATCAGACAACGTAGCACCAGTATTGCTATTGGTAACACGATAGGAGCCAATATCCTAAGCAGCACACTCTTAGTGGGTATTAGTGCCATATTAGAGCCCGGTAGGCTGGTTATGCATAGCAATATTATATATGTTGCCATTCCATTAATCCTCATTAGCTCTATCATTCTATTGTTTGCGGTAAGGAAGGGTAAGTATAGGCTAGGCGGTATATTGCTGCTGATATTGTTTGTGATATATTATGCTACAGTTATTTGGTAGCTCCTTAGTAATAATTAGCAGTCTAGAATAATACAATCTATTAAATCTTATTAAAATTTTGAGGTTAAGTGTAATGAAGAAGATTTTTTGTTTGATGGCTATACTAATAGTGGGAATCCTTAGCGGATGTGGAATGAATGCTGATACACTGGACAGCATTGCCAAGGACATTCCTACATACAGTATGGATATAGTATATAATGATGAGGCGAAGACGCTGACAGTTTCGCAAGATTTGGCGTATGTCAATACGACAGATAGTACGCTGGAAGAATTGTATTTTCATTTGTACCCAAAGTCATTTAATATGGATGCGATCAATAAGCCTGTAGGTGTGCTAACTAAGGAGAAGGCGTATTATAATGGTGATAGCGAGGGAGATATAGTTATTAATGATGTCAAGTGCGACCTAGAGGTTGAGAGTATGACATATGTGGGTGACGACGAGGACTTTCTAAGAGTTGAGCTGATAGACGCAATTGCGCCTGGCGAGAGAACTAATATACAATTTAATTACGAAGTGGTCATCCCTAACTGCAATCATAGATTTGGTTATGGCGAGAACACTGTTAATCTGGGTAATTTCTATCCAATATTGGCGGTATATGAGGACGGTGAGTATTCTCTGAATCCATATCACAGCAATGGCGATCCATTCTATAGCGAAGTGGCTAATTATGATGTAACAATCTCTGCCCCAGAGAGCTATGTAATAGCATCGACCGGTGAGCTAACAGATGAATCTATTACAGATGGCGTCAAGACGTGGGAGTTTGAAGCGAAGGTTGTCAGAGATTATGCGTTTGTTATGAGCGAGAAGTTTGAGGTAGCGTCTGTCACAATAGAGGGTGTGGATGTAATGTATTACTATTATGATGATGATAACTATGAGTATAACTTGCAGGCATCGGTGGACTCTCTTGTTACATTCAATGAACTATTTGGCGAATATCCATATTCTACGCTAAGTGTGGTAAAGAGTAATTTCGTACATGGAGGAATGGAGTATCCTAACCTAGTATATATTAGTGATGATGTGACAGCCAAGGAAGATTATGCCAATGTTATTATCCATGAGATTGCACATCAGTGGTGGTATGGAGTTGTAGGTAATGACGAGTATGAGAATTCTTGGCTAGACGAGGGATTGACAGAATTCTCGACCAATCTATTCTACGAGGCTAATCCTAGCTATGGGGTAGATGTGGATGAGATAGTTACTAATCTGACGAAGAGTTATACTACATTTGTGGATGTGTATTCTAGTATCCTAGGTGAGGTAGATACTAGTATGAATAGGAAGTTATGCGATTATGATACAGAGCCAGAGTATGTATATGTGACATATGTCAAGGGAAATTTATTCTTCAACACCTTGCGAGAGACTATTGGTGAGGAGAAATTTTTGAAAGGGTTGCAAGAGTATTATGACACTTTCAAATATGATATTGCCACACCGGACGGAATGCTAGGGTTGTTTGAGAAAGTAAGCGGCATGGATCTATCCACATTTTTCTCCAGTTGGATAGAGGGCAAGGTGGACATAATAGAGATTAACAAATCTAGTGAGTAGCTATTCGACATTATAAGTGGGAAATTTACAAATGTGAATTTCCTTTTTTTATATCAATTGTGACTAATAGTGATAGGATAGTGATAGATATATATTAGAGGCAATGAAAGAATGGAAATAAAGAAAAAATTCGATTTTTTGAGAAAAAACAAAACAAACATATTGTACAAATTTCTACAATTAATATCTTTGTTTGTTGTGATGTGGGCGCTGAATAATGTGACAATTCTTGATATACACCAGCCATTTGGCATTGCTATGCTATTTGCATTAATTTGGTGTGGATACAGTCCGTTCTGGCTAGGTGGGGTGTATGCCATAACATATTATTTAACCGATTTTAGTATGTCCTCAGCAAAGCTAGCAATTGCGATATTTATAATTTGCTTAGTGTTATTTTTTGTGAAGAAGATTAAGAAGTTTAGTTATCCCAAGTATATTATATTTGTACTATGCCTAGCTGCATATATTCCGTATATTTGGCTGTTTAGTGGGGATTTGAAGAGTAACCTGACACTGGTTATTGCAGTTGTTTTTGCTATGTTTTTCTTGTATGTATCTATATATTTCTTGCAAGGGACAATCAAGCGAGGATTTTCGTTACGACTGAATTCTGATGAGAAGATATGTGGCGGGATTGTACTGGCGTTGATTGCATTTGGACTAGCCAGTAGCAGTCTGCCATTTGATATAGCGACAATGATTAGTGTGGTGGTGACATTGCTTGCTGCGTACACATTTGGAATGTTGGAGAGTATTGCTATAGCGTTTGTCTTTGGATTAGGTGTATCGTTGTATTATTTCAACCCTATATTTATTTCTTTTTATCTTAGTTTTGCATTCTTTGCTAGTGCGTTCAAGACCAAGACAAAAATATTCAGTGCGATAGCTGTAATTATCGTATATTTGTTCTTTACGCTGTATTTTGTAGATTTTCTTGTATTTAAGGTAGTAGACCTAGTTATATTGGCTGCAGTGTCATTGATATTTTGCTTATTTCCAGCAAAGGTGCTTAATTTCCTGAAGGATGTATTTGCTGGCAGCAAGAACAAGATTGCTGTGAGAAATGTGGTGAAGTCTAGCAAAGACAAGGTGGCAAAAAAACTGACAGATATTGCTAGGGTATTTAAGGAAATGGAGTATTCGTTCAAGAGAACTCTGCAGCGTGTACTGCCTATTACAGAGAAGAAAGATATGATGAAGCAAGACATTGTGGATATGGTGTGTAGGGATTGTCCTAGCAAAAACAAGTGTCTAAGAATTAACGGTGAGTACACGACCCAAGTCTTTGATTCTATAATAGAAGCAGGAGTCAATAAAGGTAGAGTAACAGATGTGGATGTCAATAAATATCTTCTGACTAGATGCTCCAAGGTACCCTATTTGGTTAGTTCTGCTAATGAGGTGATTAGGGCATATAGAGAGTATGTGGTGCTGTCTAACAATATGGATTGTAGCAAGATATTAGTGGCAGAGCAATTCAATGGGGTTAGTAATGTGATGCAAGGTATGGCAAAGGAAATAAGCGAAGATATTTCATTTGATACAGAACTAGAGAAAAGAATAATGGAGGATCTGTTATATAAAAATATCTTTTGCGAAGAGGTGGTTGTGTATGAGAAGAATATATCGGAGAAGACGATTGTTCTACTGGTGCGCAATGACAAAATGGATGCCAAGGCTATAGAAAAGATTGTGTCAAAGGTAATTAGGACGGCTGTCAATATCATCAGTATAGAGCCTAGTGAGGTGCCCAATATCAGTGTGGTTACTATAGCTACTAGAGCGAATTTTGATATAGTATTTGGTAGTGCTACTTGTAACAAAGCAGGAGTAATAGTTAGTGGCGATACGCATAGCTTTGTCAAGATAGATAATGGTAAATATATGCTAGCCCTAAGTGATGGAATGGGTAGTGGAACGATTGCTAGAGAGACTAGTGATTTGGCAATAGGTTTGATAGAGAATTATTATCGTGCGGGTTTTGATAATGAGTTGATTTTGTCTTCGGTTAATAAGCTATTGTCTCTTAATAATGAAGAGAGTTTTTCTGCAATAGACTTGTGTATATTAGACTTTTTTAACAATACTATGGACTTTGTGAAATTAGGCACGCCGCACTCTTATATCAAGACCAAATCAGGGGTCGAGGTGATACAATCCTCTGGTCTTCCTATTGGTATATTGGAAGAGATTAGGCCACATGTGACAAAGAAATATATAAATAATTTTGACATCATTATTTTGGTGTCTGATGGGGTTAATGATGTATTCGGAGAGAAAGAATTAAGGCAGTATATCAATAGCCTAAATATGATTAATCCAAAGGAAATATCTGATGCTATTCTGACAAAAGCGAAGACTCTGTCGCATGGCGTATGTGCAGACGATATGACGGTAGTCGCTGCTAGAATTTTTGCAACAAAATAATGGGAGAGTATATGGTTATGAAATTATCAAAAATAATGTGTGGAATGAAAGATCTAAGGGTAGAAAATTTCGAAGATTATAACATCGATTGTTTGTCGCACAATTCGAAAGAAATTATTCCTAATGCAATATTTTTTTGCCTCAATGGTGGGACATATAACGGTGCTGATTATGTGGACGAGGCAATCAAAAATGGTGCCAAAGTAGTAGTCTCTGAGACTGCAATAAATGACCTAAAAGTATGTAATATAGTCGTTAGCAATGTTAGACGTGCTATGAGTATAATGGCGAAGAATTTTTATGGCAAAAGTGATGAAAAGTTGCAAAAAATTGCAATTGTAGGAACTAATGGAAAAACCACAACAACATATATACTTGCCAATATATTGAGACATTATGACAAAAAGGTGGGAGTGATTGGCACAAATGGAGTAGATATTAATGGAGATAGGTTGCCGCTCTCTTTCACTACTCCAGACCCAATAGAGCTGCATTATATATTCTCCCAAATGGTGGCATTTGGGGTAGAGATTGTTGTGATGGAAGTTAGTGCTCATGCTATATATTATGACAAGATTTGGGGCGTAAAATTTGACCTTGGGATATTTACTAATATATCTAATGAGCACTTAGATTTCTTCGGTGATATGGATAATTATGCCAATGTTAAGATGAGTATTTTTAACAAAAAATATATGAAGGAAGCAGCCATCAATATTGATGACGATTATGGAGTGGCGATGGCAAAATCTGCGACCATTCCAGTTGTTAGTTATGGCATATATGGGCCTAGCAATTTCTTCGCTGTTAATATCAAGATTGAGATAGGTGGTAGTACATTTGTAGTTAATGCAAATGATGAAATTATTAACATTAGAACAAAGCTAGTAGGAGAGTATAATATATATAATATCTTGGCTGCAATTGCGGCGGCAAAGATGCTGGGTGTTGAGGGGGAAGTTATAAAAAAATCGCTTCTCAATCTGGACATGGTGGATGGGCGATTTATGGTGTATGAGCTTGGTCATAACAAGAAAATAATTGTAGATTTTGCACACACTCCAGACGGCTTTGACAAGGTGTTATCTTTAACCAAGAAATTGCGTAAGGGTAAGATTACAGTACTCTTCGGCTGTGTAGGATATAGCGACAAAATCAAGCGAGGTCTAATGGGAGGGATGGCAGCAAAATATGGCGATAAGATAGTTGTAACCACAGACAATATTGGCAAAGCGGACTTTGATGAAATATATCATGACATAACCTTGGGTGTCAATTCTAGCGTGGAAGTGATAAAAGAATATGATAGAGAAAAAGCAATACTAGACGCGTATCATTCTATGGAGAAAAATGAGACGCTGTTGCTACTAGGAAAGGGTGTAGAGGACAAGCAGGTAGTAGGTGATAAGCTCGTCCCATATAGCGATGTTGAGGTAGTAAAAAAAATATTGGGAGAGGATAAATGCAATTGATTATTTGTTATGTTGTTTGTACTGTTTTTGCACTGATTCTGTCTCCGATTATTTTTCGATTGCTAAGAAGGCTAAAGACAGGTCAGAATATATTAGAGTATGTGGACAATCATCAGTCGAAGCAAGGTACCCTAACGATGGGTGGGCTAATATTCATAACCTCAAGTATTCTCTCTTTTGTATTCTTCTCAGATTCTAGTATGTTAGCTAGTGTTATTTTGCTGGTTACCCTTAGTTACGGGCTTCTAGGCTTCTTGGATGATTATCTGAAGGTTAAGGGTAAGCATAACGAGGGGCTGAAGCCTTATCAGAAGATAATTGGCCAAGTAGGCATCAGTGTTATTGTTGCCATATTTATATACAATTTTGGACTTGTTGGGGACAAAATCAATATCCCATATACAGACATCAGCATTGACATATTTTTTTGGATTATTCCGTTTGTAATAATATTTTTTATCGCCGTGACCAATAGTGTCAATCTGACAGACGGCTTGGATGGGCTGGCTGGCAGTGTATCTTTTGTTGTTATTATTACACTGGGTGTTATCTCGTATATCAAATACTTAACAGCATCACAAGCTGGTGAGATTGTGACTCTGGTTACAGAATATCGCAATATAACAATAGCGTGCTTAGGTATGGCGGGGGCTCTGTCTGTGTTCTTGGCGTTCAATAGATATCCTGCTAAGATATTCATGGGCGACACTGGCTCCCTCGCTCTGGGTGGATTTATTGCTTGTGTGGCTGCATTTCTTAGAGAATACTTGCTGATAATTATCATTGGTGTAATGTTTGTGATCTCTGCTGTCAGTGATATTATCCAAGTGACTGTGTATAAATGGAAGAAGAAAAGGGTATTTCTTATGGCACCATTTCATCATCATTTAGAAAGGAAAGGAATGCACGAGAATAGGGTTGTTGGCGTCTATTTATTTGTTACAATTACTCTATGCATAGTTACTATTATGATATATATTATGCGGTATTTTGCCATGTTGTAATATCTTGCGGTAGTAATATTATCGATGTCCTCCTAATATATTAGTTAGTAGATAACTAATTTGGGGGATTTGTTATGGAATTTGCATATAAGAATGTGTTAATCTGGGGTTATGGCATCAGTGGACGAGCCGTAGAGAAGGTATTGATAGATTTGGCAGTGGATTATACTATTATGGATGAGAGTGCTAAGGTAGACGGCGGCGGATTTGTCAGCAAGCTAAGTAAGAAAGACACTCTATCATATGATCTCATTGTTATCTCTCCTGGGGTTGATGGGGGTAGAAAGGAACTGCAGTATGCCAGAGAGTTAGGTGTTGCTGTCATGACAGAGATAGAATTTGGCTATATGTTCTTGGCGCCAAAGACCAAGGTGATAGCAGTCACTGGCACAAATGGCAAGACCACGACTGTCAATCTAATATATCATATGTTGAAAAGTGCTGGTTACAGTGTTGCAGAATTGGGCAATATAGGCAATCCCATGTCAGATGTGTATAAGAAGGTGTATGATTATGTTGTGGTAGAACTTAGCTCATTTCAGCTAGAATATGCATCAAATTTTCATGCCAATATCGCTATTGTGTTAAATGTAGCACCAGACCATATAGATAGGCACAAGACGTTTGAGAATTATAAGAATGCAAAGCTGAATATATACAAGAATCAGACAAAAAAAGACTATGCGATTATCGATGTGGATAATCCATTAGTTGTGGCATCGGATAGCGAAGTTAAGCAAGTAACCTATTCTATGGCTGGTGGCAAGGCAAAGTATACATTGGCTGGCGATGTCATCTTCAAGGGTAAGGAAGAAATAATTGCCTTAAGTGATTATGCAATCTCGCCAGTGTTCTATCAAGACATCCTATGTGCAATAATTGTGGGGGATATGCTGAAATTAACTAATGACGATTTTGTCAACCTTGTATCCACATACTCATTTCTGCCTCATAGATGCCAGCTGGTGGCAACGAAGAATAATGTATCGTATTATGACGATAGCAAGGCTACTAATATCCATGCTACGCAACATTGCATAAAACTGCTAAATCATGAGGAAATTGCGTTGTTGCTAGGGGGTAAGAACAAAGGGCTGGATTTCAAAGAATTCGTGAAAAATGTTGATGCTAAGGTGCATAGAATTATCGCTTTTGGTGAGTGTAGAAAGAAAATATATGCGATTAGAAAGTATAGAAAAGATATAGAGTTTTTTTGCTACAAGACTTTGCATGATGCTATGGCTAGTATGGATATGTGGAATGGGGATATAGATGCAGTGGTGCTGTCTCCGGGCTGTGCTAGCTTTGATGAATTTACATCATTTATGGACAGAGGGAATTATTTCAGAAAGGCAGTCGTGGAGCAACTGAATGAAGAATAGAGAAAGGAAAGCAAAAAAGCCCTATCTGGCACCACCCAAGATTTTTAGCATAGAGGCTCTCCTAATATTCTTTGTGCTGCTGCTGTGTGTCATTGGCATAGTCTTTATATATTCTGCCAGCAATTATTCCGCAGGTATCTTGTATGGCGACTCAATGTATTTTGTGACAAAGCAAATAATAGGGATGGCTATAGGCATTGTTCTGATGATATTGGTGGCAAAGTTCAATTATCATAATTTTACAAAACTACATATATTTCTGGCTGTTACTTCTATAGTGCTATTAGTCTTGGTTTTTGTGCCGGTTATAGGTATGAGTGCCAATGGTGCTAATCGGTGGATAGGCTTTGGACCTATATCTATTCAGTCTAGTGAGGTGGCAAAGTTTGGCTTTGTAATATTTGCCAGCGTGTATATGTCGCGTAATTATAAGAAGATGTATACCATAAAGGGGATGCTGCCTGTCCTTGCTATGGGTGGGGTGATGTGCTTGCTGATTCTAATGGAGCCTAATCTAAGTGTTACCATATGCCTTGGCTTGGTCATGTTGTCTATGCTCTATATTGGTGGCGTTAGAAAGAAATATTTTATTATCTTATTCTGCCTTGCACTACTGCTGGTGCCAATACTTATTATAATTGAGCCATATAGGTTGTATAGGCTATTTGCTTTTATCAATCCGTGGGCGAATCCCCAAGGCGAGGGCTTCCAGTTGATTCAATCTCTCTACTCGCTGGGCTCTGGTGGACTCTTTGGCGTAGGTCTGTTTAATTCTATGCAGAAGTACCTATTTCTGCCTTTTGCAGAGAGTGATTTTATCCTAGCCATAATAGGCGAAGAGACAGGACTTTTTGGCATAATTTTGCTAATTGCAATATACCTAATAATTATTAGAATTGGTATCAAGATTGCCCTTAATGCAAAAGACAGAATGGGTACGCTGCTTGCATTTGGCATAACATCGCTTATCGCATTTCAGACTCTAATCAATGTTGCAGTGGTGACCGGCTCGATACCTCCAACAGGAATTCCACTACCATTTATATCTGCGGGCGGCAGTAGCCTTATTGTCTTCTTGGCAGCTATTGGGATTCTGCTAAATATTTCTAGGAATAGCAAGAATGAAAATTATAGGGATTTTAGATTGAAGGGTGTTAAAGATTGAATTCATTTTTCAAGTTATTTATCCGATATAAAAAATGTTTAAATATAAAAAAACAAGGTGTCTAATATTTGGAAAATTAAATCCCTTGTTTTTTCTTTTAGTCTTCTAAACCTAATAAATAATCTGTAGTGACACCAAAATAAGTAGCAACAACCCTTAAATAGGTTATTTTTGGCTCATTAATATTGTTTTCCCAATTTGAAATTGCGGAATCTGTTGTATTAATTTCTTTGGCAAGTTGCTTCATGGACAACTTATGCTCTGTTCTAAGCTCTCTTAATCTATCTGCGAATACTTTCATATAATTAGTTTACTAAATTTTCTTAGTAAAATACTTGACACTAAGAATTCTTAGTGATATTATATAAATATTCAAACATAAGGAGAAAATATTTAATGAAAAAAGGAAGATTTGGGGAATTTTTAGCTGGTACAGCTATGGGGCTATGTGCTCTGGCTATGCCATTTGGACTAACTGGCTGCGACAAAGATAATGATATCAATGTGCGTGTATATGACGGCTACTTCCAATGGCAAGAAGAGGGTGATAGTGAATGGACTAATGCTATAAGCGTGGAGGATATCAAGGATCTATTGGGCGACCAATACAAAGGTGACACTGGTGCCACCGGTGCTACGGGTGCACAAGGAGAGAAAGGAGAGCAAGGCATTCAAGGCGAACAAGGAATCCAAGGTGTAGCTGGCGTAGACGGCAGAGAAGTTGAGTTCCAGACAACAGATACACATATTCAATGGAGATATGTTGGAGATGCAGAGTGGAAAGATTTGGTTGAGTTGTCTACATTGAAGGGTGACAAAGGTGATGCTGGTGCAGCTGGACAGAAGGGAGATAAAGGAGAAACCGGTGCAGCTGGAGAGAAGGGCGAAAAAGGTGATGCTGGTGCTGACGGACAGACTCCATACATTGGCACTAATGGCAATTGGTGGATAGGTGAGACTGATACTGGAGTTAAGGCAGAAGGTGAGGATGGAAAAGACTCAATTTGGTTAACAGGTATTTCAGAGCCAGATACATCTATCGGTGAAATAGGTAGTCTATATATGAATACGACAAATTGTTATATATATCAGAAAGTTGCAAGTAATAGGTGGGAATTGATTGCCAAAATAGAAATGGAAGTGTTAATAATTGGTGATGTAAATGAAGACGGTGTAGTAGATGGTGGAGATTCTTCACGTCTATCATTATATTTAACTTATCGCAATATGCCTAATATGGCTTGGTATAATTTAACGGATAGACAATTAATGTCAGCTGATGTTAATAATGATGGTAATGTTGATAAAGTAGATTATTCTATTTTGTCAAACTTTGTATATCATAGTACAGATGTAGGAATAACTTCGTTGCCATACGAGGAAGAGATTCATTTTGGAGATGTTGTCTCTAGCAGTAATAGAATAGATGAAAACGATATTGCTCGTATTAATAGCTTGAAAAATAATTTAACTGAGGCAACTATCAAAGAAAAATGGCTGGCAGATGTTAATATTGACGGGAAAATAAATGATATAGATGTTGCAATTCTCAAAGAATATTTAGGAATAAGTGAACGTGTTCAAAAATATTCAGTTCAACGTCTGCCATATTTATATGACTTTGTTTTGTATGGTGATATAAATAATGATGGATTTGTGAATAGTAAAGATTGTACAGCACTAGATAATTATCTAAATAATTCTACAAAATATCCATTTAAAGATAAGCAGATAGATGTTGCAGATGTTAATTTGGATGGTGTTATTGATAAAAAAGATCTTAGTTTGCTAGAAATTTATAATTTAGGATATATAGAAAATATCCCATGTAAATATACATCATTTTATGGAGATTTAGATAAGAATGGAAAAATTGATTCTGTAGATTATGAGAATCTTAAAGTTTTTTTAGGTGGCGGATATTTAGAATATCCAGAATGGTATGATGAGAGATATAAAAAAGCATCAGATTTAAATTTGGACGATGTTGTTGATCAGAAAGATTGTGATATACTAGATAAATATGTAAAAGGGGAATACGGTTTATTGGTAAATCTTCCAATATTGGAAGATGATAATGGGTAAATAAAAATAATCTATTTTTATAATACAATAACTAATGTTAACCAGCTCTATCCCTCCCACCGACATTCATCCTAAATAAGTGTAGGTGGTTCAAGATGCTTGGTTAGTAGATATATTGCCATAGAGATAATCTAGAGTAGTAAAAAAATAATAACAAATTGTTTTTCTTTGTTATTATTTTTTCTTTGTAGTACAATTTTTTTGTATACAAATGTAGGTATTTTGTGATACTAATTTGTCCAGGGCGAGATACATGGTAGTTTAATGAGGTAATCAAATGAAAAAATCTGTTAATTTGTATTTTAATAATTCCAAGCTTGAAAAAGAAAAATTAATGGCAATAAAAGCGATTGGTTTTGATGAATTTTTTACCGACATATATGATGAAGGTGAAGATTTGGACTTGAGCGAGCAATGTGAATATGGTCGAAACTTGGGTATGGAGTGTACAATGATACATTGCTTATATAACGAGCCAGTTCTTCATTACTTCTGGGAAGAAGGAGAAGAAGGGGATAAGATATGCCTAGATTATTGCTCACAAATAAAAAGGGCAAAAGGGCTAACTAAAAATTTTGTAGTACACCTTAACGCAGCTAAAACTCAGCAACAGAGCAGATTTGGTTTGCAAAGGATAAGAAAAATGTTACAAATCTGCGAAGAGTGTGATATGAATTTGTGTATTGAGAATTTGTATTCAGATACAGAAATTCCATATGTATTCAAGCATATAAAGCATAAAAATCTAAAGATATGCTTTGATGTTGGACACAAAAATTTTCTTACACCTAAGTTTGAATTGTTAAAAGAATACTACCAGTTTGTCGAGGTATTGCATTTGCATGATAATCATGGTCAAAAGGATGAGCATTTGGTTTGTGGCAAGGGCAATATTGATTGGCAAAGTTTTGCCAAAGAATTGTCAGTGATACCCGATATAGTTCTTAGTGCAGAGGTAAGAAATGATACTAGCAATAATATACAATTCTTAACAGAAGTGTATGCCGGACTAAAATTAATCGAAGAGTTTGTAGAACAATAGAGGTCAAATTTGTTATTTTTTCCATTATTTTAATAAAAAAAATCCTAGTTTATGAAAAACATCAATTAATTGTTGATTATTTCAAGAAACTAGGATTTTTCTTATAGCTGAGTCAGTAACAACTCATCAATGGTTATATTAAAAAATTTTGCTACAGAAATAATATTGGTTGCTGTTGGTTCATATTTCTCATTTTCCCAAAAGGAAATCATGCCATTGCTGACATTCAATGCTTTGGCAAGTTCGGGTTGTGTTAAATTTTTTTCCTTTCTTAGGGTTTTTAAATTCTCAGCAAAGTAATTCATAATCTTAGTATACTAAAAACTGTATTAAAATATTTGACATCTTAGTATGCTAAGATTTATAATACAGACAGAATTATAAATAAAAATTCTAATATAATTATCAAAGGAGAAAATAATGAAAAAAGAAAGATTTAAGAAATTCCTGGCAGGTACTGCTATGGGGCTATGCGCACTTGCTATGCCATTTGGACTGGTTGGATGTGATACAGAGCAGAACATTGACTTGAGAGTTCAAGATGGCTATGTGCAGTGGCAAGTAGAAGGGAAAGAGGAGTGGGATAATCTCTTTACAGTAGAAGAGTTAAAAACATTGACTTCGCAAGACATAGAGACATTGACAGCAGAAGAATTAAGATCTTTGCTGGGAGAATATTTTACTAGTATTGCTGAGAAAGAAATGACTTATGATGAGATAAAGGCAGCAGTGCTTGCTGATTATTTCACATTGGCTGAATTGTCTTTAACTCAGAATTATACATATACAGACGGAACTAATTATTCTAGGGTAGAATATGTATCAGATGAGTTAACTAAGGTGTATCATTATGCACTGAATGATGATAATGAGAAAATAATGGAGATATATAGAGAGATTACAAATGATACAGTGACAACTTATGTTAAGGATCTAAATATGTATTCCGTAGTTCCTATCTACAAGACAAGAGATGCTAATTCTGTATTGACATTTGATGATAGCAGCGACATAGCATTAAAAGGGGAAGAAGAATATGTAACATGGAGTACTGTATTTAGTACTGCCAATGAATTTGGTAAAATTTGGTATGATGCTGATGCTCCAAAATTCTTTGTTAACACCATTAGTAGTATGCAGCAGGTTCCCGTAGAAAATTTAGCTAATTCAATGATAGAACTTGAAATTTCTAATGGAAAGAAGATTTATAAAACCAAAAATGTATATTATAGCAAAGGAGATGAACACGATTATCAAGGTTCAGGAGTGATAAATGCTACAATAGAAATAACTGAAAATTCAATAAAAGAAATTAGTAATTTAAAAGAAATCTGGGAAAAACCAGCAAGTAAATACGATAGAACATACTATAGTTTGTATGAGTTTGATAAAGTAAACACCAATACAATAGACTTTGACAAAACTGGCTACGTATTAGTATCTGACTATTATGCTAGCCTACAGGAATAATTTGTATTAGTTGCATCTAGCACGTAAACAATCATAACATTAACGGCTGAAAAATGGTATAATGCAAATAGCTATAAAAACGATAAATATAGATATTTTGTTGGGATAAGTTAAAAACGATAAAAAGGTGGATTGTGGTGACATAGTTCGTCTTTTTTGGGTAGGGATTGGGTTATGTGCTGTTTATGTGTCTAGTGTTTACTGCTAAATAATGCAAGGTACAGCAATGGTGAAAATTATAAAAATTTCGAGTTGGATATCAGTCAGATGATATCTGATATTAGAGAGTGGATTTTTGTAAAAGATAATAAAATAGGTTGAATTTGTCCTAATTATCATGTATATTATCAAAGAGTAATAAGTCAAAATATAGAAACATTATAATACAAAGGGAGAAAGATATGGGGGCAAAGGTAGAGTTCAAAAGATTAGAACCACTGAAGGCGTATTACAAAATTTTTGGTGATATTAGCAGTATAAAACAGAACGAAGTGTTTGAATTTAATGGAAAGGATATTAATATTGGTGACTTAGTCTCCAACTTACGAAGGGCTAGTGATAAATTGACAGACAATGAGATAGAATTATTAGACATGATGGGCATGAAGTGGGACGGGAATAATAACTTTGAAAAAATAAAAGAAGATATCAAGTTGTACTATGATACAAAGGGTAGTCTGGATGATTTGACTCAATATTCTGTTCTGAAGATAGGCAGAGGCAAAGACACGAAGATAATAGATGTGGGCAATGACTTGAACTACTTGCGTAGAAAGTATAAAGACGGCAAGTTGACTACTGCTCAGATAATATATATGGAGATGTTGGGTGTGGAGTGGGCACCGAAGGATGCAGAGGTTGCGTATGCTGCAATGTTGGCATATGCTGACGAATTTGGCAGTCTACAAGGCATCAAGATGAATTCTGTATACGAACACAACGGAGAAACTGTCAATATAGGAAGACAATTGAACCATCTAAGAACTAGATATAACAAAGGTCTGCTGGATGAGGATGATATATACCTATTTACATCTCTTGGTATAGAGTGGGATGGTAGAAAAAAGAAAACTGACCAAAGCGAAATGGAACAGTAACAAATAAAAATCTCATAAAAAAAGGCATATTTTAGAACGTTGCATAGTCGCAACATATAGATATGCCTTTTTTGTTTATATTATGGCTTGCTAGTATCTCTAGTCTTCCAATCCTAGCAAATAGTCTGTAGTCACGTTAAAAAATTTGGACAATTGGATTAGCTGCTCCAGATTGCACTCTCTCTGTCCAGCCTCCCAATAACTTATTGTCCTAATATTTACCAATATTGCATTAGCCAGTTCTTTTCTGGATATGTTGTTTTCTTTTCTTAACTCTCTTAATATTTCTGGGAACTTTGTCATCAATATTAGTTTAGAACAAAATGTTCAAAAATACTTGACTTGGAACAATTTGTTCCATTATAATATTATTGCAAAATATAATTTGTAAATAACAAAAGGAGAAAATATTTAATGAAAAAAGGAAGATTTAAGAAATTTTTGGCAGGTACTGCCATGGGGCTATGCGCACTTGCTATGCCATTTGGACTAACTGGTTGCGACAAAGATGATGACATCAATGTTAGATTCCAAGACAATTATTTCCAATGGCAGGTAGAGGGAGATAGTGAGTGGAATAACCTAATTACAATTGACGAGATTAAAGACTTGCTAGGTGAGGGTTACAAAGGTGATACCGGTGCCACAGGTGCACAAGGCATCCAAGGTGTAGCTGGTGTAGACGGACGTGAGGTAGAGTTCCAGAAATCTGCTACTCATATCCAGTGGCGTTACAAGACCGACAATAATAACGACACATGGAAGGATTTGGTCGAGTTATCCGCTCTGAAGGGTGATACTGGTGCTACTGGACAGACTGGTGCAAAAGGTGAAAAAGGTGATACCGGTGCCGACGGACAGACTCCATACATTGGCACTAATGGCAATTGGTGGATAGGTGAGACTGATACTGGAGTTAAGGCAGAAGGTGTTGATGGTGCTAATGGTGTAGATGGACGCGAGGTAGAGTTCCAAGTGACAGAGACGCATATCCAATGGAGGTATGCTGGAGATTCAGAGTGGAAAGACTTGTTGGCTTTAGAAGATGTTAATAAGAACGATGATAAATTGTTTGTGCAAATTTGTTATCACTTGAATGGTGGAGTAAATTCGCCAGAAAATAAAAACAAAGAATACTTAGATGACAATCAATCAGTTTCTTTGGGGGTTCCGGAAAAAGCTGGTTATGCGTTTGATGGTTGGTATTTAGACGAGGAGTGTACTCAGAAATTTGACAATCATGTTTGTTCTGGTTCTCTATCTCAAAGTAATATTCTATGCTTGTATGCAAAATGGACTACTGATTTTAGCGTAGAAGGAACTAAATTTGTAAAATTAAATAATGAAGAATTAACCAGTTTTGTTATACCAGAATGGATTACAGAAATTGCAAGCGATGCTTTTGCATATAATCACAATCTAGAGAATGTAACTATTCCCTATGGTGTTGTGGCAATAGGTACTAATGCATTTAGCGGTTGTGATAAATTAACAAATGTGTTGATTCCAGATAGTGTAATAAGTGTTGGTAATACAGTCTTTGAAGGTTGTACATCATTGACTACTGCAACTGTTGGCAGTTCTGTTACAAACATGGGTTATAGAATGTTTACAGCTTGTACTCTATTAACGGATGTTACGCTAAAAGAGGGTATGACAATAATTGGATATAGAATGTTCTATGGTTGTGATAAACTTTCAAATATTACTATCCCTAGTACGGTAACAAGTATTGGAGAAGCAGCGTTTGATGGTTGTAGTAAATTAGCGAGTATATCAATTCCTTATGGGGTAACAATAATTGAAAATGATACATTTAATTATTGTACTAGTCTGTCTAGTGTTAGTATTCCACAAAGTGTAACAAGTATTGATAAACAAGCTTTTAATAATTGTAAAAAACTGACTAGTGTACATATTCCTAATAGTGTAAAAAGCATTGGTAGTGATGCGTTTGCTAGTTGTAGTGCTTTAACAAGTATAGTTATTCCCGCAAGTGTAACACGTATTGGTTATGGGGGGATTTTTGATAACTGTTCTAGTTTAGATAGCATAGTAGTTGATCAAAATAATGAAGTTTATGATAGTAGAAACAATTGTAATGCAATAATAGAAACAGCGACTAATACATTAATACAAGGTTGTAAATCAACAGTTGTTCCTTCTAATATTGTCGAGTTTGGATCAAATGCGTTCGCTGGTCATACAGGATTAACTAGCGTTAGTATACCAAATGGTGTAACAAAATTATCATTTGGATTGTTCAGAGAATGTACAGGGTTAATAAACTTAATTATACATAACAGTGTAACATACATAGACGATTATGCATTGTATAACAGCAAAATACAAAATTTAGTAATTGGAAGCGGTTTTCAGGGTTATCAAGGGAATTCATTCAGTGGAATGGTAGCTGATTCAATTGTTATTGATGAAGGAAATCAAAAATATGATAGTAGAGATAATTGTAATGCAATAATAGAAACAGCGACTAATACATTGATAAAAGGTTGTAAAAATACTATTATACCTAGTAGTGTAACAGCAATTAGACAAGAAGCTTTTTATAAGTGTTATGGATTGGAAACAATTGTGATTCCAGAGGGAGTAACAGAAATCGGTCAAGATGCTTTTTATAAATGCAATGATTTAATTAGTATAACAATATCTAAGAGTGTGACAAGTATTGGATATAGGGCTTTTTATGATTGTGCTGCATTAGCCCAAATAATCTTCAAAGGTACTCAAGAGGAATGGGAAGCAATAGATATTGATGCGTCTAATACAATGCTGCTAGACGGCAGTATCACTATTACTTTTGAGCCAGAGGTGGCTGAATAGATATGCAAAATGACTAAGTTGATAGTACTTAGTCATTTTTTCACACAACGTCCACGTTTTGCCATATTATATAGTAGAGGAGATAAATATATATACGTTGCTTAATATATTAGGCGGGAATGTTAGATATATTGGTCGCTCTACTTTTTTGTCCAAAAGAAGATGTTATAGTAAGGCGATGCCAAAAATATGTAAGGAGAATATATGGACACAATATATATCAAGGGTGGCAGAAGGATGAGTGGGGCTATAGACATAGGCTCTGCAAAGAATTCGTTGCTGCCACTGCTGGCTGCCTGTATAATGTGTAATGGCTATGTGGAGATAAAGAAATGCACCAGATATGTAGATGTAGATATCATGCTACAGATTTTAGAGGATCTGGGCTGCAAGGTAGAAGATAGTGGCGATGATGTGGTTATAGATTGTCGTGATTGTACAGAATATTATATTAAGGAGGATTATTCTAAGAAGGTACGATCTAGCATATTCATGTTAGGTTCGCTCCTTAGTAGATTTAAGCGGGCAAAGGTGGCATATCCCGGAGGATGTAATATTGGCACTAGGCCTATAGATCTGCATCTAAAAGGGTTGCGGGCTCTGAATGTAAAGATAGAGGAACGGCACGGCTATATATACTGTGATGGCAGCAATATGCGTAGCAATATTATACACCTAGATTTTCCGTCAGTAGGTGCGACAGAGAATATTATGATGGCTAGTGTGTTGCTAAAGGGCACGACCATGATATGTAACTGTGCGTGCGAGCCAGAGATAGAAGATCTGCAGAATTTTCTCAACTCAATGGGGGCAAAGGTATCTGGTGCTGGGACTAATACTATTGTAATAGAAGGGGTAGAGGGACTGCATAGTACGACATATACTCCATATCCCGACCGTATCATTACGGGTACATATATGATAGCGTGTGCAATGGCAAAGGGTAGTATTAGGCTGAATAATGTCGTGCCAGAGCACAATCTGGCATTGATTGGTAAATTAAAGCAAGCGGGATGTAGGCTAAAAGTGGGAACTAACTCACTAGAGCTAATGTGTAACAAGCAGCTCAAAAGCATTCCAAAGATAGAGACTCAGACCTATCCGGGGTTCCCTACGGATCTACAAAACCAGATATTAGTGCTGCAGACTATATCCAGAGGGGTCAGTGTAGTGACGGAGAATTTGTTTGAAACTAGATTCAAGATAGTCAATGAATTGGTCAAAATGGGTGCCGATATCACTATTCATGACAAATCTGCAATCGTCCGTGGTGTGCCGCAGCTGTATGGTGCCAGTGTGACAGCATCAGATTTGCGTGGCGGTGCGGGGTTGGTGATAGCAGGACTGGTGGCAGAAGACTATACTACGATACACGATGTAGAGCATATAGATAGGGGATATAAGAATATCGAAGAAGATTTGTGTAGATTAAATGTTGATATTAAAAGAATTTCCCCAAATTTGTAATTTAAAAAATTTAAAACTTGAAATATCGTTAAAAAATAATTTTTACAATAAATAAATGTATGATATACTTGTACCAAGAATGAAATATTTTCGTTCTGGTACATTTTTTCTTCAATATCTGTGCTTGACTTTGTGCAGACACTCAAAATATTAAAAAGTAGTAGACATGAACGCAAAAAAATTGACTATTCTTATCTCAATACTTTTAGCCGTGACGCTAGTCGTAGTCTTGACTAGTACTATTTTTACGTTAAAGACTATTAGCTTCAATTTCCTTAACCAGCGTAGTGTATTAAAAGACTGCGTTACAGATGATTATTTGTCTGATATAGATGTGCCATATGGCGATAGTATATTCCTAGTGGACAAGGAGTCTTTGACTAGTAGATTGGAGAAAGAGAATGCCTACTTGCAGGTCATATCTGTAGAGACCACCTTCCCTAGCAATATTGTCGTACACGCTAGCGAGAGAGAAGAGGTCTATGCTATACGAATGTCTGATAACACCTATGCAATCACTGACAAATCGCTAAAGATATTGCGTTTTTGTGATGATGCATACCTTGCCAGAGACGGATACCTGACGCCTGTGATTGTGGATATAGACTATGATAATGTTTCAGTAGCTGATATGGGATATGAGGTGTGCGATTTCATAGAGATATCTGGTGTGACAGAGATATTGAGCGGGGTTGTGAATTCTTTTCTTCGTGCTGGATACAGTGTGACAACTCTTAAAGGCTTTGCTACAAATATCACTCTTAGAGAAGAAGGTACCTTTGTAGGTGGTGAGGACGGCGAGGTTAATCTGACATTTGTCAAGACTGTAGAGATAGTATCGAAATACGGTATTAAGATAAGTATTAACAATGCGTACGCTGATTTGGCGAAGAAGGTGGCTTTGGGGCTGAAGGCGTATGAGGCAGAACATGACAAACATAATACAACCGGCGAGATTATGGTTTTTGCCAAAAATGACGAACTGATAGCCATATATAGCCCAGGAAATTAATGTAAAATTGTTGTCTTCAAAGTTAAGTATGTGGCAAAAATTCTTTGACTATATAATATTTTTTGGTTATACTTAAACTAGTTGAACTAGTTTATGTCAATCATGTGGATGGTGTATACTAGTGGTATACACCATTTTGTTAACAATTAGTAGGAGGGTAGATAGGCTATTTTGTTTGGCAAAGATGTGATAGCGGTGCTGGATTTGCAAGCGACCAAGGTAGAAGTCGTAGTGGCAGAGAAGATAGTAGGAGACAATATTAGGGTCCTTGCTAGGGGGATTTGCGACTATGCCGGTTATGTGGCTGGCGAATTCTTGGAGCCAGATGCCATAAATGATGCTATTGGCGCTGCTTTGTCTCAGGCCATAGATATATATGGCAAGAAGGTGGACCATATGGTCATAGGTGTTCCGGCAGAATTTTGCAACTATGCTCTACGCAATCTAAAGGCAGACTACTCTAACAAAATTACGTTGAAACAAAAACATTTGGATGAACTATTTACAACTATCAGAGATGATGAGATAGCGGACGGCTATACTGTGATATCGAAGTCACCTATTTATTATGTCTTAGATGATGGGGTACAGACGCTGGATCCATTGTCAGAATTTTCTAAGAATCTGGGCGCCAAGGCCAGTTGCATATTGGTTGACAATAACTTTGTAGCAAATCTAGGCAGTGCGATGGATTCTGCGGGAATCAAGGACTATTCCTTTGTGCCGATAGTATTGGCGGTAGATAGTATTCTGATTCCAGAAGAGGTGAAGCAAGCGGGAACGGTAGTTATAGACTTCGATTACGTATCAACATCAGTTAGTTCTTACATGGGCGAGGGTATTGTCGATCTGAAGACTTTTCCTATAGGTGAGGGGCATATTCTCTCTGATCTAGTAGAGGTAATGAAGATAGACTACTTTGTGGCAGAGGAACTGAAGCGGCAGATAATACTGACATTGCAGCCGAATCCCATGGATGTGTACGAGGTGGCCGATACATCGCAATCTACGACGAAGTTAAGTGCAAGTATTGCTAATGAGGTAGTTACAGCTAGACTGGATAGTATCGTCGATATAATTAGTAACATCCTTGTCAATTTCCAGTATAGGCAGGATATTGCTAAGCCAATATACATAACAGGGTCTGGAATAACGGGGATTAAGGGAGTAAGGAATTATCTATCCCGAAGGTTGAATAGGAAGATATATATTCTTAGTCCGACACAGGTAGAATACGCCAAAGCAAAATATGCTCATTTGATAGGTTTGATACAATTTGCATACGCAAGTAATATATAAGGAGAGAAAAAGAATGGAAAATCAAGTAAATGGATACGGAGAATACTACTCACCAATATGTAATATCAAGGTTATTGGTGTAGGTGGTGCGGGTAACAATGCAGTCAATCGTATGATCAAGGCAGGGATTAAGAGTGCGGAATTTGTAGCAGTCAATACTGACAAACAAGCACTGCTGATGTCCAAGGCGCAGCACAGATTGCAGATAGGCGAGATATTGACTGGGGGTAAGGGTGCTGGCTCTGACCCAGAGATAGGCAAGAAGGCTGCAGAAGAGAATGTGGAGATGCTGACTGAGATATTGCAAGGCACAGACTTAGTATTTATTACTGCCGGTATGGGTGGCGGAACAGGTACTGGTGCTGCACCAGTCATTGCACAGATTGCTAAGGATATGGGTATCTTAACAATAGCAGTAGTGACCAAGCCATTTGGTTTTGAGGGCAGGACTAGGCTGGCTAATGCAGAGCGTGGATTAAAAGAACTGAAGAATAACGTAGACACATTGGTTGTTATTCAGAATGAAAAGCTGCTGAAGATAGTGCCTAAGGGAACGACGATTGTTGAGGCATTTAGGACAGCTGATGACGTGTTGAGACAAGGTATCCAAGGTATCAGTGATCTTATTGTTACTCCTAGCCTAATCAACCTAGATTTCGCAGATGTCAAGACTATAATGAAGAGTAAGGGTCTGGCTCACATGGGTCTGGGCAGAGGCAAAGGCGAGAACAGGACAATAGAGGCTGTAAGACAAGCTGTATCTAGCCCACTACTGGAGACTACTATAGAGGGCGCTACTGGTATTATTCTTAATATCAAGGGTGGCTTGGATCTAACATTGGATGAGGTATATGAGGCTGCTGAGCTGGTAAAAGAAGTTGTGGATCCAAGATGCAATATCATCTTTGGTAGTGGAATAGACGAGAATATGGAAGATGAGGTCGAGATCACTGTAATTGCGACTGGATTTAGTGCTACCCCTTATGTGGAAGAAGAGAAGAGGGTGAATGCAGAGCCTCGTAGAGAAGAGGTAGAAGAAGATGAAGATAAGGGGGAAGAGATGCAGAATTCTAGAATAGAGCTGGATGATGCTGATATCCCACCAATATATAAAAGAATGATGCAGAATAGAAAATAAGTATTAGGAATACCAAGTCAGGTAATGTGGCTTGGTATTTTTTTCGTGCGGGCGTGCAATGGTGTAGCCATATGCAGCGTGCCACCGCTGTGGTACGCTGGGGTGCAGTGGTGACCACACTGCACAGCACGCCCGCACGTATGCAAATACAAAAATACTGGCTATATTCATTCATATTTCAATACTATGCAAAAAAGAGACAACCGCATTTTGAGTCTGTAGTTATCTCTTAGTTTGATTAGATTTTTTTATTGTTCTAAAGGTGTCAATACATTATCATCATCGTAGATAAAATCCATACCCATTACAGATAATATGCCTTCATCTTCGTTAATAGTGCTGATGACTGTATACATATGCGTTTTGCTAGTAAATGTTTCCACCAGATATACCTTGGTGTATCCGTCCTCATATATATGTAATTCTATACTCTCACCATTAATGTCGTCACAAGTATACACATCATAATTTCCAGTAGGGTTGTATGTGCGGATATAATTGTCGTCAGTGTTTTCTTCTTCGCCATTATCTAGTTCTAGATATATATTTTCGCCCAAGTCGGACAAGTAGTAACCAAATACAGTGCTTGAGCCAGCAATAAATGTAATATCTGTCAATTCGCCGTAGATATATTCTTCACCGTCTGGATTTGCTACTGGGTCATAATCAGGGTTTACTTTTGCTGGTCTAATATAATAATTAGTGCCGTCGCTGTATAGTGTTATCATATTTCCTAACAGATTCATAGCCGTATCGCCATCTGCTGTTAGATATGTTGCAATTGTATCTATATTAGATTCTTCTATTGTTATTGCTATATTTATAGATCCATTGTATCCCTCATAAGTATAGCCTAGTGTCGTAGCTGAGGTATCAGATGTATTGAGTGTCTCTATGCTATCTTCAAACATGGCTGCAATGGTGTTGTTATCCAATACTATCGTTGCATTATAATTTCCGTCTACTGGTACCCAATATTGCACATACATATTCCTTCCAGCTAGGGTGGATTGTAACAGTGTTAATACATCTTCTTTGCTGGAATCTTTTGTTATAGATATAGTGCCGTCGTAGTCAATATATGCATTCTGTATGCTGCTAGCATTTGGGTCATATATTATAATATTAATGCTATTTGTATATCCTTCGTATGTATATTCTATGCTAGTGCTACCTACTACACTAGTATTAATATTATTTAGGTCAAACAACTCTTCTATTAGATCCGCATCTATAGTTATTTCTTGGTAAATTTTGCCGTCTACTTCTTCATAATAATATACATTTAGAATTTTTCCTACTAGGGCAGACTCCAATACATTCTTGATTGCATCACTTGCAGCGTTCAGTGGTATTGTGATTTGATCGTTTAGATCCCAATAGGCACTACTAATGTTGCATATTGCTGGATCGTATACATTGATACTAATAGTAGTTGTATTTGTTCCGTCATAATAGATTTCCAGCTCATAATTTCCAGCTGTTGTGAAGTCTATCTCTGCCATATTGGTAATCATGGACTCTGTCAAAGTAACAGAGTTAATAGGTATTACTACATCGTTTTCCCATTCATCTACAAGTGTTGTTGTGTAATAATGAGTCGCTTTCAATTCAGGAAGCGTATTTGCATCTGACACTACCTTGATATTGCTACTATCTAATGAAGAATGAGAATATGTGATGTTGTCTAGGTCGTATATTGTAATAGTGTATGTATCATCAATTGGATTTAGGAAGGTATGGCTAGAATCGATATTGTAGGTCTTGTGACTCTCTATTTCTACATCTATTGCATCTCCGTCGCTAATTAACATAGTGCTAGTTATTGGTTGAAAATATATATAGTTATTAGCTGTGCTATTGTAGTCTTGGATAGTATATTGGATATAGTCGCCATTCAATAGACTATCAATATTGCTGCCAATAGATGCAGTAATTGCATTGTTATTGATTGTTGTATTGTTGTGTTCGATTGTATAGTCTCCTGAGGCAAGTGTTGCAGCTAGATTGCTCATCGGCTTGATTTCGAATGATGTGGAGAATGTGGTATATCTTGCTGTAACCTCTAATATGTACTCATCAGGATTTGCTTCGAAATCTTCGGCATCAAATGTGTAGCTATATTCTATATCATTCTTAGCAATTTCGATGCTATCGCCAGAATTATAGTTCGCATAGATCTGTATACCGGTATAGCTAGGTGTTAATACGCCATTGCTAACATTCCATAGCACCAGACTACCGCTTACATTGCTTGATATTGATGTTATTGATTTGTTATTTGGGTCGTATAGATTCAAGCTAGCAGTGCATATTCTGCCGTTATATTTTATCTTGATATTGTAGTTGCCAGCAGTGTCGAAATTAATCTGAGGATAGCCATTGTCTGCATCTACTACTATCATTTCCTCTGTTACTCTTATACTTTGTCCCTCAAATCCGTCGTTGTATGATACATAGATGTATAGCTCTGGTAGGCTACCATCGGCTGTAATTGCTGTTGTGGTTGTCTCTAGATGTATGCTTGCGATAGATTTTGGCATCACAGACTTCTTTACTATTGGGTCGCCTTCGGACATAATGAATGTGTATATTACATACATTGTGCCGTCATTGTCGTACTCGTATGTTATCTCAATGTCTACGATAGTAGGGGCGGATGTACCATTTGTACCTTTGATATTGCCTATCAATGTCCAAGTTGTAGCATCCGTCTTCTTGTAGATATTATATGTAGTTGTGTCCAGTGCGATATCACCAACTTTTGCAGTGGTGTCTTCGGTAGGGGCGGACTCAATAACCAGCCATGTCGCACCGTCAGTGCCAGTGTCAGATCCGTCTATGCCTTTGATATTTCCAATTTTCTCCCACTGATCGTCAGTCTTTTGATATATGTCATAATTACTACTATTTAGATACAGATCCCCATTGTCTCCAATAGTGGCGTCAGGGGCTGTGTTTCCCACTAGCCAAGTGGCTCCGTCTTCGCCGTTATTTCCCGCGATAGAACCTACAATAGTCCACTCGGTGCCATTCCATGTGTATATAGTATAGTCAGTGGTGTCTAGATACATATCCCCAGTAACACCTGTATACGGAGTTGTAGGCTCAGAGTCTTCTACAATCCATTTGTTGCCGTTGCTGCCATTAGTACCAGGGGTTCCTGGAGTGCCAGGATCGCCGTCATCTCCCTTGATATTGCCAATTAGCGTCCAGACATCAGTTGTTTTCTTGTAGATGTCTAAAGTGTCTGTATCTAGATATAGATCGTTGTTTTTGCCGCTAGAATTGCTAGGTGCTCCAGCTGCTACTATCCAAGTAGCACCGTCAGTACCATTAGTACCATTATTGCCATTGGTTCCGTCAGTACCCTTGATATTACCTATTTTATCCCATTGGTCTGCAGAGACCTTTTTGTAAATATTGTATGTAGTTGTATCTAGATATAGGTCACCAATATTGCCTGATGTATCTTGGTCAGGTGCTTTGTTATCAACAATCCAAGTAGCACCATTGGTTCCGTTATTGCCGTTAGTTCCATTAATACCCTCAGCTTTAACGGTGGTATCTCTATTGCCAATCCACCAATTGCCATTGTCGCCAATGTAGGGTGTTAGTCCGTCAGTACCAGGTTCACCAGTAGCACCTGGCGCGCCAGGTATGCCTGGAGAACCCTTGATGTTACCAATGTTTCTCCAGGCATCGTCTGACTTGCAGTACAAATTATATGTGTCTAGGTCAATGTATATGTCTCCGTCTTTACCCACTATAGTAGGTTCTCCATTCCCAGTATGTATAGTAGAGCCGTCACTACCTTTGACACCTGCAGAGCCAGTCGCTTTGATAGTCGTAGGGACATCATTAATTACCCAATAACCATCGGCATTGATAGTGATAGTAGGGGTGTCACCAGCATCACCTTTACTGCCTTTTAATGACTCTAGCCACTCTTCCAGTGTTCCGGTATAGCCGTTCTCTACTGCTAGGTCGTAGGCACTCTTGCCAGGTGCTTGATTACACCCAGTAAGGGTCAGAGCTCCGCACGCTAATATTGCTGCGGCGGATATGCCTAGTATTTTCTTTTTCATTTATTAACTCCTTTGTATGGATTTTTTGTATAATGCTATTTGCGGTTATGGTAGGTAGATAATAGAAAAAAAGAATGTATTTTCTATTACAAAATTGCAAATAAAATCATACATTCTCATAATGCACCAATACTGCCCAAAAGTCAAGTAATTGGCATTTAGTAAAATATTTGTTATATTTTTGTGTTATTTGTTGAATTATGTATCTAATATTTTTTGATATATTGCTCGAGCTATAATTTAGTATTGATTTAAAAAAGCTTAGATAAAAACAAAATCAAATGCTAGAAGATCTTAGTAGTGTTCGTAATATTCTTCCCACCAAGCATCTTCACAAGCTTGTGCTAGATCAAATTGTGCTTTATATTTTTCTTCATCAGATCTTTCAGCTTTTGCACCTTTTAATTTATTTTGTTCATCTACAAGATGATTTTTAATTTCATGATATAAATTATGTTCCATAAAAACTCCCTAATTCTATATTTGATTAAGTTATTAGATTTAAATTCTAGTCAATTTAGTTCCAAAATTATATCATAAACCCTTGTCCGTTTCAATACCTTTTGTTAAATTTAATATGAATTCTGGGGTTCGTGGATGACAGAGGTCATCATACAGACTAAAGTCTGTTAAATCCCTATTCAAACAAAAAAAGTGAGCGTTTGCCCACTCGCTTTGGCGGAAGAATAGGGATTCGTCTATGCGACGAGAGTCGGATACCTCGGGTGGATTGGCAAGAGCCAAGACGGGGTCTCGCCCCGTTTGCCGGGTAGGGCTCCCGGCTGTAAAGAGGTTCGAAGACAACGATAGTTGTCGGCAGATGATAATCTGCACATCCCGAAATAAAGACAAAAAAAGCACAAATGGTTTTGTGCTTGTATTTGGCGGAAGAATAGGGATTCGAACCCCAGGATGCTCTCACATCAACGGTTTTCAAGACCGCCGCTTTCGACCGCTCAGCCATTCTTCCACAATTATTTAACTATGTTCGACTCAATGAACACGTATATATTATACATATTTTTTCGCATTTTGCAAGGGAAATATATAATTTTTTTTGCAATTTTAAATTTTCTGTCTCAGGTGAAAATATTGTGTTTAGAAAATAATGTAGTTGTCTATAATAGTGGCTAGTGAGGTGAAAAATGAATCCATTAAATTATAGAACAAAGGCAATAGATGAAAATTATCTTAGTATTGCCGAAATGTACCCAAAGGCGTACAACAAGAACAAGGCTGACCCGTACACAAAGACCAGAGTAATATTGATGAATGGCACGGAGTATGAATCGGTATGGTTCATGCATCAATTCGCAAGGCATTGCAATGTGCCAGAGATACTGGACGCATTGGCAATTGTGAGAAAGCAAGAGCAACAGCAGCAGAAGGTGATTGCGTGTCTAAAACCAATCAATGAGAGTATACTAGAGACTACTATTGCGTACGAACAACTAGCAATAGATTTAACAGCGTCACTTGCTATCAATGAGAAGGACAAAAATAACAAGCAAGCCCTTAATTTTGCATTATTAGAAGATTTCGACCACTTGTATAGATTTGCCAATTTGTTGATGATAGACAAAGGCATTGATGCAAAGAAATTGGTTGGGGGATACACAGAGATAATGCCAGGTAGGCCTACTATTGCAGAGCACAGATATCCAGTAGATGATCTAAAGAACAGTATGAACGCAGCTAAGGCAGAGCTGTATAGCAAATTGGTTGCTTGTACAATCACCGCAGCAGAGCAACAGACAATGAACTATTATATGAACATTGCACAATGGTACAAGAATGATTTGGGAAGAAAGTTGTATAGTGAGATTGCTATGATAGAAGAAGAACACGTATCGCAATACGAATCTTTGAAAGATCCGAATATGACATGGCTAGAGCAGTGGGCTATGCATGAATATGCGGAGTGTTATCTGTATTTTAGTGCATACGAGGACGAGACGGATAAGGATATTAAGAATCTGTGGTTGCAGTTCTATGAAATGGAGTGTGCACATCTGAAGCTTGCTGTGTCTCTACTAGAAAAGTACGAAAAAACTCCATATACCAGTGTTTTTGGCGATGGAGAGTTCCCAGATTTATTAAAAATTGGTAGTCATAAGGATTATGTCAGAGAGGTGTTAGAGACGACTGTTACAATGACTGCGAAGAATCGTGGATATGAGGATGTGACAAAGTTAAAAGATGGAGATAGATACTTCCAGTATCAGAAAGATGTAGTAGGTGTTGATGAAAATTTGGTGCCTAGTCATGCAGTCATAACTAAGGCAATTGATGTATTGGGGCAAGATTATCGTTATCAAGACTCTAAGCATCCAGTGCCAGAGTTGCAGGACAGAAAGCGAGATAATGTGAATATAGGAAGGAAAAAATAGGATATAAATGCTGTCATATTAGATATGATGGCGTTTTTTGTACAACATTATTCTTTTTGCTTTTTATTACGCTGCAGTTTGTGTTATACTATCTTGCGTAAAATGGAGGCAAATATATGAAAACAACAGCACTAATAATCTTAGATGGATATGGATATTCAACCAGTTCTAAAGGTAATGCAGTGAAGTCTGCCAAGACTCCTGTAATGGATAATTTGATGAAGAAATATCCCAATACACTGATCAATGCTAGTGGGGAATACGTAGGCTTGCCAGATGGTCAAATGGGCAATAGCGAGGTAGGACACCTAAATATAGGCGCAGGTAGAGTCGTGTACCAAGACATCACTAGAATAGACAAAGACATTAGAGAAGGGCAGTTTGCTACCAATCTGGCAATGCTAAAAGCAATGGAGAATTGTAAAACAAATAATTCTAGCTTACACATTATGGGATTACTATCTGATGGCGGCGTGCATAGCAGCCTCAATCATCTGTATGCTATTCTTAGGCTTGCAAAGGCAAAGGATTTGAAAAAAGTATATGTCCATTGCTTCTTAGACGGCCGTGATGTCTCTCCTACTAGCGGTGCTATGTATGTAGAAAAGGTTGCAAATGCAATGCAAGAGATTGGTGTGGGCGTCATTGCTACGGCTATAGGTAGATACTATATCATGGACAGAGACAATCGTTGGGATAGGGTAGAAAAAGGCTACAATCTGGTCATGAATGCCATGGGGGATAGGTCGGACAATATAGTAGAATATGTTAGGTCCTCGTACAATGCTGGAGTTACCGATGAATTCGTAGAACCAGTGTGTATCAATGACTATACCGGCGTTCAAGAAAATGATTCTATTATATTTTTCAATTTCCGCTCTGATAGAGCCAGAGAGATTACTAGGGCTATTACATTCCCAGATTTTGATCAGTTCGATAGAATTGGTGGATACAAGAAGACGACTTATGTGTGCATGACAGAGTACGATGCTAGCTTCGACAAAGTACTAGTTGCATTCCAGCCAAAGAGCCTAAGCAATACATTGGGCGAGTACCTTGCAAAGATGGGAAAAACCCAAGCTAGGATTGCAGAAACAGAGAAATATGCCCATGTTACCTTCTTTTTCAATGGTGGAGTAGAGAAGGCAAATTTGAATGAAAATAGATACTTGATTCCGTCACCAAAGGTTACTACTTATGACCTTCAACCAGAAATGAGTGCAGTAGAGGTAACAGAGCAAACTATTGCGGTGCTGGACAAGGGCGTAGATGCAATTATACTTAATTTTGCCAATTGCGATATGGTGGGACATACTGGCAAGATTGATTGTGCTATTAAGGCGGTAGAGACTGTGGACGAATGCCTAGGTAGAGTGATTGACAAGATTCTGTCTCTAGGTGGCAATGCAATTGTAACAGCAGACCACGGCAACGCAGAACAAATGCTGATGTCAGACGGTAGTGTATGTACATCTCATACTACCAATCTTGTTCCTCTAATTGTAGTGGGTGAGGAATATAAGGGCGCAAAATTAGCAAAGGGTGGCAAGCTGGCAGATATTGCTCCTACAATGCTAACTATGATGGATATGCCTGTTCCTGCAGAAATGGACGGTCAGATACTATTCGAAGAATAGAATAATGGCTTATTTGTTTAGGTTTTAAGATGTTTGCATAGTTTAAATATAACCAGTGCAAAGAAAAAACACTAGTACAAATAACAATCAGTTATTGCTAGTGTTTTTTTGTCGTGATTATATTTATTCAGCTGGCTCGATTATTATTGTGATAATTGTGTTGTCTTCCCACTCTTCTGTACCACCCCATATACCAAATGCAGCACCATGATTAGTTATGGTTATAACGTTTTGTCCTGTCATATCTTCAAATCCAGAATCATTACCAAGGAATATGTCAGAAGAAACAGTTGCTGATCCTGTAGGAGGATCTATAATGCACGTAACATTGCATTTGGAATCAGTTTCAAAAGAAAAAACTATTTCTGCAGCATAACTTTCTGGGACACCAGAAGTGTTCGCATGATAATATGAATATCTGGTTCCGTGTGTAGTAGAGTTATAATTCACACCGCTACCTTCTGATGCTGAGGATATTAGTGTTGGTATATTATCATTATTAATGATTTGAACCAAAGCAATACCTTGTTCTTGTAATGCTGTATTTGGGTCTACAATGTCATAGCCTAGTTGTATAGATAGGCTTAGTTGTAGGTCATTAATATCAATAGTAGGGTCTGTTACAGATATTATTACATAAAAGTTAGCTGTCTTGCCACCAATTCCAATATTATTATAATATGTTGTGCTGTATTCTGTAGCTGATGTCTCTGTTCTGCCTAGCTTGATAGTAACATTGTCATCAGCAGAGTCACCAGTAACCATTGCTAACATCTTCAGCTCTTTTGTATTAGCACTATTAGCAGTGTTGGTTATCTCAAATTTGTATACAGCTCTGCCCGCTGCAGTCAGTTCTGCTTTCTCGAAATCCACGCCGCCAGTGGCCTCAGCTTGAGCGG
>CAYSUG010000006.1:0-39755 GCA_964434145.1 uncultured Christensenella sp. | reverse complement strand
GCCAATCCAGAACTTCATAACTAATAATGCCGTTAATCTAACATTGCTTGATAAGATTGATAATGTACAATTATACACTCTTAATGAGCAAATAACAGTAACCAGAAATGGAGTGCGTGAAACTGACTTGACATCCCCTGCTAAGCACGAGTATACATTCACCAAACCTGGATCATATGTAATAAATGTAACCGCACTAAACAACAGAAACTCAACCAACCCATCTATCTCACATAACATTTATTTCACTATAATTAATCCTAATGTAGCATATAGTTCTTACACAATATCGTCAGCAAAAGGATTTACTATTGAATCAGTAGCAAAGAGATTAGAAAACACAGAAGAATCAAGGTTGACATATCTATCTGGATTCAAAGATTCTAACTCTCTACTAATTAGTTGTGACAATGAGGGAGCTGGCTACTATACTATTACATTGATAAAATATCTAAATAGTATCAAATCTGACGTATCCTTCTCTTTCAATGTATGGTTAAACAACAGAACAGAATCTACAATAATAATTGCTTCTATTCCATTTGGAACAGAGACTACGGATACAATCACGCTACGATACAATCCAGCTAACATCTACAACAATGTTGGAGAGGCTTATATCAAAATCAATGGACATATAATAGAAGAAATAACAGCTGCTAGCGTATCTGAGACAACCCCTTATGAAATAACTGATAAAGGAGTGTACTGGATAACCATAGAGTCGGCTAACGGACAAATACTTGCAAGCTACAAGGTTACCAAGAACGACCCTCTGAATACCACTGCACAGATCATAATAATAGTAGCAGTTGTATCTGTTATAGCACTAGTTGTTATATTCATTATTTTGAGAAGAAAAACTAAATTTAGATAAAACAAAAAAGGTACTTTTGAAAAAATCAAAAGCACCTTTTTTTATATTGACACACTTTATGTCCATATAGACAACGTTACCAAATCTATTGCCTGAGGAGTCAAACTATCCGCCTTTGCTGGATCATATATATCTACAGAATCAATGCCAAAATATGAGAAATCTATCTGAAGAAAGTTATCGCCTCCATTAAATACAAATTGAAACTGACCGTCGTCTTGGTAAGTCACTAAATACAACGCTGAATCATCGTGTGTTGAGGCTCCCTTACTACTAATTAGATAATATTGTCCGCCCTCCAAGACAAAATAATCCTCATTGGGTTTATTATTATCATCAAATACAGCGACACCGTCATAATCACTAAATTTGGCATCATTCATAGCATCACCAACCACATATCCTGCTTCGTCTTGCATTGCACTATATATATAATCTACATTAAGAGCATAATCATCGTAAAAAGCCTCCATAGGCTGTGGTGTATATGCAGCAATCTCATTAGTAACTACACCAGAATGGACAATGTCACCTTCTGCCATAATAGTAAATGTAGGCAACAATATGAATGGCTCATCCTCAACGCCATTAACGGACATATTAACATTCATTACATCAAATCTATAATCTAAATAGTTAGCATAATCATCTGGATACAATTCCATTAATTTCTTAAGATGTGCTACCTTAGCAGAGGCACTCAACTTTGGCAAAAATACAATTTGTTTTAGTTTGATGTTGTTTAAAATTGGAGTATATTGTGAATCATCAAAACTACCATTATCCGAAGCATCAAAATCTTCTATACTTATATCTTCATTATCTTCTGTCTCATTATCCTCTAAGAACAGCTCACTACAACGTTTGATCTCAATAATAGTCCTTGGTAGAATTGTATAAATTGATATCTTGTTATCTTCCTCCATAGAGTCGAATCCGTTGTCTGTCAAATATATTCCTGCTGTAGTAATACTAGTCATACGCTCTACAAGTATATTTACAACTAACGAATATCCTCTATAATAGTGCAAAGCTATGTTATCAGAGAATAAATCTTCGGTCTCTGTTGACGATACCAAGTTCATGGGAGTCATTGGGAACGACGATCTTATACTTTCATCTGTAGCATATGCCCTTCCTATCACAGTATTAAGAACATAATTGGCAATATTAGTTACATCATTTTTCGAGAAACCAAGATATTCGATATTCTGCAGACATTCCTCATAACTAAGACTAGCTGCATCACCAGCTTCGTAATATTTCTTAGCAACAACATTGGCAATGCCTTCTCTAATAGCTTCTGAAAAATATGTGCCGCCAATGTTCATATCCCATGCATATGCTGTGTCTGGGTTGATATTGTCAGTGAATGCACCCCTAGCGTAATCTTCTGACTCTTCTACTTCGTATTCATGACCACCCAATATTGCATTATTAAAATATAACTGTCCTGGCTCTACTATATCTTGTCCTAATCCTGCAACCACACTGAAGGCACTAGCTAGTGCATCTTTATTCAAATCATAGTCAGTTGTATTGAGAAGAAGAGAACCAGATTGAGAATAATTATCTGACAAGATTGTTGCGTTATTAACCCCTAGCGTATCAATGCCGCCCCACATTGCAGGCAAATCAGCATTCATTGACAACATATTAATCGTCTCATTTCTGCTAGGAGTAGTATCGTTATCACCATATACAACATTAAGTGCGTACATTAAATGAGAAGTAAATGTAGTAAATTGTCTATCAAGTAATTCTGTAAACATTTTTTTCTGTGATGTAGCAGAATCATAAAAATAACCATTGTATCCCGCATCGTACATTATCAGTACTCCGCTGAAGAAATCATCTTCGTTTTCCAATGTAATTTCTATAGTATTTTTGCTACTTCCTGTTGAGCCACTAGACGAACTGCCTCCTGCCGAACCACCGCCACCAGACGAGCCACCACTATCCATATCCGAACAACCTACAAATGAAAAACAACAGCTAATACATAGCATGATAACGATCAAAATATTAATAATTTTCTTTCTAAATAATCCTCTTTCCATCTTTCTATCCATAATTCTATTCGTAGTGTATCACAAATAATAAAAAAAAACTACTAAATTATTTCTATAGTAGTTTTTGCTAAAAATAACAGATTATGTTCTATATTGTTGTTCTTTCAAACAACGAACACTAGCGTATTCTAGTGTTATACAACAACACATATATAAATTGAAATAGTTGTCAGTTCAATTCAAATATGCTTCGGGCTACTTAATTGAACTTACTATATCGTCACACAAGCACAAAAAACAAAGTAATCAAATTGAGAATAAGACAATATACAAAAAGCAGCAATATAAGAACGATTATTAGAATTATAAGTAACCTTCTATGATCAAACTCTGGACAGAACCTCCCAAACCTCTTTATATCGCTATTGCGTCGCCAGATTATAGCAACAATTAGTGAGTACACTAACATGATCAGTAATGTAAATACTGGCATAATGATTATTGCAAGAATTATAGTGATGAAATTAAATAAATTAATTAGTATTAGAAAATCACAGGCAAATATATACCCCAGCATGAATATTATGCAAATATTAATAATATGAAGGAATATGTTGCGATTGAAAAATATTGCATAGCATATAATGAGTAAATGTGTAATAAGATAACTTAAAAATAAAGAAAAACAATTACTCTCTCTGGCAAGAAACGATATAAGTGCAGTGTTGACAATATTGTCAGATGTCAAATCGGATACTATCTCTGATGTAATCACAAATCCTAGAATAACACCTATTACAAAAAAGGCTAAGACGATCAGCATCTTAATGCCAAAGTAGTTCCAAATATTTTTAACAAAGCTATTAAGCTGATATTTCCGCCTATGTAAAATACATCTATCCATATTATATAATATGAAAAATATATTAATATTTGTTATATTAATAAAAAAACAAATCTAACAATTATATATTTGTCAGATTTGTCTTAAACTTAATTAGTAACTTTGTTATCTGTAGAGCCAAAGCCCCCGTCTCTAATCAACCCCTTGCAATTATCGACATCGGTTGTTAAATATTTCACAAATATTCCTTGACCAATTTTTTCACCAACCTTGATAGTATATGACTCGGAGCCCAGATTTGTAATCCAAAAACCAATATTACCATCAGTATTATCATTGCTATAATAATCCTTATCAATAACACCAATTGCATTGGAGAGAATCAATCCCCTCTTGCCCATGCCAGATGTCACTGCCAACATTAAGAATTCATCATCCAACATATCAGCCTTGATATTAGACCAGACAACCTCTGATGCCATACTAGGAATTGTAATCTCAATTGGTGAAAAGAAATCGTAGCCCGCAGCAAACTTTGTTGCCCTAATAGGCATAATAATATCATCTCTACTTACATTATATTTGATAGCAAAATCACGAACTATTTCAAACTTTCTCATTCCATTCTTCCTTATCACATTAAAATTTACAAGATATATTTCTTAAGATCATACTTTTTCGTAGTATCCTTGAATGCATTCTCTACATACGCCTTATCAATTGTCACAGGGCTCATTGGATGAGAGCCATTAGCATTGAATGATATATCTTCGAGCAATGATTCCATTAATGAGTGCAGCCTTCTAGCACCAAGGTTCTCATTAGTATCGTTCTCTTTTTCTGCTAATTGCGAAATAAAACTTAAGGCATCATCTGTAAAATTAAGATCTATATTATCTACTTTTAATAATTCCTTGTACTGGGTAATCAAGGCGTTCTTTGGCTGAGTCAGAATCTTGAAAAAGTCATCTGCTGCCAGACTATCCAACTCTACTCTAATAGGGAACCTACCCTGGAACTCTGGAATCAAATCCTCAACCTTGCTAATATGGAATGCACCAGCACATATGAATAAGATATAATCTGTCTTGATGGTTCCATACTTAGTATTGACAGTGCTACCTTCTACTAGTGGCAAGATATCCCTCTGCACACCCTCTCTACTAACATCTGGACCTTTCTGTTGAGATTTTCCAGCAATCTTGTCAATCTCGTCAATGAATATTATACCCTCTTGCTCTGCACGATTAATTGCCTCTGAATTGATCGAATCATTATCGATTAATTTTTCTACCTCTTCATTCAACATTATCTCTTCTGCCTTAGCAACAGTCACTTTCTTTCTCTTCCTCTGAGGAGGGAATATACTGCCCAGTACATTGCCAAAATCCATCTCTCCACCAGCCATACCAGGCATAATATTGATAGCCTTAGGTGTATCTACTAAGTTAATCTCTATTAGTTCATTGTCATACAATCCATTTCTTAGATTGTCTGCAATCTCTTGCTTCAACTCGTCTACTAGTTTATTAGGCTCTTCATTCTTCTTGACATTATATATTGCCTCGACTAATCTTTGCTCTACATTAGCTTTTGCCTTGTCCTGAACATTCTGTCTCTTCTCTTCCTTAACCAGTCTAACAGATACTTCTACCAAATCTCTGATCATGCTCTCGCAGT
Organism: uncultured Christensenella sp.; assembly: GCA_964434145.1. Classification (GTDB taxonomy): domain Bacteria; phylum Bacillota; class Clostridia; order Christensenellales; family UBA1242; genus UBA11490. The sequence continues at coordinate 34,342 of CAYSUG010000006.1, read as the reverse complement.
CTCTACCTACATAGCCGACCTCTGTGAACTTGGTTGCCTCAACCTTAAGGAAAGGTGCAGAAACCAATTTTGCTAGTCTTCTGGCAATCTCTGTCTTACCTACTCCAGTAGGGCCCTTCATAATAATATTCTTAGGAGTAATCTCGTCTCTAATCTCTTTTGGCAACTTACTCCTTCTGTATCTATTCCTTAATGCAATAGCTACAGCCTTCTTTGCTCTATCTTGACCAATAATATAAGTATCTAGTTCTTTTACAATTTGTTTTGGTGACAAATCCATACTACACCTCCTCACAAGTAATGTGGTTGTTGGTAAATATACAGATACTGCCCGCAATCTCTATAGACTTCATTGCAATCTCTTTGGCAGACAAATCTGTGTTGTTAATTAGTGCTAATCCTGCAGACAAGGCATAGTTGCCACCGCTACCAATAGCCGCAATCCCATGTTCTGGCTCTATTACATCGCCACCACCAGAGACAATAAACATCTGGTCCTTATCCGCAACAATCATCATAGAATCTAGCTTTCTGGCATATTTGTCGTCTCTAAAGCCTATAGCCAGCTCTACCGCACTACGCATCAGATTGCCGCTGAACTTGTGCAACAATTCCTCAAATCTATTAGTTAGGCTGAATGCGTCAGATACTGTGCCTGCAAAGCCAACTACTACCCTCTCATCAAATATTCTTCTTACCTTAACAGCATTACCCTTGGCAACAACCTGTTGTCCCATAGTTACCTGACCATCGCCAGCAATTGCTATCTTGCCATCCTTTTTTACACCTATTATGGTTGTCCCTTTAAATTCCATAATCAAATATTCCCTTCCTGTATAAATTTTTTTATATTTTCCATTGCCCTATCGGACAAATACTTATTTTTTTCTTTCTTATCCTTAATCTTTCTGTCCAGATTATTAATCAGTCCCATATTCGCGCTCATTGGCTGGAAGTTAACAAAACTAGCTGTATGGACATAATGCTGTAACGCACCACTCATTGTCAAAGTTGGTAATTCTACTAACGGCAAATTATTGATCAATTTATACATATTGATTCCACAAATTAGTCCGCCAAATATACTCTCTACATATCCTTCAACGCCAGACAACTGTCCAGCCACAAATACATTGGGATAATCTCTCAGCTGGAAGAACTGTGTCAATGTCTTAGGTGCATTGATATAAGTATTCTTGTGCATAGTGCCATATCTCAGATATTCTGCATTTCGCAATGACGGAATAAGAGAAAATACCCTTTTTTGCTCGCCAAATTTCAGATTGGTCTGAAATCCAACCATATTATAGAAATCATAATTGTTGGTCTCTCGCCTTAGCTGAACAACAGCGTATGGTGTCTTACCTGATTTGTCTATTAGACCAACTGGCTTCAGTGGGCCAAACCTCATTGTGTCATAGCCACGCTTTGCCAAAACCTCTATAGGCATACAACCCTCGAACACTTTCTTGTTCTCAAAATCCTTCAATTCTACAGTCTCTGCCCCTACTAATTCATTATAGAATATATCATATTCTTCCTTAGTCATAGGACAATTAATATAATCGCCTGTTCCTTTGTTATATCTATCTTGAATAAATGCTGTATCGAAATCAATTGAATCGTATGTCACAACTGGAGCAATCGCATCAAAGAAATACAAACTCTCTTCTCCAATTAACCCCGCGAGATTCTTACTAAAATCATCGCTAGTAAGTGGGCCTGTAGCTATAATAGTAGGCACACTAGTATCTATATTGGTAACCTCACCATTAATTAGTATAAAATTGGAATAACTCTTCAATTCATTGGTCACACTCTCGCTAAATATGTTCCTATCTACAGCCAGTGCCGATCCTGCCGGAACCGCAGCCCTATCAGCAACCCTTATAAGCAAACTATCCAATGCTCGCAGCTCTTCCTTCAATAATCCTTCTGCTGTTGTGACATCGTTGCTCTTCAGACTATTGGAGCATACCAGTTCTGCCAATGTAGATAGCTTGTGGGCAGGAGAGAACTTCTGTGGTTTCATCTCATACATATTGACAGACACGCCTCGCTTTAATAGCTGATATGCAGCCTCACAACCAGCTAGTCCACCACCTATTATGTTTACTATCATCATTGCTCCTCTGGTGTACTATCTGATTTTGTGACACTCTCTATATTAATTACATGATTACATTCTGCATTAGAACATTTCTTCCTTAGCTTGCCGTACACAACCTTCTCTGTCATATAGTTGCCACATTTAGGACACTTCTCCTCGCTTGGTTTCTCCCAAGACCAGAAGTCGCAATCCTTAGGTCTATTGGCACAAGCATAATATACGTCACCTTTCTTAGTCTTTCTATCAAATACTTCGCCGCCACATTTAGGACAAGTTGCAACTGCTTTTGCCATAGACTTGATATTTCGACATTTTGGAAAATTGCTGCAAGCCAAGAATTCACCAAATTTTCCCGTCCTAATAACCATCTGGCCACCACACTTGTCACAAACTATGTCTGTCTGTTTTGGTGGTTCTCTGAATGTTGTAGAATCTTTGTCTGCGTTCTGTAGGGTCTTAGCAAAGAAATTATAAAATTTCTGAATAACGGCTTGCCATTCAATACCCTCATTGGCAATCTCATCTAATTTATTCTCCATATCTGCAGTAAACTGCACATTAATAATGGATGAGAAGAATTTGTCTAACATATCAGTTATCTTGAATGCTAGCTCCGTTGGCACCAGATATTTACCATCTTTATCTACATATTTTCTATTAAGTAGCAGCACTATAGTAGGAGTATACGTTGCTGGACGACCTATTCCTTTGTCTTCCATTTCCTTAACTATAGTAGCCTCGGTAAAGCGTGTAGGTGGCTTGGTGAACTTCTGGGCTGGAATTAATTCGGACAGATTCAAGATATCCCCCTCTTCTAGCTTAGGAATCTTAATATCCTCATCATCCTCTTCTTCGTCCACCTCTTCAGCCTTCTTCTTTGACTTTTTCTTCTCTACCAATTTATAAACCTTAGTAAAGCCATCGAAGATCAAAGTCCTTCCAGACGCCTTGAATGTATATATATCGTTATCTATCTCTACTGTCAATGTATCATACACTGCCTCTGTCATCTGGCTAGCCAAGAATTTGTTATAAATCAATTCATACAATCTATAATTATCACTAGATAAATACTCTTTGACTGATGCTGGCGTTCTATCCAACGAAATTGGCCTAATGGCTTCGTGGGCGTCTTGGGCAGATTTCTTCACCTTGTACACATTAGGAGTCTTTGGCAAGTACTCTTGGCCAAAATGCGTAGATATATAATCCTTTGCCATAGCCATAGCCTGCGGAGATACACGCACAGAGTCTGTTCTGATATAGGTAATCAGAGCGGTCTTACCTTCTGCACCAATATTGACACCCTCATACAGTTCTTGGGCACAAGAACTAACCTTCTTTAGCGTCATATTTAACTTATTGGTAGCGTCTTGTTGCATCGAGCTAGTAGTATAAGGAGCTGTTGGATGAACCTTGCTAACAGATTTCTTAATACTAGTGACTCTGAACTGGCCAGCTTTTAACTTTGCTAATATCTGGTCCATTTCGTCTTTGTTAGTAATGCTTGGTTTTTTGCCATTTACTTTTGATAAAGTAGTCTTGAATTGATCTTCTTTCACGGCCTTATACAGCATTGCATTCAGTGTCCAATACTCTTCTGGCTTGAAATTAATAATTTCTTTCTCTCTATCTACTATCAGTTTCAGTGCAACGCTTTGCACACGACCAGCAGACAAATTGGGCTGAATCTTCTTGCATAGTATTGGGCTAAGCTTGTATCCCACTAATCTATCAACGACCCTTCTTGCTTGCTGAGCATCGACCAAATTAAGATCAATTGGTCTAGGCTTGTTCAATGCCTCTTGTACAGCATTCTTGCTAATTTCATTAAATTCTATCCTAACATTATCCTTCGGATCCAAATTCAATACATGGCATAGATGCCAGCTAATAGCCTCTCCCTCTCTATCTGGGTCGGTCGCTAGATAGACTCTATCTGCCTTGGCTTGTTTCGCCCTAAGTTCTCTAGTGATATTATGCTTATCACTCATAATCTCATACTGAGGTTTAAAATTATCATTTATATTAACACCAAGAGTCTTGACCGGTAAATCTCTGATATGTCCCTTTGTAGCAACAACTTCGTAGTCTTTGCCCAAATACTTGCTAATAGTGTCTTTCTTTCCGGCACCCTCGATAACAACTAAATTCATGCATACCTCGCTATATATTTATTCGCATCTATTTGTTATTTTAACAAAATTGCGACATGGTTGTAAACTAAAATCCTATCCTAGTATATATATTTCCTGGCAATTTCTTAATAATATTTTTTAATTCTAATTTGATAAGTAAGCTATTAAGAGTGCTAGAGGATAGTCCACTAGCTGCAATAATCTTCTCATAATGCACTTCTTCTGCACCCAGTATCTCTATAATTAGCTGTTCTTCTAGACTAAGTTGTACGCCATCTGCATTGCTCTTCTTCTCTCCTACCCTACCAAAAAATTCTAAAATATCATTGACAGATAGTACCATTGTAGACTGACAACTCTTAATAATCTCATTTGACCCCTTGGAATAAATATCCGTAATCCTACCAGGAACAACAAATATCTCTCTATTACACTCCAATGCATACTCCTTTGTTATCAATGCACCACTTCTAGCAGGAGCCTCTACTATTAACACAGCTAGAGACAAACCTGCAATAATTCTATTTCTAGCTGGAAAATGATATGTTTGGGGCAACTCATTAGACTTATACTCTGTAATAACCAAGCCACCAGTCTCTACAATCTTATCTACTAGACCAATATTATTGGCTGGATATATATTGTTAAACCCACTACCCATTACTGCAATAGTTTTCCCCTTGACGGACACTGCACCCTGGTGAGCAATTGTGTCTATACCGTCTGCCAAACCGCTGACAATGCATATACCTTCCTTTGCCAATGTCTTCGCAAAACTCTTCGTCACCTCCTCTCCATAGCTAGTTGCACGCCTAGTACCTACTATAGACAGATTATTCTTGTATACAAGCAAGTCGAGGTTACCCTTTGCATACAGAACCAATGGCGGATTATGGATTTCTCTTAAATTATCTGGATATATCTGGGACACATATGTAATAACTTCTATATTAGATCTATCCAAGTTTGCAATATAGTTATTAACTAGATCTACGTCTATGTTAGATAATTTCTCAATAGTATCCTTATCCTTTATCTTGGCATATTTCAATCTATCTGCAGAAAAAATTACAGAAACATCATCCAATGCCTCTATAATATATTTTGCCTTAGCATATGAAATATTTGCCTGTGTAACCAAGGCTATGACAGCCTTATCTTCATCATTTAGTATATATTGTCTCATCTTAACCCCAATATTTGTTGTCTAACGACCTATATGATATTGCCTCCATGATATGCTCATCCTTAATCTCTAGCGAGCCCTCTAGATCTGCTATTGTTCTAGCCACCTTCAATATCCTATTGTAAGCTCTGGCTGACAGATTTAACTTCTCAAAGGCAAGCTTTAAGATAAAATGACTCTCTTCACTAATCCTGCAATGCTCCTTGATCTGTCTATCATTCATCTCAGAATTAGCATAGTTACTATCTTCTTGGAATCTAGCCAGCTGAACGGCACGAGCCCTATCTACTCGCTCCTTTATAAGTTCGCTAGGTTCTTCATTAGCCTCTTCCTTCAGATCGCTATATTTTACATTATCTACCTCTATATGCATATCTATCCTATCCATCAAAGGACCAGACAATTTATTGAGATATTTTCTAATTGCTTGTGGAGTGCATTTACACTCAGTGGTTGTACTACCGAAATTGCCGCATGGACAAGGATTCATACTAGCAATAAGAATAAAATTAGCAGGATATACAATACTGGCCTCTAATCTAGACACCGTAATAATGCCATCTTCTAGCGGCTGACGCAGTGTCTCTAATGTATTACGGCTATACTCTGGCATCTCATCTAAGAATAATACACCATTGTGCGTCAAGCTAATCTCGCCCGGCTTCGCAGTCCTGCCGCCACCAGTAAGGGCTATAGTAGTAGCTGTGTGGTGAGGAGAACGGAATGGTCTACGAGTAAGTATACCCAAGTTAGAATCAAGTGTACCAGCAACACTATGTATCTTGGAAATCTCCAGAGCCTCTTCGAAGGTCAAATCTGGAAGAATGCTAGGAAATGCCTTTGCTAGCATTGTCTTACCACTACCAGGAGGGCCAATCAGCAACACATTGTGGCCGCCAGCAGCAGCTATCTCCATTGCCCTCTTCGCCTTAGTCTGCCCCTTGATGTATTTGAAGTCATTAGAAATCTTGGTCTTAGACATTAGATCCTTGAAGTTTTGTACCTCTACCTTACTTATCTCTATATCTCCCTTCAAGAACTTCACTGCCTCTTCTAGGGATGTCACTGGGTATATCTCCATTCCGTCAATGAAGCTTGCTTCCTTCTCATTCGCCTTCGGAATAATAAATTTTTTAATTCCAGCTTGCTTAGCATATATTAGCATAGGCAATATTCCATTTACCTTGTTAACAGACCCATTAAGTCCCAACTCGCCCAGCATAACATATTCTCTAACCAGATTAACATCCAGCTGATCGCTAGCACATAGTATGCCAAGTGCTATAGGTAGGTCATACATAGGGCCTTCTTTCTTTGTATCCGCAGGCGCCATATTGATAATAATCTTAAGTATTGGATACTGAAACTTGCTATTCTTTATCGCACTCTTGATTCTCTCCTTGCTCTCCTTGATAGAAGCTCCAACAAGCCCTACTATGTCATAGCCTGGTAGACCTTGATTGATATCTACCTCTATTTGCATCTTATATCCGTCTAGTCCTGACAAACCCAATGAATGTAATATAGCTAACACTTTATCCTCCGTTAAAGTAATATAATGTACTTATTATATACTAATATTTTCATAAATGCAATGCTTTAGAAAAAATGTTCTATAAAAATTTAAAAAATATGAGCCACTGTTTAGGACTCATATTGTAAAAATTGAATTTTAAATTTATTGATAAAATTAAAGATTTATAGCAATTTCCATTGTTTAATAGCTGATAAAACAAATATTTAAACACTAATTGTTAAATACTTCTAGCAATATCATGCAGCCTATGTTTACCCAAGCACATACATATGGAATACAAATCTGGCGTATTGGACTTACCAGTAATAGCCACTCTTAAGATATTGCAGAACGTTGCGATATTGCCATTGAATAGTGCTGGATTTTGCTTGTATATCTTATTATCTGTACAGAAATTATATTTTGTAGCCAATGCTTTAACATTGTTGAACCAAGTGTCCTTGTCTGCATGAAAATCAAATGTTGAGACATACTCTTCCATAATCTTCTGGATAGTAAGATATTCTACATCAAACTGAGTAAAGTCAATATTCAACTCTGAATATTCCTTGAACATATAATTGTAATACTCTGGAACATCCTCCCATTTAGCAATATCTTTTCTTGGCTTTTCTCCGCCACGATCTATATTGAATACATTTATTGCAAAATCCTTGTTGCCCTCCAACACCTTTGCGAAGTTGATATTATATTCCTTCGCCCACTCATATACCCTATCATATACCTCTTCGGCAGTAAACTTTGCAATAATATTCTTTGAGATATCATTTAGCTTTGCAAAATCAAACATAGGATTATTGGAGCCAATCTTGGATATAGCGAATGGGAAATTTGTATAAGGCAAAGTTGGATTATTGGCTCTCCACTCTTCGAAATCACTATTGGCAAGAGTGATAAGATACTCTATTACAGCCTCCTTAGGATAGCCCATGATTCTGAAGACTCTGGAATCTGCCTCTACATCCTTTCTTTTACTTAATTTTCTCTTATTGCCATCATCTAGCTTGCACACTACTGGAGTATGAGCATATTTCATCCTAGGATAACCAAATGCGTCAAATAGCTCTAAGTGGCTAGCTAAAGATTGATACCATTCCTCCCCTCTAATGACAGTAGTCGTACCCATCAATGTATCGTCTACTAGATGTGCTAGGCTATATGGCGGAATGCCGTTGCTTTTTAATATAACTATATCCTTACCATTCTCTCTTATCTCTCTTTCGCCCTTAATCTCGTCTTTGATCTTCATTGACTTATTTGGATCCCCAATAGACAGCAGTCTTATTGCAAATGGTTTGCCTTTGGCAACATTAGCCTCAATCTCTTCCATAGATAGATCTCTACACTTGTCGTGTTCTACTAAAGCACCTTCTTCTAGTTCTTTTTCTCTTCGCTCTACTATCTCTGCCTTGTCTTCAGCCTTGTCACAGAAACATGGATACGCCCTACCTATACTAACTAGATATTTAGCAAAAGCATGATATATCTCCGCCCTCTTGCTTTGCACATATGGGCCGTAGCTACCAGATTCTGCATTATCACCCATATACCCTTCGTCTGGAGTAATACCATAGAACGACAAAGCTTCGTAAGCAATATTGCCAGCATCCTTGATTTCACGCTTCTGATCGGTATCTTCTAACCTAAGATAGAACACTCCATCTGTATTCAATGCTGCTAATTTGTCAATAACAGCTCCATACAGACTACCTATATGGAAATACCCAGTAGGACTAGGTGCTATTCTGGTAACCTCTGCTCCTGGCTTCAAATTTCTCTTTGGAAACTTTGAAAAATAATATTCTGGTGTTTTATTGATGTTTGGGAATAATAATTCCGCAATTCTATAGTAATCTTTCATAATTTTTATCCTTTTTCTTTAATTTATACAAGTACTGCATTCAACGCATCGATATAGTAGTTATTAATAAAATCTTCTACTTGACACAAAAAACTAAACGCTGTGCTTTCTAGGTCAGATATAGAAGTCTGATAAACGTTAACGCCACCTTCTATTCTGCCATATCTATACATCGATAATTTATAATAATCTATATTAACCGCAACACTGCGAAGTGTCAAGATATTTTGCCTTAAAATATTGGAATAATACACATATATATCAGCTTTTTTGATAGTAGCAACATCATTGTAGTTATCCAGTGCATCTATAACAGGCTGCGTTAACTCTACATTCAATTTGTCCAAATAATCCAATATAACATACTCATTGCCACTGATCTGAGCATTGATCAGTACACTAAGGTCACAGACCATATTCTTGCCAGACTGAATCGTAAATGGTTGAATATTATCGATATATATATACTCTGCGAAGCTAAGCAACATATCATCTATAGTTCTAGCAATAGTATTAGCAGACACACTTTCGTCAGTAAATATCTTAGAAATATGTAAATTCCTAAAACAAGTAACAAAATCGATAGACTTCTCTACCAACACATTAAGTTCGGCAATATATGATGTAATATCAAATGTTGATACCTCATCAATCCCTTTGGATACAACACTGGTCTGTATTGAATTTTTGGCATCTGCTACATCAAATAATGTCTCATTTAAAGAATTTAATTTTGCATACAGATTGGAAAAATCTTCATTTGATAGCCTAGAATCCGCCGCCTCGAAAAAATTCTCATTCCAATCCTCATAGTATCTAAATATAGCCTCGAACAGCGTATTATACAGATTATCCAATGTATACAGATTGTACTCATTGACTGAAGAAGTAGAGGTTATTACAATCTCCGTTATTATTGGATCGTATGTTATATCTATAGTGTAACTATCACCGAACATTTCGTTAGATGCAGTATCCACATTTATTTGATTCTCTATTGTTGTCTTGTATAAGTCTTGGATATCTGCCGCCTTATAAGAGGCTAAGTCACACGCACTAAATGAATAAACAGATAGAATGCATATAACAAAAGCAAACAAATAATTAACTATTTTTTTCATCATTCACCTCCTACAGCCCCAATATAGACAGAATAACTATGGCTAGCTCTTCATAGCCCACTTCTATCTTAGAACTAATACCTTTGTCACCGTGCAACAAGTCTTGCTTTTGGAAATGAGTAAAATCAAAAATCAGATCATAATCCTTTCTGGAATCAATATACAACTTAGTGTAAGCTTGAAGATAAGCTATCTCATCAACTACTCCATAGTTAATAGCATTGCCAGAAATATAGTTTTGATAGATATCTGTATATATAGCTGCGTCATGCAGATAGTTAATCTCTTGGTCTTCCTCATCGTTCATTGCTGCATTTATAGTGCCTGCTATAGAATCATATAACATTGCTACAGTCTCGAAATAATAATTATTGTCAAAAGACTCTGCAATTATGAAATCACGCAAAGATAGAAGTAAATCCGACTCTGCCAACAGATGGTTTCTATACAGAGTTCGCAGATTGATATATGCATTTGACATACTTTCCTTTGTAATAGTGCTGACTTCTGAACCAAAATCTTTCTGCATTGATGACACATCTTCTAGCTCATTGTATAGCTGCGTCATACGATCCTTATATGCATCAATCTTCGCCCCGACGCTATTGACCGCTGACTTGCTAGCAGAATCTGCTAGAGCTGCGTAGTTGGAATAATATCTTATACCCTCTGCAATGATGCTATCATACATAGCATAGCTATAGTAATAGAAAATGGTGCCGTCATTGCTTCCACCTTGAATCTTCGTGTCATCGGAAGAAAACATACGCTGCCTTAGAAGATAAATCGTAGGATAATCCTCCTCTGTAATCTGAGAAGTATCATTGTTATATCCTAACTCATAGAACTCTGCAATCTCGTTATCAAAATCAATATTGTATCTATATAGCATAGCATTTCTTACATTCTTATACACAGAATGATTGCGATCTTCCGCAAAAAAAATAAAGTATGCCAATGCTACAACAAAAGCAACGACTATTAAAGTTATAAGTATTATTTTTAATGAGCGTTTCATAGCCTCTCCAACACAACTTTCTTATTATAGTAGTATTATATAAATTAAACAAAATATAGTCAAATAAAAGAAATGAAAAAATGCAGTATCAAAAATGTGATACTGCACTAAACCTATTCTTACCTTTTCTTCTAGATAGATTGACAAACAAAATGACAAAATAAATTATGCTGAAGACGCCCGTTAACTTGTATAAATAATTGACTATATTAAAAAATCCAATAAACGATATAACCAAACCAATGAGTATGGATAGAATAATAGACAGCCTATATGATCTTAGTTTAGAATTAATTATACCAGCAGTTAGATATGTAGAACTAATCATTGTTGTGAATATGCCACATAGCTGACATATAGCAAATATGATAGCAAAGTCTCTGCCTATGTATAACGATTCTGATAACAGCGGCATATCACTACCTATAACCGTACTATCAGACAGAGTTATAGACAGAGTAATCACTGCAATTAAAACACCTATAATAATACTGGAAATCATTGCACTTGCTCTAATCTCTCTATCTGTATACTGGTGCCCAATTTGAATTAACAGAACCCCAAGTAGTAACATATTGAAAAACACATAGATAATAGAACTAGCAGCACCGCCTAGTATATTGACAAAAATACTACTAGAAGGAATCATAACATTATTAGAACTTATGGACGACGTAATCGTTATTATTAGGATCAAAATAATTAAAATTGGAACAATTGCAACATTGGTCCACTTCATCCCATTGTATCGAAAATTAAGTATAAGGAATGTGCCAACTATAACAGCAATAGGAAGAATTATCGCCATGGCATCATTCTGCATCACTACTCCTATACTAGACGCCCCAGATATCATTGCACCAATATTGATTATCGTGGACAACAATATTATAATATTGGTAATATTGCATAACCTTCTGTCACAGAATATATTATTGTTGTCATTAATTATGTGTTTTTTACCAACAAACAAACAATATTTAATAAACATAAAAAAGATAAAAATTTCTAATAGAGCATAAATTACACCAACAAACCCATATATAGAGAAATATTGCGCAACCTCTCTTCCACTAACAAATCCCGCACCAATAAATGTCCCAATTATCACACAAACAAGTTCAATTACTTTTTTATTTTTCATATTTCTGTTTTGTTGCAAAGCCTCCCCTAATATGTTTTTCATTAAAATTTTTCTTTAGTACTAGCTGAACTTCCCGATACAATTCTATATTGTATTTCTTTAACCTATTAGACACATCGTTATGAATTGTACTCTTGCTATAAGAAAAATGTAACGCCGTCTTACGGATTGTTGCCTTATTTTCAATAATATATCTAGCAAATTTCTCTGCCCTAGCAATATGCATACACACCTCCAACCACAAATTTAATAATACTAAATCATATGTCGAAAGCTGCAGAATTATATCTAAAATTAAAAAATAAAAAAGGCATGATATAATCATGACTTCTAATAAACTAAAACAACCGTTACACCACTATTAATATTGGACACCTGATTATTAATGCTTAACTCTGGAGCATACTTGTATATTTCTTGCACATCACTACTATACTCCGCCCACCTATCACCTCTGACATAACATACAATCTTCTTCTCCTTTTTCAAGGCAGCCAACCTTCTATCTACTTTTTCCTTAATAGCTCCACCATGCCCACTGGATCCATATCCATGTACAAATACTAACACCCTAGTCCCTTCAGCCTTGGCATAATCTATTTCTTTCTCCAACAGATAGACAGCATAATCAGCATTTGGCATTCCTTCCTTTATGTTAACTAATCTATACATTGTACTACCCCTTAATAAATGTAACTGCTATAGTCCCATAATTCTTAGTATCAATTATATTATATTCTTTCCCCAAATCACCAATATTATCACTCCTCAAATGCTCATATATTATCATTCCATCCGCGGCCATCAAGCCATATTCATGTATTAACCTAATAGCCTTAATTCCATAATTCGTTGCAAATGGAGGATCCAAATATATATAATCAAATTTTTCACCTTTGGAACGTAACATATCTAGCGCTTTCAAATAATTCATCTTAATTAATACTGGACGTAATTTGCATTTCCTATAATTCTCTTCTATGAGACGCTGACTGCCTATATTATCATCAGCAACTACAACTCTTGACGCACCACGACTTATAGCCTCTAAACCTACTGCACCTGTCCCACCAAACAAATCCAGCCATATACTATCCGTAATTTCAAACTGAATTTTGCTAAACACCGCTTCTCTAACCTTGTCTGGAGTCGGTCTAATATTGTCATAATCAAATGTTTTTAATATTACGCCCTTGTATTTTCCTGCAACAACCCTCATTTAGACACCGCCTCATTGTGTAAATCATGTGTATGTTTACGATTTTGATTCATACTTACAAATTATTAATAACAGTTCTATTGTATCAATATTTGCAGCACAAAAAAAGAAAAATTTACTATTTTCCTTTTTTTGTAACCAAAACTTGTTCACATCTATGATATTTATAATTTAATAACACATCATATGCAGACCTGTTTAATCTCTCTGCCACATCATTCAGCCTTATCTCCTCATCATAGCTAGAGCCTAAAACAACAACCTCACTACCAACATACACGTTCTTGATGTCTGTCACATCTATCATAAAGCAATCCATACATATATTACCAACAATAGGAGCCTTCTCTCCATTGATCAATACATAAAATTTGTTACTAAGATTTCTATCTATTCCATCCGCATATCCCATAGGCACAACAGCTATTTTTGATCTTCTATGGCATTTGTATGTTCTATCATATCCTATAGTCTGATGCTTGGACACATCACTAATAAACACAACCTCACTCTTGATAGACAAGACATCCTTTAGCGGCAATCCGTCACCTCTGATATCTCCATACATATTTGCACCAACCCTAACCATATCCATCTGGTTAGTACTACTTAGCATTGTAGCAAAACTATTGGCACAATGTCGTATAACATATTGGGGCACAAGCTTAGCAAACTCATTAAATATGTTTTTCTGAATATTAATAAATTCTATATCATTTTTCTTTGTTGCAAAATGTGTGAACACTCCTTGCAATATTATATTATTACTCTTCTTAATAAATTTCACTGCCTTAGCAAATTCCGCAACATCTTTGAATCCAAATCTATTAAGTCCAGTATTTACTTTTAGATGCACCTTAACTGTACTATGCAAATGCGCTAAAACTGCCCTAAGATAGTCATTATCTGATACACTTATCGAAATATTATTTTTAGCGCAAGTATCTATGTCATCAATTGACACTGGAGATAAAATAAGAATATTGGTATCCACCCCTAGCGCTCTAATTTCCATAGCTTCATCTAAATTCGCTACAGCATAAAAATCGACATATTTGTCAATCACAGGCACTACATTTCTTACACCTAGCCCATAGGCATCAGCCTTTACCACAGCACACAGCTTGACCTTGTCTCTCAAAATCCTTCTTATCAGATTGATATTGCATTCCAGATTATCAATATTGATTACATATTTATTGTATTTTCTCATGTAAATTATATATGTTTGATTTTATACTTCTGACACACAAATAAATACAATTTGTACAAAATGTTAAAAAAGATTTTGCAACACCTCTCTCAATTTGTTATACTACTACGTAAATATAATAAATTAAGAGAAGAAAATGGAACAGCAGGATAAAGAATTATTATTAAAAGAACTAAATAAAATGGGAATACACGACTTAAGAACATTTGCTAGAAATACTGGCGTGAAATCCCCTACTACTCTAAAAAAAGAACAATTAATAGATGGTATTATTATGGTCAAGAGTGGCGAAATAGAGCCTATAACCTCAAATATGGGCAGAAAACCAAAAGCCCCATCTAACGTATCTAGCGATGTAATTATGCCTGGCCTATATGATAAAATGTCTCTTAGTTCACCTATTTTTAGATTTAACACAGACATAATAACTGAAGATTGTATTCTTAAATTTACAGACACCGGCAAACCAATGTTGAAATTAAGTCAAAAAACAGGCAGAATTGTTCAAATAGGAGTTACTCCAGACTTTTTGGATAGATATAAGTTAAAAAGAGACGATATCGTAACTGCAGAACTACGACCCCTATCCGATGATAGCGCATATATAGCAGAAAAAATAGTCGCAATTAACGGAATTCCTGCTAGTGAATATCAAAGTGATATATTCTACGAGATAGACAAGGTACCTAATATCTTTGATAATCTTACCGTACAGAATTTTGACAAATTTCAAGATATAATGTACGTCCAAAGGATATTGAAAGGATATTCATATTTCTATTACTATGGTGATAAGGAATATATTGCTAGCCTTGCATTAGATTTTGCTAATGAGGTAAATGAGCCGGACTTAAATGTAATTATTCTAAACGCATCTCATGTATCTACCACACCGAAGCCAAAAGTAAAGAATATAACCATATATAACCTTGATTACAATCAAAGCTATGACGAACTATTGAAAATAATAGTCCTTGCCCAAGAATCTATCAAGAATCTATTTGTTGCCGGAAAAAAAGTATTATTTATAGTTAGTGAAGTAGATGAAATATTTAGAATATTTAATTTTACCCACAAAGAGGCTATCACTGACGAGATTGCTCCAGAATCCACTACCGCAA
This sequence comes from uncultured Christensenella sp., assembly GCA_964434145.1. Classification (GTDB taxonomy): domain Bacteria; phylum Bacillota; class Clostridia; order Christensenellales; family UBA1242; genus UBA11490. The sequence continues at coordinate 18,674 of CAYSUG010000006.1, read as the reverse complement.
TATCAAGACTATTGAATCTGGCTAAATATGTCAGCAGTAGACAAAACCTAACCGTAGTTAGCTTTTCTTCTTTTACAGTTGAGGATAATTACAAATATGTTCTGGAGAACAAGGTATTGCCATATTTACGAGAAATAAAGTTAAAAAGAATCAAAAGAAGATAAGAAGATTGCGATGCAATCTTCTTAATTCTAATAAAAAATTAAGCGAGGTGTCGTTATGTTAGTTAACCTTAGAAAAAAGCTAAAAGAAGCTTTTTTCTCAATCCTTCCAATATCTTTAATAATCATTATATTCTCCATTACAATATGCCCATTGGACGCAAACACCTACGTATCATTTGGAATCAGTGCACTGCTTCTAATTATTGGCATAGCATTGTTTACAATGGGTACAGATATATCAATGTCACAAATGGGAGAGAGCATTGGAAAAAGTCTATGCAAGTCAAAAAAACTATCATTGATGCTAATATGTACCGCATTTATTGGATTCATCATAACATTTGCAGAACCAGACCTAGCGGTTCTTGCAAAGCAAATTAGTGACATGGGGATTCTTAGCGAAGAATATCTCTTCATATCTGTTGTATCCATTGGCGTCGGAGTATTTTTATTATTCGCTATTTTAAAAGTAATATTTAGGTGGAAGCTATCATATATTCTGGCTATTGGATATGGATTACTATTCCTATTTTGCTTCTTTGTCCCAGACTACATGGTGCCTATAGCATTTGACTCTGGCAGCGTGACCACAGGCCCTATATCAGTGCCCTTCCTTATATCATTTGGCCTAGGATTATCATCTATTAGCTCTAGCAAAGACGACGAAAACGCTCTAGGTTACATTGCCTTATCGTCATTAGGTCCAATAATCGCTGTAATGACGCTAGGAATATTCCTTCCAAAGGATATAACAATTATTACACAAACCGAAGCTACTGAAGCAATATCTGGTATATCTAGCCTACTTGTTAATTTCATAGAATATCTCAAGGATGTGGCAATAACCTTGTTGCCAATAATTGTAATCTTCTTAATATTCCAATTCACTATGCTAAAACTATCTAAGACAACAATAAAAAGAATTTTAATTGGTCTAATATACACATATATCGGAGTTGTTCTATTCCTAACGGGAGTAAATGCAGGATTCTTACCAGTAGCTTCGCTAATGGGTAGCACTATTGCTGGCGGCGAATTCAGCTGGATACTCCTGCCACTTAGTATTCTGCTAGGATATTTCATAATTGCAGCAGAGCCTGCAGTGCATGTACTAAAGAAGCAAGTTGAAGAAGTAACAAATGGAGCAATTAAGCAAAAAACAATATTGATATGCGTGTCAATTGGTGTTGCACTATCTGTATTCTTGGCAATGTTAAAAACGTTGTATAACATTCCCCTAATAGCAATTCTTTTGCCAATATATATATTAAGCATAAGTTTATCATTCTACAATGGAAATATTTTTGTTGCAATAGCTTTTGATGCAGGAGGTACTGCTACTGGAGCAATGGCCGTATCATTTATACTTCCATTTATCTCTGGCGTAGCTAGTGTTATGGGGGCCAACACTACTGGATTTGGAACAATCGCCCTAATAGCCGCAATGCCCATATTATCATTACAGCTATTAGGCGCATTCTATACTCTTGCAAACAGAAGACACAAAAATAAACGAAAGAGATCCAACAAAATACACGTAGAAATTATAGAATTTGAGTAAGGAGACGGCAAATGAAAAGAAAACCAATATCAGCGCCATTTGAAATGTTAATAACAATAGTAGAACGTGGCAATGCCGACAAAGTACGAGAAATATTACAAGCACACGATTGCACATTCTCACTCACAACTTTAGGACAAGGCACTGCCCAATCTGAGGCAGCAGACATATTTGGATTTGGAATAGTAGATAGAGAAATTATTTGGGCACTAGTCAGCCCTATTATGTCTCAAAAAATCTTAAATACTTTGAACACTGTACTAGATTTGGAGCAGCCACGACACGGCATAGCAATGACACTGCCTATAAATGCAGCATCCAACCTAATGCTAGATGTTCTAGGAATAAATTATTAAAAGGAGAAAGTATGGAAGAAATTAAATATGACCTAATAATAACTATAGTTAACAAAGGATACTCTGACTATGTAGTTCAAGCTTCTAGAGAAGCCGGAGCTACTGGAGGCACTATAATCAATGCATTAAGTTCTAACAGCATGGATACAGAAAAATTCTTGGGTGTAACAATCCAGCCAGAAAAAGAAATTGTCTTAACCGTTGTACACTCTAGCACAAAATCAAAAATAATGAAGGCAATAGTAGAAAATACCAACCTTGACACAATTGGCAGAGGAATGTGTTTTTCCCTTCCTATATCTAAATTGACCGGAATTACTGCCCTAACCGCAAAGGAAAAAAACAACAAGTAAATAAACAAAGAAAGATCTTAAGATGCAATCTAAAAACATCTTAAGATTTTTTTACAAAACAACTCTAGAAAATCAACAAAAAGATCAAAAATATAATCAACAAAAAGATAATTGTAAAAAATATTATAAAAAAATAAAAAACATTGCAAAAACCCCTTCACAAAACTTAAATAGTATGATATTATGACATAATTTAGTCTTGGGGTAAAAAAATGAAAAATAGAAAAACAAAAGAAAAGAAGAATACATACTATTTCTTCAAATCATTAAGCTATATCAAGCCATACAAAGGCAAGGCATTTGCTTGCATACTTAGTTGTGCATTGTTTGCTGGATTGAGTGTTATGGTTCCAGTATATACAGAGAAGACTCTTACAGCATTTACCAATGCTGATGGACAAGGGCTATTAATTAGCTCCGCCCTACTACTGCTATTTCAGGTATTAAGTTCATTGTCCCACTTACTGCTGTGGGGCAACGCCGCAGACAAATTAAAGGCAAGCATATCCAAAGATATTAGATACAACACTTTGGATAGTATTTTAAGATTAAAAACAAAAAACTTCGACCTATATGGCAGCGGAAGACTGGTTCAAGTAATATCTTCTGACACCATTTCATTAGCTACAATATATAATTGTCTAGTAGATGTATTCATGTCTATACTTAGTAATTTTGCTATCGTTATATATATATTTGCTAGCAGTATATATCTAGGATTGTATTGTATATTAGAGTTCATGATTGTAGCAATAATATATAAAATTAGATTAAAAATCAGATTACGAGACCAAGCCGAACAAAAGAAATCTATGGACAAAAATACCAGTCTAATAATGGAGACCATCAAAGGTGTACGTGATATTAAAAATTACAATATTCATGACACAATAATGGAAAAAGCAAACGAATCACTAACAGAACTAGAGAAAATCGAAGGACGATTTGGTAGCAAACAATATAAGTTATACAGAACATCTGCTATTGTAAAAAATATCTTAGCTTTCTTATTTATCCCATTTGCGCTTCTATTGATACATTACAAATTGACTACATTTGCAATTGCCTTTACTATTTTTGTATTTCGTAATTCTATTGTATCACTGATAGACTGGTTTATGCAGAGCTGGGAATATTTCAAAGACGGCGGATTGTATGCTAAGCGTATATTCGATTTACTGAATGGCTACGAAGAAGGATTTGAAAAATTCCCTAAACGAGATGGATTCAAAGAATTGCCAGAACACATTGATATACAGATCAAAGATTTGAATTTTTCGTACAATGGCGTAGACAAAGTATTACAAAACTTCAATCTAGACATAGAACATGGCTCAAAGATCGCCTTAGTTAGTTCTAGTGGTGGCGGCAAGAGTACATTACTAAAATTAATTAACAAAACTTATGATATAGAGCGTGGTCAGATATTTATTGGCGGACAAGACATCTGCGATTTTTCTAAAGAGACATTAAGAAATATTATAACTATTGTCCCACAAGAGCCATACATATTTAATTTTTCTATACTAGACAATCTAAAGATTATCAAGCCAGATGCAACAAAGGAAGAAATAGAAGAGGCTTGTAAAAAGGCTCAAATCCACGACTACATAATGTCATTACCAAAGAAATACAACACAATGCTGGGCGAAGGCGGATCCAGATTCTCCGGTGGACAAAAGCAGAGATTATCTATAGCAAGAGCTTTATTAAAAGACAGCCCTATATTGATATTCGACGAAGCAACTAGTGCACTTGATAACGAAAACCAGAATCATGTAAAAGAAGTCGTAGACAACATAGGCAGAGACAAAATAGTAATAACAGTAGCACATAGACTATCTACTATCGTAGATGCAGACCAGATATATTTCTTGAAAAATGGACAAGTCGTGGCTGGCGGAACTCATAGAGAAATGTTAAGATCTTGTGAAGAGTACAAGTGTCTATATCGTTATGAAAATGCTATTGCTGATGATAATGACAATAATTAAAAAAATAAAATTATATCCTAAGCAACAAAAAAGAAGTGCTGTATACACTTCCCCGCACCTTGCTTAGGATTTTTTTTGTCTAAGGTCCCTACCCTCCAACATGATTGTAAGAGAGACATTGTTATCTAGCAGTCTACTACATATCCTATAATCATATCTTTCTCTTATCTCGTCTAGCGACAGATTGGATGTAATAATAGTCTTCTTTGATGCAAGATTTCTCTCATTAATTAGCATTGTCAGCATTGGGATAGTAACATTATTTAGCATTTGCTCGCAACCCAGATCGTCTATGCATAACATCTCGCATTCCAATAACGGCTCTATTATGTTATTTTTCTCTGATATATGTGATGTATGATAGTTAAGAAATGTTTGATTCAGCTTGAACGCTGACATATATATGACATATCTCTGTTGGTCCAGAGCATAATTAGTCATACATTCCATCAGGTGTGTTTTTCCTACACCAACCCCACCTAATATTGTGAAGTTGTTGTATTTTGTAACATCCAATTTCTCTACAAACTTTTTTGCCTTGTCATACACTTGCTTCATATAGTCTGGATTATCAAATATACTAAAGTCCACATTCTCAAACGAAGTCTCTACATCTTTTACGCCATCTACACTCATGACATTTGCCGTAGTTCTAGCCTTAACACAAGCACAAATGTTATTACCATCCATACCTGTATCTTTGCACACCTTACACCAATATTTTGGCACAAAATCAATGGTATTAAAGCCATGTTTCTTTAATAACTTAACCAACTTCTCTCTGGTCTTGTCCACCTTCTCTATCTGACGTGATGAATCCTTGCCAGACTCTTCCAAGAGAGCCACCTCTCTCTTATAATCTTTGATATCGCCATACAGAACCTTGATCTCATCCACCTTCAGAGCATTTATCAAGTTCTCGTCCGCAATCCTCTCTACTCTGACCTTGTGTGCCTTGATCTCATCCATAGACATCTGTTGTACTTGATAATAATTCATATTATATCTCCACTTCAAACAAATTATTGATTAAGCTATTTAGTTGGGTCTTAGAGTACTCAGTACCCTTTGCCTTCTCTGACGTCGGTCTAGTGGCTGCAGTATTCACCTTCTTGTCTGCCATTAGGCTCTTCGCCTCTTCTACACTAGTAATCTTCTTGGAGAAGAATGTAGACAATAACTTATTAAGATACTGCATTGGCATACTCATCCCCACACTCTTCTCTATCGCATACTCGATCAACTCATCACTAATCTGCCATGTATATTGCCATATCCTATACATATTCCTATCGCTGCTATTGACGCATCGATCCAAGCCCAACTTATTCAATATAGCCTCTATCTTCTCATCGTCCTTTGCCAAGTCATACAGATAATCATCGATCGCATCCGATGTAAGAAGACCTAATTTGAATAGCTGATTCATCTTACCATTCATGCCCTCCAGAGTCCTAATACTGAACTTAAAACAATAATTTGCCAGTTTGATAATAGCATCTGGCTCAAAGCCAAGATTGGTCCAAGGTGCAATATAATTGTCCACAACAGTCTCTACACTATCGTACCTTAGCCCCAGACTCTTACAAGTCGTCCTAGCCAAATCATACATAGCATCTAGATTATTGAAATAATCATCAATCTCTTGGATGCTATTTAGCTTCAACATATAGCACTTGCCCACCAATCCATCCAATTTAACAAATCCAGCACCCTTTGCCTTCGCCTTCTTTGCCAAATGAAGGATTATGTCTTGAGACATCTCTAGCTGATTTTTCCACTCTAGATATAACCTATACTCTTCCTCACTAGCCTTCCTTCTTATTCCCAGAGCCTTCAATACTTGCTGAATATCCTCGCTACTTCTTGCTAAATCTTTTAATCTCTCTTCTACTTGTTCGCAAGTAAGAATTCCGTCAAATATCCAGTTCTTTGCTACTGTTAATATGTAGCTATAGGCAATGCTAGCATTCTTGATCTCCACGCAATATTTGATTATCATCAGAAGAGCATCTGGCTCTATGTGCTTGTTCTCTATCAAATAATAATATTCTTGGAACTCAGAAGGCGTGATCATCCTTTTTTCTATCAATTCTTGCGCCTTGATATTGAAAGACTTGTACTTCTCTGTATTGAATTTCTTCAACTGCATAGTTGCGTTCTTAATAGGCAGATATCTGACCTCTAGTGGCTCTTTGGTGATAATCTGTACCAGATTAAGATCCTCCCAATACATGAATGCACTGATTATATCCTCTTCTGTATAATTAAGTGCCTTCGCCATATCACTAATGTTATTGTCTAAGCTCTCTGGGTTATTACATTTGTATAATCCAAATAGATACACCTTGACACAGTTCTCAGGGGCATGGATCATGAAGTCATTAATAAATACATTCTCTATGCTAGTCTGATTCTTGGATATATACTCTGATGAATATTTACAACAACTCAAAATCCTCCAATTCCTCCTAATCACAAAACATCTTATGTGCTATTATACATTATTCATTAGAAATTTTCAAGCAAGTTAAGGCAAGTTTGGCCAGAAACACAGGTATGATATAAAATTTACATAAATTAATTGATGACTATAATTATTTTGCAACAACAAAGGAATTTGATATAATAACTTTGAGTTATGCTTTGATATATTTATCAGAGAATTTTTTAATGAAAAATGGAGGATATGCAATTGAGAATTTTGCACACCGCAGATTGGCATTTGGGCTGCAAGACAGATGATATGACAAGGATAGATGAACAGCGTGATGCCCTAAGACAAATAGTAGACATAGCAAGGAATAAAGATGTAGACATAGTCATTATCGCAGGAGATATATATGATTCTGTAATACCTAGCTCAGAGGCAGAAGATTTGTTCTACAAGACTGTAAAGGAGCTAAATAGCAACGGCAACACAATGGTTATAGCAATTGCTGGCAACCATGATGACCCAAAGAGACTAAGCAATGCTAGCGTATTTGCTAACAACTATGGAATATATCTAATAGGACATCTAGACAAAGTCGAAATCTATAACAATCCGCTAGCCGATACAGAGAAAAAAATTAAGGCCGTAGAGAGCGGCAAGGGCTATATAGTATTTGAGAAAAATAATGGTGAAAAAGCAGTCGTAGCATATCTGCCATATCCAAGCTATCATAGATTGAACGAGATTAGAGACAATAGCATTTCTTATTCTGACAAGGTAAAAGAATGGCTAAGTTATGGCACATCAAGATTCAGTCATGACACTGTCAATATACTAACCACTCACGTTCTGACCAGATATAACAACCAACACCTAAGACACCAAGCACCAGATAGCAGATCTGCTACTCAGCAAGAATACTATAGTGGATTATCTGTATTAGAAAATAGCATGGGCTTTGTCAGCAATGATGCACTATTTACTGATGCTCATTACACAGCATTAGGTCACATACACGGCTGTGTCCCAGTCAATAGAGAGAGGAATATCCACTATTCTGGACCATTAATCAATCAGAACTTCGATAGCGCTAGTGAGAGTCTGACGAAGGTCATTGTTGCAGATATTGATAACACTGGCCTACAACGAATAGAAAAAATACCGCTAGATGTGAAACTACTAAAGAAATTCACCGTTACTTCTCTACTACAGGCAGAAATTGTATGCAGAGACAACCCAGATGCGTGGATCAAGGTAGAGATAGAAAATACTGACAGAATAACAATAGATGAGATCAAGTCATTAAGGACAAAATATCGCAATCTGGTAACACTAGCTGTCATTACTAAAGAAGCAAAGAATACGAGAAAAGAATTTGTATCCAAAAAAGACCTAACCAATGCAGAAATATTCGATAATTTCTGTCTGAGGCAGACTGGCGAAGTAGCAGACCCAGAGGTCAAGGAATTATTCTTATCTCTAATGTCGGAGGACCTATATGAGACCGATTAAAATAACGATTAAAGGAATTAATAGCTACGTTAGTGAACAAGTGATACACTTTGACAAAGTAGCAGAAAATAAGCTATTTGGAATATTTGGCGAGACTGGTTGTGGCAAAACCACAATACTGGATTGCATAGTCCTAGCCCTATATGGCACTAGTGAGAGAGAAAGTATGCAGAATGTAATAAATGTGCATACAAACGATGCATACATTATATTCGAATTTGAGATGTTCTATGAGGGTCAAAATAGATTATACAGAGTAGAAAGATATCACAAAGTACAAAAGAGTGGGATAAAGTCTACTGCAATACTAATCAGCCTAGACGATAATACAGTTCTAGCAGACAAGACAGATGATGTCAATGATACTATACTAAGCATTATTGGCGTAGGCAAGAAAGAATTTCTAAAATGCATTGCCATACCACAAGGCGAATTCGATGCATTCCTAGGCGACACCCCTATTAATAGAAAGAAGACTATAGCAAAGCTATTCAACCTAGAGAGCTTCGGTGTCTCGCTACAAGAGAAGTTAAAGAATAGAAAGAACCTATACAATACCAGAAAAATAACAACTGAAGAAAAACTGGCAATATACAATAACATTAGTGAATTTAATCTAAATTCGCTTGAGATCGAAAAACTGGACAAAGAAAAGAAAAAAATAGATGTAGAATTCCGACTAAATATTGAAAAAACTAAGAATATTTTGCTAATAACAGACTATGAGAATATAACTAAATTAAATGAATCTAAGGATAAACTGTCGCAGCAATTGGAGAAAAAAGACGCTATAGATTATGGCAGAAAACAAATAGAGTACACCAATGCGTACGGCAATTATCTGGCAGTGACAGACAAGTTAGATACAACGACAAAAGAAATAGAGGCACACAAGGCGGATATCATAGCTCTACGCAATAACATTAGTGAGATAGACGAGTCCATCTCTAGAGAGAAAAAGTACAAGACAGAACTGAATAACAAGAAGAAAAAGCTATCAGCAAAAGAAGTCGAGTACAAATCTAAACAAGCAGAAGTGGGAATATTAACAGCCAATATAGAGAAACTAGAGACTACAATCAATCAATTAGTCGATAAAGCTACTGACTATGATAAGCAGATATCTGACACAAATTTAGAAATAAAGGCTGTAAAAACAGAAATCCAGTCTATATATCTAGACCTAGACGAGTACAACAATATCTACAAAAAATATGACAAGATAATAGAGAAACTGAACAACGCCACTACCCTAGATTTGAGAAAATCCATCTCTACTAGGCTGGGCGAAGTAATCAAGGACTTGAGCGAAGACAATCTAAACGTCGTAGAAAATGCAAAATCTCTAAAAATGATAGAGCTTGCCGTACAAAAGATAGCATCCATTAAGACCGAGCAAGATGATGTCGTAAGAGAGATCATTGACAGTCTGGATATAGACTTCAAGGGCGAAGACATTGTCAGTGTAAAGCATGATGCTGAAGGTAAGAAAGAAGATGTAATGGCATCTATTATGAATTGCAATGCCGAATTGCAAAATTCTAATAACAAAATGAATCTATTAAACGCAAAATTGACTTCGGCAAAATTATTAAAAGCTAATGTAACAAAAGACTACAAGGCAAAACTGCAAGAATTTAACAAACTAAAAGATAAATTATCTGCCCTGCCTTCTATTAAAGATATAGACGAGTTAAATATCGATATTGAGAAGATCAACCACGATATTACCTTACAAGAGAAAAACATCGCCGACATCACTGAAATGAAGGCAAAGATAGCTACAGACATCAAGGTGAAGACTGCAGAAATCGACAACCTAGAAAAGACCTTAAAAGAGCTGAGCGAAGTACTAAAGATGTTCGATCTGAATAAATTAAAAGACGAGATCGCAAGAGATAGAACATTGCTGTTAAAGAATACAGATGAAATAGAGCGAGTGAAGGACGAAATATCCGAATACGATAACAACTATGCATATCTAACCACACTAATAAGAGAGCTCGAAGGAAAGATACACAACCCTAACACGACCAAGGAAGATGTAGACCAGTCAGAGACAAATATAGCCAAAGTACAGAACGAATTGAATGAAATTATATCCGATATTGGTGCTATTATGAGCAATATCAAGTTCCAGACAGACAATCTACAAATTGTCAAAGAATTGAAGGAAGAATACAAGCAAATAATAAAAGAGTTGACCAATATTCAAAAATTGCAAGATTTGATTGCTAATGGTGCACTGATGGAATACATTGCAGAAGAATATATGTATCTAATCACAGACTTTGCTAATAACTATGTATATTCTATATCCAAGGGTAAATACTTACTGAAATACGATAAAGATTTCTTTGTACTAGACAACTTCAATGGAGGAATAGCTAGAACTATTAAGACACTTAGTGGTGGCGAGAGATTCATTGTGTCACTAAGCCTGGCGCTGGGCATATCTCAGAGCATTGCAACTAATAACAACAAGAGCTTCAATTTCTTCTTCATCGACGAAGGATTTGGCAGCCTAAGTGATAGCTATGTAGACAAGATATTGCAGAGCTTTGACTCTCTGATCAAACTAAATTTTACTGTTGGATTTATAACACACGTAGAGAAAATGAAGAGCTATATTACTAATAGAATCATTGTATCAAAGCAAAACAACGACCAAGGCTCTATTGTAAAAGAAGAATACTAGAATACAAAAAGTGGCTAAACATAGCCACTTTTTATTGTTTTGCATAATATTATGCTACTATATTAAACATTTAATTTCTTAGTCACAATCTCGTCTACAATATTTGTCACAAACTGATCTAGCGGCATAGCACCAGTATCACCCTTGCCACGCACACGCACAGACACAGCCCCATCTGTAACTTCCTTGTCACCTATAATTAGGGCATAAGGAATCTTCTCATTAGTAGCTTCCTTTATCTTCTTGGATATAGTCTCATTTCTATCATCTAGCTCTACCCTAACGCCTCTAGCTTGCAACTCTGAAACAACTGTCTTAGCATAATCAGAATGCACATCACTGATAGTTAGAACTCTGACTTGGGTTGGTGCTAGCCATGTAGGGAATGCACCAGCATATTTCTCTATTAGATATGCCAGAGTCCTCTCATAGCATCCGATAGATGTCCTATGGATAATATATGGACGCTTTTTCTTGCCGTCGCTATCTGTATACTCCATATCAAATTGCTCTGCCAATAATTGGTCAATCTGAATAGTGATAAGAGTATCTTCCTTACCCCAAACATTTCTAATCTGGATATCCAGCTTTGGTCCATAGAAGGCTGCCTCGCCTATACCTATCTCGTATGGAACCTCTAGGTCATCAAGGATTTTCTTCATAGTGCCCTGCGCCTCGTCCCATTGCTCTTTTGTTCCAATATACTTCTCTCTATTATTCTCGTCCCATTGAGAGAATCTGTATGATGCATCTTCATATAGTCCAAGAGTCTTTAGCATATATATTGCCAGCTCCAAGCAGCCCTTGAACTCATCTTCTAGCTGCTCTGGAGTACACATCAAGTGTCCCTCACTAATAGTGAATTGTCTAACACGAATAAGTCCGTGCATCTCGCCACTAGCTTCATTTCTAAATAGTGTTGATGTCTCGTTATATCTTAGAGGCAAATCCTTGTATGACCTAGCCCTATTTAGGTATGCTTGATATTGGAATGGACAAGTCATTGGTCTAAGTGCAAACACTTCTTTGTCTTTCTCTTCATCTCCTAATACAAACATTCCATCTTTGTAATGATCCCAGTGTCCAGAAATCTTATATAGATCGCTCTTTGCCATAAATGGAGTCTTAGTTAGTAGCCAACCACGTCTCTGTTCTTCATCTTCTACAAATCTTTGAAGTAGTTGAATAATCCTAGCACCCTTAGGAAGAAGGATTGGCAAGCCTTGACCAATGGTGTCGACAGTAGTAAATATTTCTAACTCTCTACCCAGCTTGTTATGATCTCTCTTGATAGCCTCTTCTTGCTGTCTTTTGTATTCTTTTAATTCCTTTTTATCCATGAATCCATAGCAATAGATTCTCTGCAGCATCTTATTTTTCTCATTACCACGCCAATATGCACCATTTACCTTGTTAATCTGATATGCAAAAGAACGCAAATATTTAGTGTTCTCTACATGAGGACCACGACATAGGTCGTACCAGTCATCCCCTAGATAGTAGACACTAATAACCTCATCTTCAGACAACTCATTGATCAACTCTGTCTTGTATGGATTGCCAGCAAACATCTCCAACGCCTTCGCCTTGGATACTTCTTCTCGTCTAAACTCCAAGTTACTACAGATAATTTCTGACATTTTCTTCTCTATCGCCTCATACTCCTCGGACGTAATAGAATGGTCTAGATCCACGTCATAATAGAAACCATTATCCACTGCAGGGCCAATAGTCAATTTTACCTCTGGATACAACTCTGTCAACGCCTTTGCTAGCACATGCGCCATGCTGTGCCTATACATCTCTACATTCTTAATCTCTTCACTCATTATCTTTTCTCCTTCTGATTATTTTTGTTGCAAAATAAAAAATCGCCCATAAAAGTTACTAAAAACTTCTAAGGACGAAAAATTTATTCCGCGGTTCCACCTTAATTGCAAAGTATATACTTTGCCACTTTATTTTACAAAATTGGCTTTGTATGGGCCTTGTCTAAGAAGTGGTTTCATATTCAGACTTCCTTACAAACCTCACAGCCAAAGGGTTTGCTCTCTGATAGTGACTATCTGGTACTACTTGTCTTCTTAATAACAAATTTATTTTACAGTATCTATTATAACCAAAATTTGCCTTTTGTCAACAATATTTATAGGATTTTAGTACAAATCCATTGTATCGAAATTTGGTTGATTTTCTGGCAATAGTCCCAATCTTTTTTGTACATTCTCTGGTGTTACACCACCTCTTAGTAATGTATTTATTATTCTTGCTTGAGACTCTTCGTCGATATTCCACAAACCACGGTCTGAAATACAATTTTTTCCATTAACTGACTCAATATGTCCACCAACAAACTGTTGATCATGCAATTTCAGTCCCACAAGTCCATGTCTATCGCAACTGATACATCCACCATTTCGAAGATCATCAAACATTTCATTATCTAGCAATATTGGCCAATACTTGATATTTGTATTATCTAGGTCTGCAGAGTGGCATCGCCCATGATATACGATATCATTATTTTTTTCCATATTCTTAAAATAAGTATCTGAATATTTAGCAGTATATGTATAAAATTCACCTCTGCTTGTATTTATCCTATCCAAAAAATATTTAGTTATATACGCCTCACCTGTGTTCTTATCCTCAGAAATACAATATAAATTCGCGCTTTTCTCATCTGAATTTCTGCTAACAATAGTGATTATGCCATTATCTACAAATACATTATTTGCAAAGAAATCATCGACCTCATTCTTTAAATATATGCCACCGGAATAGTCAGATGCATTATAGCAAATAAAATGACTTGCTTCTTTTATAGTTGTAACAATACTTCTAATAGCTGGTGATGAATAATCGTACCTGATAACATCATTTAATTTTTCTATTACTCTTTCTTCTCCGCAAAGTAATCCCATATAATACACCTCATATTTTTAAATTGCAATCATATTATACTACCAAGTAAATTTGATGTCAAGATCAATTTTTATTCCATAAAAAGCGGCAAAATAAAGCCGTTTTTACATACCCCAAAGCACTATTGATACAAAAAAGACACACATAATGTGTGCCTTGCAAAAACTGTATCTAACTACTACTGATTAATAGCATTCTTCATATCGTCAGCAATATGCTTTAAGTCTACGAATATCTGCCTAATGTCTTCGTTATCAGACTTCAGACCTTCGCCCTTAGCAGTCTCACGATTAACAAATGATTCAATATCCTTAATTAACTGTATCTTCTTATCCATATCTCTATTAGACATAAAGTCCAATTCGTTGTATCTCTCTACGATATCATTCAATACTACGCTGACGTCAGTCACATCAGAATATGCAACAGACTCTTCCTCAACGATTGGAATTACAGGTGTTGGCTCTGCAACGACAGGCTTAGCTGCTTTTGCTTGCTTAATCTTCTGAGACATTTCCTCGATATGTTCTTCTTCCTCTACCCTTACTGTCTTAGTAATAGGAGCAGCCTTTGCTGGCTTTGGAGCAACATATTCTTCCTCTGCTACTGCGTTTATCTTGATAGGAGCCTCAACATGCTTCTTAGTAATGCTCTTCTTCGCCTTCTTAGTCTTAGGGACATATGTCTCTATATCTTCAGTCAAGCTAGTCAGCATGATATGCGCGTCAAACATATGAGTGTTCTGCTCATAATATGGAGAATTGATATCAATTAAGAATCTACCACAGCTTTTTAACTCTACAAGCAGCGGAATTAGGTCACCGTCACCTACAATTAGGCAATATGTATCTATCTCTGTCTTGGTATAATTCAGTTTGATAGCGTCTACTATGATTCTATTATCTAACTGGCTAAATCTCTTCTTATAACGCATAAAAGGTGCAGTCTCGTAGCCATATCTAGCAATAGCATCAGATAGATATATATGCTTTCTATCGTTATAACCATAGAACTTGCAATATACTACATCTCCTATCTCATTTAGCTTAGCATACAATTCATTAAATGCTTCTCCACCAATCTTCACATTGTCTACGTCTACAAGTAATGCAATCTTTCTATTATTCATTTTGATCTCCTCGATTGTTCATCTTCTCATAATACACATATTGTTGTGCATAACCAGAATTTACATCAAATAGTCGTGTAAAATATGTACTAACGAACGCTGCCGGTCTATCCTCGCCATACCAATCATGATATAACTTCACTATCCATGTATCGGTAGGAAAAACATCTGTCTTGTGATAAGCAAATAGAAGAATACAATCTGCTACCTTTCTACCCACACCCTTCAGGCTCATCAGCCTATTTCTAGCCATATCTGTAGGCATACCAGCAATCTCTTCTATATCAAATCCCGAAGTTAGTGACCTAACAGTATCCACAAGATATGTACTCCTATACCCACAGCCCATTTCTCTATAATCAGCCTCTGTCAACTCAGCCAGCTGATCTAAGGTAGGGAATGCATAATAGTCGCCCATATCCGTCCCAGCCTTCTTGCATAGCGCCCCAATAATCTTCTTGATCCTAGGGATATTATTATTAGCACTGATTATAAAGCTAATAATCATCTCCAGCGGGTCTTGGTTCAGGATCCTAATGCCATAACCATACGATATTGCCCTGTTCATTAGACTACTTTTCAGTAAATCCGATTTTATATTAGCATAATTATTACATAAATCAAAGTATTTTTTTACAAAATCTAAATTTTGGGAAAATATTTTAAACCCGACTTTTTGACAAATAACTTCTATTTTTTGGTCCTTAGCGTATATTTTGTAGCCAAAATCCGCCTTTTCGAACCTAAATATCTGTCCACACTCTAGTATATGTCTGATATCGAAGTCTTGTGTGTCCAATATTTCTAGATATCCGTCTCTCTCAACATACCATTCATCCATGTTTGTACCCATTTAATTAATAGCTAAGTATATACCAACCTGTGGTTTCTACATTTGCTAACATTTTTCTAATCGAGGATATTATATGCTATATGTACACGATTTGTCAAATCATTCACTTGATTGTGTCTTTATTTACTACTTAAATATTATTGATACATCTTTTTCAATTGTTTAACTTGTTCAGACATTGCAATCACTTCACTAGAAAGCTTTTGGAACTTTCTGATACTCTTTCGTATGTGTACTTGTAGTAACTGGCGCTCGACCATATTTGCAAACTGATATCTTTCTATTATTTCTCTTTTTTCCAACTCTAACTTGTCCAGTTCCGTCAATTTAGCGTCTAAATTATTATTTAGCTGTCCTAACAATTTCGAAATGCCCTTCATAACTCACCTCACATCTCATAACCTTTTTGACTTTCAGCTCTTTTTATATCACTTAAGTCTGCACGAATTGTATTCGCTGTTTCACGAATTGTGTCAGCATACATTCTGGTTACTTCATCATAAGTTCGTATAACGTATTGAGCAGACCTTGCATCCGAGTATCCGCTATATCCCCTATGCTGTGCTTTTGGATTTCTTTCTGGAGAACCAAATCTATCTTCTAGTTCATCTCTCAAGTCATTATATCCTTGACCTGTTGTTACTCTATCAACTTTAATGCCCTTTCTATTCATAGCAAGCATTATTGCATCTGCTGATTCCACTACTGAATCCATAAGTGCTTTAGATGATAGCCTTTCTCCGTGTCTATTCCCACGTCTTAATTCATCAAGTACCTTGGTTGGTATCTCTATATTATCATAGCACACTGTTTTTGATTGTGGATCGTACCAAACATACGCTTGACCAAGGATTCTTATTTCTCCTGTTGGTTTTCCATCTTCATCAAGTTCTGATTCTTCAAACACTAAGAACCCTGCATTTGGATTTGTGTATCCATCATCAACACATTCTTCGCCTACACCACCAATGTGCTGACAGCAGTTGGTGATGTCACCAAGTACAAAGCCTAGTGGATCATCCTTTTCTAGAACTCTAAATGTGATGCCATCCTTACCTCTTGCTCTATCTGCACTTATAACATACTTGTCTTTGATGGTTTTTGCTTCGTTATAAACTTCTTGGATATGTTCAAATTGTTCTTCATCATATCCGTATTTACCAACAATTTCTGCAAGTAGTTCATTTCCATCATCAACATAGTCGTATTCAACTATACTTGAATGCTCTGCAACAAATCTAGGTGTAAGTAGTGACCTTTCTTCATTTCCTGTGATAACTCTGTTTGGATAGTTTTTCATAATTCTATCAAAGGCATTATGCGCCAAACACAAGTAGTCCTGGCTATCCATCAAATCTCCATCTTTATCTGTAAGTCTAAAATTCATAAAGTCTGGGTTTTGATGATAATGTTTCATAAAGAATTTAGCAAATGTTGGATTGTATGCACCCTTAAGTTTAATTTTAGAAAATCTTCCGTGAATTTCTTGACCAATTTGACTTGGAGTTGCATCTGGTTTTCTAGTTGTTGCAACATACTTAAGCACATAATCAAATGCTCTTTCACTTTCGCCTTGATTATCCGAGAACCCACCAATCGCATAGTAAATTTTCATAAGGTCAACAAGCGAGTTGTTTTTCTCAATTCCCTCTAATGTATCAAATCCTAATGTCTTGACAAGTTTTCCCCATCTTTGATTATTGTTATTTACAAAGTATTTTTGCATTTCGCTTGATGGGAATATTTGCATTGTATATTCTGGTGGAATAAATCTAATAGCACCCTCTTGTTTCCAAGTTTTTAATTGTACAAAGTTTTCTCTGTAATTGTTATTGAAAAACTTGGTGGTATCTTCTAGTTCAAAATCACGCTTGAAATATGCATTTTCCAATGCTTTGTTTTCTCTTGGTGATAGAATTAAACTTCCACCATCTTTTGCAATATAAACAAATTTGAAGTCAGTTCCCTCTAAAGCATCTTCACTTAAACTCAATTTACGACTTGGTGATTGTAAAATTAGTTGTGAATTAACACATCCACTAAATGCACTTTTACCTATTTTAGTTACATGTGATGGGATAATAATTTTATCAATTCCAACACAACCTCTAAGGGCATAGTCGCAAACTTCTTTTTCGTTTTCTGGGATTATGTATTCTCTTGTTGGTTGCCTTGTCATATTGAATGCTTGATATAGCATTCCACTATTTCTAAAATCAAATTTAAGTGGTGCTTCATATTCTGGATTGCCATCCATTTCACTTGTTTTGGCACTATTCATAAATGCACGTACAAGTGAGTTTTGCCACATTGAGCAATTATCGTGGTCACTATCTGGATAGAAAGGCAATCCTGAAAGTATTATTTCATCACTATCTAATTCTAGTGTTTTTGCAAGACCAAGTGCAAATTTTCTATAATTTGAAATTCTAAATGTTATTGGCTCAACCTTAACCCATTGAACAGCACCGGTTGTTTGTACTTTAGAACCATCTTCATATATGTATCCATCAGCACCGTTCCATAGTGTTACACGAACATACTTTTCTCCATTTATTTCAAACTCTGGATTTTGTTTTGATAGGAAATATTCATCACTATCTTGTTTGCCATTTGTAGTATACAATTTTCCAGTACATTTTAGTCCACCACGCAAGTGACCGCCATTGTACATTGATTCTAGTTTTTCTTGTAT
>CAYSUG010000005.1:0-43418 GCA_964434145.1 uncultured Christensenella sp. | reverse complement strand
TCTACAAAGTCATCTTTTTCGTATTTTGTGCTATTGAACATCATGAAGTTCTTGATATGCTTGACTAATGTAATTGGGTTGGGGATGTCTAGGTTATAGCATATATCTGCCACATAATGTTCAAACTCTGCTATCTCGAAATCATCTTCACTCTCATAAACATAAGTTGACACAATCTTGTCTCTAATCTTCAGTCTTCCACAAATCTTTATCATTATTTACTTTCCTTATTCATATTACCATTGTATTGTATCCAAAAGTATTGTTTTTAGCAAGCAAAATGTCATATTTTTGGAGATTGGGTATTGATATTTGATGTGGGATAATATATAATATAATAAGTAATATATTGTATATGTTAATGGGGTGGAATAATGGAAAGATTGAATTATGAAAAGGATAAGCATGGATTCTATATTATTGAGAATATGGAAGTCATTAGCCATGATTATAGGTCAGAGATCGCTAAGTCATTGGTTAAATACAAAGACGATCAGGGCACATATTATTTCAAATCTGAAGGTGAGTTTGGGGATAGGAATAAGAAATATAACATTGCACCAGAATACTTGAGATTTGATAATCCATATTTTGATGGGTATCTGGCACATAATGATTTCTATATGCTTAGCGAGTTATATATTTCTAAGTTGTTACCGAAGTTTGGCTTGACTAGTCCAGAATATCACTTGGCAAAGATTGGAGATGTTTATGGTGTAGTCAGTAGAGATGTGGCGGATAGCGGTAAGGAATGTCGACTACTTTCTAAGGAAGTGGGGCTTTTTCGTCATGCTGTAACTGGTAGAAGTGATTTGGAGTATATTGCTAAAAGAACAGATTTGCCAAGTAATGTTATGCAAAAGTTAGATATTCTATCACTATTTGATTTAACTACTATGCAGACGGATAGACATATCGGTAATGTTATATTAACCAAGGATGAGGGGCAGAGTAACTACGATGACTTTGTTGTTATAGACCATGCCAATAATGAGGTATCTATACATGGTTATATGGATAATATATTCGAAGATTATGTGACAAAGGGCAGTTTTGTTACGCTTGGCGTAGAGCATACAAATGCGTCAAAGCGTAGATACCTCAAGGATTTGAAGAAAGGGAAATATATATCCAAAGATGTTGTAGGAGGATTCCTTCAGACCTTAAACACGGTTTTAGATAGCGGGGATATGATAAGAGACATTAATGCGGAACTAACGGAGGAGTATAATATCCCAATTGACTGGGAGTATGGCAAGAAATTGGACTATGCTATGCGTATACAGGCTAGGGATATGGAGAAAACATATAACGAGATGTAGAAGGCTAGGCATACATATACCTAGTCTTTTATTTGAATAAAATCTTTCATTTGGAGTATGCTAAAAAATCTAGTCACAAAATATGAATTTTTATTGACAAAGCATCATAAATAATATATAATGTGTCGTGATTTTTGATTGGGGCAATAGTTCCCAAATATGAAAGGAGAATGATAATAATGGCCGAACAAGTATATTTAACCAAAGAGGGATACAAGGAATTGGAGGCAAGATTGCTATATCTTAAGAGCGAGGGCAGAGTAGCTGTAGCTGATAAGATTAGCATTGCTAGGTCTTTTGGTGACATTAGTGAGAATAGCGAATATGATGCTGCCAGAGAAGAAGAGGCACTATTAGAGCAAGAGATTGTAGAGATAGAGAATACTCTTAGGAATGCTAAGATTATTTCGAAGTCTAAGATAGATACTGCCAAGGTTAGTGTAGGTGCTACTGTCAAGGTGAAGGACAAAGAGTATAATGATGAATTGACATTCAGTATTATTGGTAGCTTTGAATCAGATCCAGCGAAGGGTTTGATTAGTAACGAGAGTCCTACTGGTAAGGCATTGCTTGGCAAGGCAGTGGGCGATATTGTCCATGTAGAGGTTCCTGGCAGCAATGCGAAGATTACTTATCAGGTATTAGAGATTAGTTATTAATTATATTTTGCTTAAGGAGAGAAATCTTCTTAAGTTTTTTTTATTCGTTTTGCCTACACTATCTCACGCAAATGATTTTGATAATACTATTTTCTAATGTATAATATAATTATATAGTATTATATACTACAAAGACATACGGAGGTAGAGATGAATTCTTGCAAAGATTGTAACAATGCGAATTTGACAATAGTCGAGGCATTGCAGTTACAAATGGATAAATATGGATATATTTCAAAAGAGAGTATCAAACAGATAGCTGAGGACTTGGGTAAATCAGAGAGCGAGGTGTATGGCGTAGCCACATTCTATTCGCAGTTCTCATTTACACCAAAGGCAAAATATAATATTTGCCTTTGTACTGGAACTACTTGCTTTGTGCTAGGTGCAGACAAGATATTGGAGGAGCTGAAGCATTTGACCGGTATATCAGAGGGACAGACCAGCGAAGACGGCAAATGGAATCTGTCTTGTGCTAGGTGTCTAGGCTGCTGCGGATTGGCGCCAGTAATGACTATTAATGGCAAGGTGTATGGCAATCTGAAGGTAGCTGATATCAAAGGAATACTAGAAGAGTGTGAGTAGGAGGGTGATATTTATGGATATTCAATCATTAGAGAAGATTAAGGCAGATAGAATTAATGTTATCAATTTTAGAAAAAATCTAGACCCTAAAGCTGTAAAAGACTGCAGATACGAGATTATGGTGTGTGGCTCGACCGGTTGTAGGGCTAGTGGCAGCATATCTGTGTGTGACAAATTGGTAGAGACGTTGAATGCTAATAATGTACATGATGTCAAGGTTAACCAGGCTGGATGCTTTGGGCTATGTGCTATGGGACCAATTGTAATAGTGTATCCGGAGGCTACATTCTATGTCAAGGTCAAAGAGAGCGATGTAGAGCGTATAGTTACTGAACACTTGATAGGTGGCAAAGTTGTCGAGGATTTGCTGATCAAGGACGACAAGGGTGAGTTTTGTTATAACAAACAGAGTGTAGATTTCTATGAAAAACAACATTTTATAGCTAGAATGAATAGCGAATATATTAATCCAGAGTGTATAGAAGATTATATTGCTCTAGACGGATACTTTGCTTTGCACAAGTGCTTGACCCAAATGAAGCCAGAAGAGGTAATTGATGTGATATCTCAGTCTGGGCTGCGTGGTAGGGGCGGTGCAGGATTCCCTACAGGCAAGAAATGGGAATTGACCAGAGCTAGTGCGGGAAATGAGAAATATGTAATGTGTAATGCGGACGAGGGTGATCCTGGTGCATTCATGGATAGAAGTATTATAGAGGCTAATCCTCATGCAATAGTAGAGGCAATGGCGATAGCGGGATATTCTATTGGTGCTAATACTGGTGTTGTATATATCAGAGCAGAATATCCGTTGGCGGGTGATAGAATCAAGAAAGCGATTGCGGATGCTAAGGCTCTTGGGCTACTGGGTAAAAACATCTTTGGAACAGGATTTGATTTCGATATAATAATTAAGCTAGGCGCAGGTGCATTTGTATGTGGTGAAGAGACTGCGTTGATTAGATCTTGTGAAGGGTATAGAGGGGAGCCTACATCCAAGCCACCATATCCGGCTGTCAAGGGCTACCTTAACAAGCCTACTAGCATCAATAACGTAGAGACTTATGCTAATATTCCTCATATTATTCTGAATGGTGCAGAGTGGTATGCTAAGATTGGTACAGATAGTAGCAAGGGAACCAAAGTATTCGCATTGTCTGGCAAGGTAAAACATACAGGTCTGGTTGAACTGGCTATGGGTACAACTATTAGAGATATAGTCTATGGCATTGGTGGAGGAATCCCTAATGGTAAAGAATTCAAGGCTGTACAAATGGGTGGACCAAGTGGTGGATGTATCACTGCCAAGGATCTGGATACTCCTATAGATTATGAGAACTTGAAGTCATTAGGCTCTATGATGGGCTCTGGTGGAATGATAGTAATGGATGAAGACACTTGTATGGTGGATATTGCAAAATACTTCCTTGAGTTCTCTGTAGATGAGAGTTGTGGAAAGTGTACACCTTGTAGAATAGGAAATAAGCGATTGTTGGAATTGCTACAGAAGATATGTGATGGTAATGGAACGATGGATGATTTGACAGAGCTAGAAGAGCTAGCTAATTATGTCAAGGAGAATTCATTATGTGGTCTAGGTCAATGTTCTCCTAATCCAGTACTATCAACTCTTAGATACTTCAAAGATGAATATATAGAGCATATCAAGGACAAAAAGTGTAGAGCTGGTGTGTGCAAGAATTTAGTAAAATATGAGATAGACAAAACAAAATGTATAGGCTGTTCTGCTTGCTCTAGGAAATGTCCTGTTGCGGCAATCAAGGGTGAGATCAAATCTCCATTTGAGATAGACCAAGATATTTGTGTTAAGTGTGGCACATGTGTAGCTACTTGTAGATTTGGAGCAATTGGGAGGAAATAGATATGAATATAGTTATAGATAATAGAAATGTTGTATGCGAGAAAGATGAACTATTGATAGATGTTGCTAGAAAGAATGATATTCAAATTCCCACTCTTTGCTATCTGAAGAATGTCTGCTATAACTCTAATTGTAGAATCTGTATGGTAGAGGTAAATGGCAGACTAGTTCCTGCTTGCTCTACAAGAGTAACAGATGGAATGACTGTGGTAACTCAGTCCGATAGGATTAAAAAGTCTAGACAAAAAACACTAGAAATGATTCTATCCAACCATCACAAAGATTGCAATAATTGCCAGAAAAGTGGTGTGTGTAAATTGCAAGAATTGTGTGAAGAATATGGTGTCAATGAGTCAAAGAAGGATTATGAAAAGAAAGAATACAAGATAGACTTATCGTCACCATGTGTGGTGCGTAATGACAACAAGTGTATACTTTGTGGCAGATGTGTTAATGTTTGTGCCAATGTACAGAGTGTGCATGCGCTAACAAAACAACAGCGTGGATTCAATACTTTTATGGGTTGTGCATACAATGATGACCTAGTTAATAGTTCTTGTATAGGCTGTGGCCAATGTACATTGGTATGTCCTACTGGGGCGTTGGTAGAGCATTCGGAGATTGAGGATGTCAATGCACTATTAGCAGACAATTCCTCGTATGTGACCTGTCAGATAGCTCCTGCAGTGCGTGTCGCATTAGCAGAAGAATTTGGTGCACCTATAGGCACATTTGACGAGGGTAGAATGGTGACTGCGTTGAAGATGCTTGGATTTAAGAAAGTATTCGATGTTAACCTAGGTGCAGATATTACAGTATTGGAAGAGGCCAATGAATTAATTGATAGAATCCAGCATGGTGTTAAAATTCCACAATTCAGCTCTTGCTGTCCAGGTTGGTTCCAATTTGTAGAAAAGAATTATCCACAGTATTTAGACAATCTGTCTACGTGCAAGAGCCCTACAGAGATGCTGGGTGCATTAGTCAAGGATTATTATTCTAAGAAAAATAATATAAGTGCAGAATCTATCAAGGTTGTAGATATTATGCCTTGTACTGCGAAGAAGCATGAGAAGACTAGGGCAAAGGATGTGGACCATGCGTTAACAACCAGAGAGCTAGCTAGGATGATAAAGGCCGCAGGTATAGATTATCTGAATTTGGACTCTACTCCATTTGATACTCCATTATCAGAATATACATCTGCAGGATTAATCTTTGGCGTATCTGGTGGTGTTACAGAGGCAGCTCTTAGATTTGCGTCAGAGAAATTGACTGGTGGCAGAGACAGAGTAGACTTCGACGAAGTTCGTAATGCTGACGGCATCAAAGAGGTAGAGGTGAAGTGTGGCGATGTTACATTGAAGCTATGTGTGGTGTCCGGACTGGCTAATACTAGAAAGGTTATGGAAGATATCAAAGCAGGCAAGAAAGATTATCATTTTGTCGAGGTTATGGCTTGTCCTGGTGGATGTATCAATGGTGGCGGACAGCCATATGTGGATTATGACAAAATATCTGTGGATGAGGTAAAAAGATTGCGTGCAGCAGGTATAATGAATGCCGACAAGGGTGCTACTGCTAGAATCAGTACTGATAACAAGTTTATGACAGAACTATACGAGACTTATATCACTGATAGGGAATTGGCTCACAAGTTATTCCATTGGAAACATTAAAATAATTAGTGAAAAATATAATTATAGTCAAATTTATTTTATGTTATTAATTCGTTAGGTATATAATATAAATATAAAAAAATATAAGGAGATTGAGAAATGAAACAAACATTGAGGGTAGCACAGATAGGCTGTGGTAAGATGTCGGTCTATACTATGCGTTATGTAGAAGAGAAGGGTGGCAAGATGGTATGTGCCTATGATGTATCAAAGGATAGAATAGGTCAAGACATATCTACTATTCTAGGTGGCAAGAAGAGAGGCGTTATAATCGAGGATGTAGCCAATCTTGAGGCGTCATTGAAGAAAAATAAGCCAGATGTAGCAATTATCACAACAATGAGTCTGATGAATGATATCTATGAGGTGATGATGACTTGTGCTAAATGTGGTGTAAACGCTATATCTACTTGTGAAGAGGCGTTCTTCCCAGCTAATTCTTCACCAAAGATTACTGCAGAGTTAGACAAGGTAGCCAAGGCTAATAATTGTACACTTACTGGTAGCGGATACCAAGATACATCCTGGGGTAGCCTAATTTCTGTAATTGCAGGATCTACTCAGAAGATTACTAAGATTAAGGGTAAGTCTTCTTATAATGTAGAAGATTATGGAATTGCATTGGCAGAAGTTCATGGGGCAGGCTTGACACTAGAAGAATTCGATCAGAAGATTGCATCAGTAGATAGAATCTCTGACAAGGCAAGAAAGAAAATGATAGACAATGGAGAGTATTCTCCATCATATATGTGGACAGTTAATGGCTGGTTGTGCGAGAAATTGGGTCTAACTGTAGTTAATCAGACTCAGAAATGCGTTCCTCATACTTACAAGAAAGATCTGAAGTCATCTACACTAGGTATGACTATTCCAAAGGGCAACGCAACTGGTATGAGTGCTGTTGTAACTACGACAACTAAGGAAGGCATAGTATTAGAGACAGAGTGTATTGGAAAAGTATATGGTCCAGATGAATTCGACCAGAACGAATGGACAATCGAGGGCGAACCAACTACTACTGTTACAATCTCCAAGCCTCAGACTGTAGAGATGACTTGTGCTAGTATCGTCAATCGTCTTCCAGATGTAGTTGCTGCTCCTGCGGGATATGTGACTACTGACCGTATGGCAGATATTAACTTCAAATTAAAGATTTAATTATATTAGAATGCGAAAAAACTTTGGATATTATATATGTCCAAAGTTTTTTTTGTCTAAGGCATATTTTTATTTTATATCAAACTATATATCTATTTTGTTTGAATTATAGTCTTTAATCTACTCTACAATGTCTGAAATACTTGCCTATTGATTTATGATATATATTATGATAAAATATATATAATAAGAAGAATGTGTAAGGGGAAATGTATGTCAATAGTGTCAAAAATGAATGAATATCTGATAAACAAATATTTGGAGCAGAAATTCATTAAAGATGAAGATAAAGGCAAAAAAATTGATGAAATATATAAAAAAATCTTCTTCAAAAGTAGTCCTGCGGTACGCAAAATAATGCATAGTATTTATCCAAGGGATTGGGGTAGTGAGGAGATCATGTATTTTATCGAGAATTTTACAAGATCTCCAGAATATAGAAGAGAAAACTTAGACCAAATAAAAGGACAATTAAAAAGATTATGTGATATTGATGTCAAGATAGAGAATGAAAATTTTGTAGAATTGGTCGCCCCAAAACTAAAGATAAAAGTAGCCACATTAACTGGATTGGGATATGATAGCGAAGAATTGAAAAAGACTCTTCTAACTGATGATAGATATGGACGCTGTCACCAGTATTCTATGTCTATTGCATATGGGATACCCGATGTTGGCAACCCTAGGGTGGCAACATCATGGGTTAGTTATTCTGGAAGAAAACCTACATGGTTACATTCTTGGGTAGAGATGGATGTAGAGAACGGATGTATGTGCCTTGATGCCACCAAGAATGCAGCAATAAAAAAAGATGAGTATTATTCTATGTTCCATGTAGACTCTGATGATGTTGTATATAGGACTAAGGATGATTTGGAAAAAGATGGTGATGCAATTGAGAAGATGTGGGATTATAATAGATTGCTTGGGAAATTGTATTTGAGAGATAGAGACAAGGCTTTTGCGATATTGGACAGAGTAAGACTAAACGAAAGCGAATCTGTGATGGAGTAAAACGCAAAAAACGTCGGTATGTCTTTAGTGAAAAGTGAAGAATGAAAAATGAAAAGAGAATAGTGCGAAAAGAAAAAAGCCGCCTTACGCGACTTTTTATTTTTGGTAGCGGGGGCGGGACTTGAACCACGCGGCCTTTGGGTTATGAGCCCAACGAGCTACCAACTGCTCCACCCCGCGATATAAATATATATGCCAATTCAACATTAGCACATATATTGTATCTATTAAAATCTTGTTTGTCAATACATTTGACGAATTTTTAGCAAAAATTATCTAGTTTTTGTCTGCAGTGTACCATGTTTCGCCCTTTTTTGACATATTTAGTACTTCGTGTGCATACTCATCCAGATATGTTTCTCTATCTGCATAATAATCTTTTTGCTTGCTGTAGTCAGAGATGACCTCTTCTAGGGATGACAATGTGCTATTCAACTCATCCTCGCGTCTCTCTAGGCTAGCCAGGTGTACGAATTGACATATTAGGATAATTAAGAGTACAAATGCCAGACATATGACAGATATTGATATTATCTTTGCCTTTTTTGCTCCATTTTTCATAAGTTTTTTACCTTTTTAAGAATGCTCCAATCTTGGAGTCTGATATCTTTTTGATTTTACTTACTATTAGATTATATAACTTATGATACAGTTTTGCAAACAATTTTCCCAATGTTTTTCTTTCTAACAGTATTCCTAGCAAGAAAAATATTAGTAAATATATTCGGCTTTGACCCCAATTGAAAGCGTTAATAATGATTATATATACAGTTGTAATTAATATACAAGATATAATATCGCAGATTACCTCTACCCATTTCTTTCTTCCTAGAAGTATAAGTATTAGGTTAATAATGCCTACAGCGATGCCACTAATGATGCCAATCCCACCAAATATTAACGCAAGTAACCACTGCGGATGCGTCGGTAGCATCATTTGAATATCCTGCCAAGCAATCCTTTTTTTGCCGAGCCGCTATATATGATGCTATCAAATACGCCAGTTGCCTCCAGTTCTCCGGTATCCACAACCAATTTCATGATGTTAATATTAGAGCCAGTTATAGTCAGCCTAGTATTATTAGTCTTTAACAGCAATTGTTTGTCATTGGAGCTTATTACCTCGCTGATACCTGTCAGAGTTAGGCTACTTCTATTATTTAGTATTACAGAGCTTGGCATATCCTTATGCTCTTTTGATGTGTATGACTTTTCCATAAATATATTCTCCTATACTTTACTCTGATTATATGATAGTTAGCTAGCAATTATGCTGTTATTCGACAACATTCGTTTGCTCGCAATGATTAAATACCTCATATGCCAGTCCAAAATATATGACATAGGGGAGACAGGAGAATGCGAAAAATAGTGTTATTGATAGCAGTAGTAATATTTGGAATGACTATTATGTATGGCGATAACTTAGTTAGCGTTTGTGACAATTGGGATACAGAGATGTATTGTACATATTTAGACTCAAGTGGAATAGAATGCGGGGATTATTATATAAGCAGCAATGATATATCCAGACACATTGCTTTTGGTGAGAGTGTGGTTGTGTCGCATTTTGACATATACTCATTCATACAAGAGTTGTCTGCTAGCGTCATTAGGATAGATTACATAGACGATATGCCAGTGTATCTATTGTATACAGCAGACCTTGGGAGATACAAGACAATTGGCGGAGAGAAATATAACCTACAGATAGCAGTAAATGATAGCTATGCAAAAATAGGTTATCCGGCAATATTCGACAGTTTTTGATGTATAATACGACCTGCAATGGAAATAATTGCAACATAGAATATCAAGGAATTAGGAGGATATTTGAATGGAAGATAAAGAACAAAAACAAACGATAAAAGGTTTTTTCAAAGAAAATCTATATTTTTTAATCTTGGCAGGAGTGGCAGTAATATTCAGTATTATCATCATTGTTGCTAGTTTGTCATCTGGGACAAAAGCGCCTGTAGTGGAAGACAATAATACAAAAGAGCCAGTAACTACTACTATTACTTATTATTTGCCAGTACTTAATGCTTCTATATTAAAGGATTATAGTGCTACAGAGCTGCAATATAATGCGACATTGAATCAGTGGGAGGCTCACAAGTCTATAGATTTTCTAGCCAGTGCAGGCAGCGAGGTCAAGTCAATAACTGCTGGCAAAGTCATAGATGTTTACACCAACTATTTAGAAGGAACAGTTGTCAAGATTCAGCATGACAATGGCTTAATTAGTGAATATGCGTCACTTAATGAGGATGTCAAGGTTGCAAAGGGTG
Organism: uncultured Christensenella sp.; assembly: GCA_964434145.1. GTDB lineage: Bacteria > Bacillota > Clostridia > Christensenellales > UBA1242 > UBA11490. The sequence goes on along the minus strand of CAYSUG010000005.1, from coordinate 32,828 downwards.
ACAAGGTAGAGGCAAATGCTACAATAGGTTATGTTTCTGCATCTGCTAATGCCGAGGCTAGTGACGGAGCACATCTGCATTTTACTATGTATGATGTAGACGGAAAGAAGATAGATCCTGCTGGATATCTAAATCTATCAAACAAATAATTGTGATCAAATTGCTTTACTTGATAGAAATTTCTTTGTATAATTAGATATACTAAAAACAGATTTAGGAGAAATATTATGGAGAAAGATATCAAATCAATGCTAGCAAAGCAGTTAAATATTGATGTAGCAAAGGTAACTGACGATAGCAGAATAGTAGAGGATCTGGGTGCGGATTCATTGGATGTAGTAGAGTTGCTTATGAGTCTAGAGGACGAAATGGGTATCGCTGTATCTGACGAAGAGGCATTAAACTTGAAGACTGTAGGCGATATTCAGAAATTAATCAATGAGAGAAAAGAAGACAAGTAATATAGTCTGAAAGAAAGCAACAGATGTGTCTGTTGTTTTTTTTGGTTGTTGTTTGAGATTATTATCAGTCTACAAAACAAATTTTTTATCAAAAGGTATTGAATTAGTTGGTAAATACGTCCAATTTCAGATATACTAGTATTGTATTTATGTATATTAGATTGATATAACAAGGGTAATAGATGTAATATGAAGACGAGACAAAAGGTACTGATAGCAATCATTCTGTCTGTCATGGCACTTACTATCATAGGTATGACCATAGGACTAGTGCTGGTGGCGCAGAATGCTTCTGTCAATAATAGTATGCAGGTTAGCTTCAATGCTAATAATGTAGATGCTAAGATTGTTGCATCTGGTATGAACTATGCCAATTTTACAGCCACAGGTTCCGACGGCGAGGTTATTGCTATCACCGGTAATACAGGGGACTCTGCTACTGTAGTGTTCAAGGCTACTATGGACGAGGCAACAGACGGGGTTGGATTCGGTGAGGCGAGATTGTATTCGGCGGGAAGAGCAGTATATACATTTGCAGTGACCAACACTGCTAATGTTAGTAATACTAGAGTGCTAAAAGTTTTAGCTACGGTAACTAAGGTAAATGATGCTGGTGAGAATGTGGCACTATCCGACGATGATAATATGACGATATTGATAGGCTCTTCAGAGGTTACAGCAACAGCAGTGTCCGCAGATAGCAATCTGTATTATGTAGAGATTGGTCCTGGTCAAGCATCTGGCAATATTGTAGTTGTAGCAAAGGTTACGGATCCACATCAGGATGTCAATAATTTTCTTCTAGGCTTGCAGTTAGATTTTGGCTATGATATCGAGGACCCTGGTGCATTCGATTGGGGAGATGCAACTGGTGAAATTATTATGGGAGTGGTAAACAAATCTAATGTAAGTAGTGTTATTACACCTGTGACTGTCATGGGTCTGCCAATTTCAAGTGATTGCAAATATGATAGTTCAACAGATGGAACAATGTTAGTGTTCTCTTATACTGCGGATAGATATAATGGTAGTACTTGTCTAGAGTATACTGTAACGGGTGATGCGGCTAACTATACAGTCTCAGTCGAATTGCCAGATGGAACAAAGGTGGAGAAGACTGCATATTTTGATGGATCGGTATTCCAAGATGGTGAAAATAATAATCTTAATTGGTTTACAATATATGGTGCCGAGGGTGGAGATTATAGTATTATGTTTAGTATGGCGGCAAATTCATTCGATGAGACATATTTAGTATCTGGTATTAAAATATTAATAACTATAGAGTCTGCTAGTTAATAAAAAGGTTAAGCAAAAACTTTGCTTAACCTTTTTTGCTATATAGTAGTTTGCAATAGATATTAAATATGCTATAATTTGATTATGGAAAAAATAGCAAATATAACCAAATTAGACACCGAGGCGGTAGGTGTAGCAAGAATAGATAATAGAACGATATTGATAGACAAGGTCTTGCCGGGCGAGGAGGTAAAGATAACATCTATCGAGAACAAGGGCAAGTACGATGTGGCAAAAGAGTATCAAGTAATAAATATCAGCCCAGATAGGGTAGCACCGCTATGTCCATATTATGATCAATGTGGCGGTTGTCAACTGCAGCATGCCAGCAGTACTTATCAGCAGCAGTTCAAGGTGCAGAAAGTTAAAGATGCCTTCCACTATGTCGCTGGTATAGATATAGATATATCCGACTACACAGATAGCCCAAGTAGATATCATTATCGCAACAAGTCTGTGTTTGTGGTGCAAAATGGCAATTGTGGGATGTATAAAACTAGGTCACACGATTTCTTGGCTGTAGATAGTTGTGCTATTGCTTCCCCAGAGATTAATCAATTCTATGCAATACTCAAACCATGGATCGAGACTAATGGAAAAAGTTTGAATCATGTGGCTATTAGATACATTCACGGCAAGTATCTATGTGTGTTGGTGGGGGAAAGCTGCCCTAACGTAGATGGATTAATAGACGTATTGGATACACACTACAAAGGGATGTATCAATTAGTGTTTAACCACAATGACGCAAAGAAGGATATAATGTCTGGCAGTATCAAGATATTGCACGGGGACGATATAGTTGTGTCATTCGGCAACATTACTATGCCAATTAGTGCAAATTCATTTGTCCAGGTCAATAATGAAGTTAGTGCCCAGATATATAGTGATGTAGCGAATATGGTGGCGGCTAGAGTTGTCATTAATGCATACAGCGGTGCGGGTTTACTTACTGCAATATTATCTCAGAGTAGTGAAGCGGTGTATGGCGTAGAGATTGTACGCAATGCACACCTTAACGCAGAGCAACTGAAAGTGAGTAATAATATATCCAATATCATCAATATCTGTGGTGACGCACTGCAGGTATTGCCAGATATAATATCTCAACATCAGGATATGACTCTGGTTATTGACCCACCTAGGAAGGGGGTAGATAATAGGCTACTAGAGTACATTAATAATGCAGATAATATTAAGGAAATTATATATATTTCTTGCAATTCTAATAGCTTGGCAAAGAACTATGCAAAATTAACAAATTACGCTATTTATAGCGTTAAATTGTACAATATTTTTCCACAAACTCATCATATTGAGACTGTGGTACATTTAAGGAGGAAATAATGTCAGTGGTTATTCTAGTAGACATATTTGATCATGATATAGGTGTGGCAGAGAAGTTAGAGGCTCATAAATTAGCCAAGCTGCATAGAGCGTTCTCGCTATTTATTGTGCATGAAGGCAAAATGCTGATCCAGAGGAGGGCGTTGACTAAATATCATTCGCCTGGCAAATGGGCTAATGCGTGCTGCTCGCATCCATGGCGGGGAAAAGCGTTAGAAGAATGCGTTATTATCCGAGCAAAGGAAGAACTGGGTATAGAGATATCAGAGCCTAAGGAGTTGTTTTCCTTTGTATACTTCAGTCAGTACGATAACGGACTAACGGAGTATGAATTGGACCATGTGCTAATACTTGATTATGCTGGGGATATATCTATCAATAGAGAAGAAATAGATATGATAGAGTGGATTGATATAGATATATTGGCAGAGGATATAGTTAATAATCCCACAAAGTATGCAACATGGTTCCTCAATTGTGCACCTAGGGTGATAGAATATCTAAAAGAAAATTTTTAGAAAAACAGACCAAAAAATATTTGCCAAATGGTCTCAAAAGTGTTAACCTACTAATAGTTTTTGTTGGAGGCGGAGATATGAGACGACAATATCTGATGCACAATTCGCAGCTAGATACTATCCAGTCTTTTTCCACCCCACATAACATAGAAACATTTGCCTAGAATCATCGGCAAATGTTTTTTTTAAATACAATCAAGGGGGAAAAGTTAAAAATGAGTAAGTATGTATTTGTCACAGGCGGCGTTGTGTCTAGTCTGGGAAAAGGAATAACAGCGGCGTCATTAGGAAGATTGTTAAAAAATAGAGGTTTGAGAGTGACATCTCAGAAATTGGATCCATATCTGAATGCTGATCCTAGCAACATGAGTCCTCATCAGCACGGAGAAGTGTTCGTAACTCATGACGGAGGCGAAACAGATCTGGATATTGGACACTATGAGAGATTCTTAGATGTAGAGTTTAACAAGAATTGTAACTATACTAGTGGCAAGATATATTCTACTATTATCCAAAGAGGATTGGACGGCGGCTATGGCGGTGCTACTATACAGGTTGTACCTCATGTGACTAACGAGATCAAGGATGTGATGCGTAGTGTTGCGTCTGATGATGTAGATGTGGTTATAGTAGAAATTGGTGGAACTGTCGGAGATATGGAGGGCGAGCCATTCCTAGAGGCTATTAGGCAGTTCGAGAGAGAATTGGGATATAATAATTATTGTCATGTTCATGTGACGCTCCTTCCGTACTTAGAGGCTGCTGGTGAGGTAAAGACAAAGCCTACACAGCATAGCGTCAAGATGTTAACAACCTTGGGTCTAATGCCAGATATTGTTGTATGTAGAAGTAATGCTAATGTAGAACTGGATGATGATATGAAGACAAAGATAGCAATGTTCTGTAACTTAGATTCTCCTAAGAATGTAATCCACAATCCAGATTGCGGCAGCATATATGAGGTTCCATTGGTATTAGGATCGCAGAATTTCGACGATATTGTCCTACAGCAACTTAATCTGTCTGCCCCAGAGGCTAATATGGATGATTGGTCCAGAATGGTCAATGTGTATATGAACAAGCATTTGCCAAAAGTCAGAGTGGGAATAGTGGGCAAATATAGTGCTGTGCCAGACGCGTATATTAGCGTAACAGAGTCTATCAAGCACGCTTGCATAGAGCATAGTTTGTCCCCAGAGGTGGTAATTATTGATAGCGAGCGAATAGAGAATGGCGACGCATCAGAGATATTGGCTGGTCTGGATGCAATAGTTGTAGCAGGTGGCTTCGATGCAAGGGGTACTAATGGCAAGATAATTGCAGCCCAATATGCTAGAGAGAATAATATTCCGTTCTTAGGACTGGGTCTGGGTATGCAGATGGCAGTTATTGAGTTTGCTAGAAATGTAGCGGAGCTAAAGGAGGCTAATAGCGTTGAGATAGAAGACAAGACCAATTGCCCAATATTCCATAAGGTAAAAGAGTTAAAAGACTTGGTAAAGCCAAATGACACTATGCGTCTAGGTGAATACGAGTGCAATTTGCTAAAAGGCTCTAAGGTCGCTAGATTATATAACGCCAGACTTATCAGAGAGAGGCATAGACATAGATATGAGCTGAACAATGAATACAGAGATTTGCTGCAGTCCTATGGCTTGGTTATTAGTGGTGTCAATCCACAATATGACCTAGTAGAGGCTGTAGAATTGCCTTCGCATCCATATTATGTGGCTGTGCAGTTCCACCCAGAGTTTAAGAGTAGACCATATAGACCTCATCCTCTATTCAATGGTTTGATTGAGACTGCTATTAGCTTGAAACAATAAGATAAAAAATATAGGTATGACAAATATTTCATGCCTATATTTTATCAAAATCTGGAGTGTAGCAAGTGTCTGCACTATCCAGACCTTGGGTGAAACCATTTAGTCCCAGATTCTCGCAGCACGTTACGACTCTCTTATATTCTAGCTTGCTAATCTTTCTATTTATCTCTGGATAATCTTTTGCCTTGTAGTATGGGATATATTGACTCATTATACTGACTAAGGTGTCCGGCAGATTCTCCTTGATCCAGCCCAGTATCCTCACACTGTCGTCAGTATGACTAGGCAGCACCAGATGCCTGACTATTATGCCACGCTGCATAATCCCGTCAGATATTATGTCTCTTGGCATATATTGCCTAGCCTGCAATATATTGCGTGATGCTATATCGAAGTAGTCTGCTGCATCAGAATATTTCTTGGATAGGCTCTCATCCATATACTTTAGGTCAAACAAGAATATGTCCACATAGTCTTTTAGCCTATCAATTGTCTCTGGATTCTCATAGCCATTGGTGTTCCACACTATTGGGATAGCGGGTCTGTATATATCAAGGGCACCTATTATTTGGTCTACATAATGTGTTGGGGTGACAAGGTTGATGTTGTGTACGCCACTGCTTTCCAATTCTTGGAATATCTTAGTTAATTCTGCCACAGTAATATCTTTTCCTGCTCCGTCGTGGCTAATAGGGTAGTTCTGGCAGAATACGCACCTTAGGTTGCAGTGGCAGAAGAATATAGTACCACTGCCTATTGTCCCAGATATTATTGGCTCTTCCCAATGATGCACCATGACCTTAGCTACCCTAAGGGTTGCTGTCGCTCTGCAATATCCTATACATTTATTTCTATCTATTTTGCACTGCCTTGCGCAGCTAACACATATATTATTCATGTGTATATGATACGTTTTTTGGCGATATTAGTCAATCAAAAAGTACAAAAAGTGTACGATAATATTTGCTTTACACATTTGGCTAAATTGTCTATATTTTCCCATTTTTCCATACTTTTTATGCAAAAAAGCACAAGGCTTGCGACAAAAATTAACAAATTGTTAGAATTTGTTACAAAATTTGCAAAAAGTTTGTCTACAATTAGTTTACAAAAACTCCAAAATTGTATAATATTTCCGTGTCGGTTATTAAGAGAAAAACATTGATACGATAATAGGAGAGACTAATATGGAGAGTAAAAAAATTATTCTATTAGATTCTAATGATAACGACAGTATTGAATTGAGAAACAGATTGGATGAAGAAGATGGATTTGAAGTACGAGAGATATTTGACAATGTCCAAGACGCGTTACATTATCTAGATAATAACAAGGTGGATATAGTTATTACAGATATACTACTGCAGAACTCGGATGGGTTCCAGCTATTAGAGGCTTTGTTAGATAGAAAGAATAATAGGCCAAAGGTTATTATTCTAAGTGCAGTGACGGGAGATGCATTTGTTCAAAAAGCATTGCTGCAAGGTGCAGACTATTATATGCTGAAGCCATATAATTATGATGTGCTGATATCAAGGATTAATGATTTGCTGACCAAGGATAATACTGGCAGCAGCTCGACTAAAGGTGCATTGTCTAAGATCAAGAATCTGGACGGAAGGCTGAGCAATATATTCATTACAGTTGGCATTCCTGCACATATCAAGGGGTATCAGTTCTTAAGAGAAGCTATTAAGATGGCAATAGAGTCGCCAGAGATTATTAATAGTATAACGAAAAAATTGTATCCTAACATTGCGGCAAAGTTCGATACCACATCTAGCAAGGTAGAGCGTGCTATCAGACACGCCATAGAGGTGGCATGGAATAGAGGCAAGATAGAGAATATCAACAATCTATTTGGCATCAAGGTATATTCTGATAACGAGAAGCCTACTAACGGCGAGTTCATAGCATTAGTTGCGGATAAGATGTTAATAGAAGGTGCATAGAAAAAAATGGAGACTATTATGTTAGTGGCATGATAGTCTTTTTTTTAAAAAAGTGTAGGATATATTTAAATATTTTTTACTTGTAATTGATTTTGTAGTATGTTATAATTTCTGTTAATAGTAAATTATTATGTATGGAAAAGGGAATATGAATACAAAGGAAAGAGAAAAGGAAGAGAAGTATCTTAGTCGAACATTGGATATTTTGCGGTCAGTTGTGGCAGAGGAAGAGACAGAGTGTGTATCGGCAGAGGCAGAGTTCAATAGAGAGAATGAGAAGTATCTGGCGTCTCTGAAGGATATGGACCTCAATACCTTGTCCGATGAGACGGCTATAACGGTAGCCAATATGCAATCAGCACTAGAGTATAAGATGCAGGCTTTGTCTAGGCTAAAACTAGAGAAAGATGTATATAAGAAGATGCTGTCCAGTCCATATTTTGCAAGTATTGATATCTTGCCAGTAGATACTAATACTAAGGAGAAATATTATCTAGGTACGCATACTCTTAATGACGACAACAATAACTTTGTCGTGCTAGACTGGAGATCACCAATAGCTAGCGTGTATTATGATTATCAAGTAGGCAAGGCGAAGGTGGTATCAGATAACTCTACCTTAGATATAGATCTTCTGAATAAGAGACAATTCAAGATAGTAGACGGCAAACTAGAGTATTTCTTCGACACCAATATTGCTATAGAGGATGAATTGCTGCAAGATGCATTAGGGCGTAATGGCTCTAACTTAATGAAGAGTATTGTCCAGACTATCCAATCGCAGCAGAACAAGGTAATTAGATCTAGTGATGGCGTAGATCTAATAGTTAATGGTGTGGCGGGTTCTGGTAAGACCGCGATAGCATTGCATAGAATAGCATACTTGCTATATAAAATGAAGGGGAAATTGACATCAGATAGCGTGCTAGTGCTGTCGCATAACAATGCTTTTTCTAGTTATATATCCCAGGTATTGCCAGAGCTGGCAGAGCAAGATGTCAGTAAGGTTATATTGGATGTATTGTGTGCCAAGGCGTTGCACAAGATTGCACCTATTGAGAATAAGTACGAGAGTATTGATAGGATAATCAATAACCCTAGTCAGGTAGAGTCGTGGCGAGCAAAGACTTCGCTATGGTTCTATCGGCGTATCAAGGATTATTGCTACAACGTGATAGCACAGTCGTTCAAGCCAAAATCCTTTATGATAATGGGCAATATAATCCCAGTCGAGAAGATCAGCAGAATGTACTATGAGGTATATTCAGAGCAGAATATATTCACAAGGCTGGTATGGATGAGCGAGGCACTAGTCAATGATTATTTCTATAACGTGAAGAGTGCTGGTGCTATAAAGAAACTGAAGATTGAGATATATGAGAAATTACATTCTTTTGTAGAGGCGAAGAAACCTGTGGCAGAATATCTAGATTTTCTGAAGACAATAGGTCTAGAAATGAGGCTAAGAGGTGACAAAATTAAGAATGAAGATGCGTATGGCATATGGTATATCAAGATGTTTTTGGCTGGTTACAAGCCTAATACAAATATCAAGCATTTAGTGGTGGATGAGGTACAAGAATATAGTGCATTGCAGCTAAAAATTATAGATATGCTATATCCTGCAACCAAGACTATGTTGGGCGATGTGGGGCAGTGTGTAGAGTATAATGGTGCCAAGGAGATATACGAAAATATAGAGGATATTTTAGGCAAGTCTGTGGAAAAGGTCGAATTAACCAAGAGCTATCGTAGTACTATGCAAATTACCAAATTTTTTGCACATTTGGCTAATAATAAGAGCCTTGAATATGTCCATAGAGCTGGCGATGAGGTAGGATTGGTGGCGTGTGAGTCAAATAGTGAACTATCTACAATAGCAAGGTTACTGAAAGATAATAAATCATATCATACGAAGGCTATAATAACCAAGACTAATAGACAAGCAAGACAGCTGTATGCCAGATTGCACGCTAAGATGAAGAATGTGTCTTTGATCTCTAGCAACAAGGATGTCTTGAGCGAAAATGTCAATATCATATCTGCCTTCAATAGTAAGGGATTAGAGTTTGATTACGTGATAGTTCATGACGCTAGTAACACCAATTATGTAACCGATTATGACAAGAATTTATTATTCATTGCTAGTAGCAGAGCTGTTAATAAGTTAGATTTGTTGTCAACTACAGATTTTTGTAGTACAATAAAAGAGTAATTTGAATAACAAAGGAGATATTATGGTTAATATTCCAAAGGGAACAAAGGATGTATTGCCTAGCGAGAGCTATAAATGGCATGCATTATATAGAGTGATTGATAAGATTGCAAAGAGATATAATTTGAAGGAAATTATGACTCCGACATTTGAGCACACAGAGTTGTTTGTCAGAGGTGTTGGTGATAGTAGTGATATAGTCAACAAAGAGATGTATACATTCTTGGACAAGGGTGAGAGGAGCATAACTTTGAAGCCAGAGGGCACGGCGGGTGTGGCAAGATCCTTTATAGAGAATGGCTTATTTAATAACGCAATGCCCTTAAAGACTTATTACAAGACACCATGCTTTAGATATGAGAAGCCTCAGGCAGGAAGATTAAGAGAGCATCACCAATTTGGCGTAGAGATGTTTGGTAGTGATAACCCAGAGAGTGATATAGAGATATTCATGCTGCTGAACGATTTCTTTGGCGAGTTTGGCATCTATCCTACATTCTCGATCAATTATCTGGGTTGCAAAGAATGTAATGCTGCGTATAAGGACAAACTAAGAGGCTATATTAAGCCATATTTGAAAGGTATGTGTCCGGATTGTAACAATAGATATGAGAAGAATGTCCTAAGGGTGTTAGATTGCAAAGTAAAAGAATGCAAAGAGAAATTAGTGGATGCGCCAAAATTGTCTGAAAACTTGTGTACAACTTGTGCACAGAAGTTTGATAAAATCAAGAGCTCTATGGAGGCTTTGGGGCTGAAATATAGAGTAGATACTAACTTGGTTAGAGGATTGGATTATTATACGGGTGTCGTGTTTGAGATACTAAATATTGACAAGACAATAGGCCAGACTGCACTAGGTGGTGGCGGTAGATACAATAACCTAATAGAAGATTTGGGCGGCAAGTCTACACCGGTCGTGGGCTTTGGTTTAGGAATAGAGAGATTTATATTATATCTGGAGAGTATAGGCTATACTTTCCCAGAAGAGAATAATGTAGATGTATATATTGCCAATGCAGTAGCAGATACTACACCTATCCTACGACTGGCTAGCACTATGAGGCGAGCAGGGTTAGGGGTAGAGACAGACTTAATGAAAAGAGGGTTGAAAGCACAATTCAAGTATGCGGACAAGCTAAATTGTAGATTTGTGGCAATAATTGGCGACGAAGAGCTGGAAAACGGCGAGGTTACAATTAAAGATATGTACCAAGGTACCCAAGAGAGAATATCTGAGGCAAATGTAGTCAAATATATACAAGAGAGGTTGTAATGTTATGACAATAGAGAAATTAAATGAGCTAAAAAAAGAAAACAAGTATGTGCTACTTGATTTCTATGCCACATGGTGTACGCCATGCAAATTGCAGTCCGAGGTTATTCATCAATTGCAAGAAATGAATGTAGAAGGACTAAATATTCAGAAAGTCGACGTGGATGAATACGAGGATCTGGCTAATGAATTCAATATTGTATCTGTGCCTACTCTTATCTTATTTAGAGAGGGCGAGGTAGCAAAGCGAAATGTCGGCCTTGCTAAGCTAGAAGATATTCTCCAATGGATATAGTAAAAAACTGTAAAAATTTGTATTCTAGAAATTTTTAATGAAAAAAATATAGTTGTTTTTTGGGATAACTATATTTTTTTATTATAGCTTCTGCTATATGTAAGGTAAAACAGTACAACAATTAATTGCGTCTGTTTAGGGTGAAATTAATAAGGGGGGAATTATGCTTTATCATAAGTATCGATTTCCTTATATGGAGAAGGTGGCAAGTCTATCTTCTTGGTTTGCTGATGATTGGTAGAGTCATCATTTTTTTTATTAAATAGCTTCAGTATAGCAGATATATCCTTGGATTTGTTGCCTAGCATTAGTGGCAGGATTGTATTCAACATATCGCCAGAGCTTAATTTCTTGTGGTCAGTGAATGACGATATCAGTGGCAGCAATGTCTTGATGTCTAGTCCTTTACCATGATTATTTGGCTCCGGTTCATTTGATTTATCCACACTCATTGTGGATACTTTTTCAAACTTGTCGTTAGTATAGTAATTATACGTATTATGGTTATTGATGTCCATTTCTTTTTGTTTGCGAGTATATTGGTGAGGGAACTGTCCATAAGGATACATTTTCTTTATTTCATCAATTGAGTTGTATGAGAAATTGTCTGCCATATGTTTCTCCTCATTATATTATTATCTTTATGTTGAATTTAAATATTGTGGTTAGAGAATGTTTATGATGTTTATTTCAGAGCATGATTTATGCGACAAATATGATTACTTATATGACTTAATTGAAAAATTTGTGCAATGAGCATATAACACATTTTATTATCTTTTGACATAAATAGTAGAAGGTAAGAAAATTACAGAATAGGGCAATAGGTGTATATATGAATTTTAGAAATTATTGCGATACAGAAGAGTCAAAAAAAAGCAGTGTAGGTAGTGAAAAAAATATACATAATAATACGTCGTCTAATGGTTCCACAAATCGCAAATCTGCGGAAGAAAAGTATGCAGAGTATTCCAAGCTATCCAAGAATGAATTGATGCAAGAATATATCAAGCAGTCCAAGATAGTAAAGAGCAAAGGTGGATATAGCGAAGAGCAATTAACTCTTCTTCGAGAGACTCTATTTCCACATCTTAGTGATGAGCAAAAAGCATATTTCGAGACGCTAATAGGTATGGTGCAATAATGTTAGAGAAGATTGATAAAACGCTATTATCAGACATTAGAATATGTAGTGGAGAAGATACTAGAAGTTGCGTCATAATGTTCGATAGTGCAGACAGCGCCAATGACTATATTAAAACAATAGGAAGAGATGTAGATACGGAATATTTCAGCTGCATTCGTTCCGTTGCTGTAGAGATGAAGTTGAACAGTATATATAGTGTTGCCAGGTCAGAGAATGTTGTTTATATTTCGTCTACTCCCAAGGTGTGTACCATGGTCAATGTTGCTAAAAAAATAATAGGAATAGATGATACTATAACTTCTGCGAAGTTTGCTGTAGCAATCATTGATACGGGGTTGTATCCTCATGTGGATTTTTTGTTGGATAGAAATAATCGGATATCGTTTATAGACCAAATTGCATCAAAAAATAACATATACGATGATAATGGTCATGGGACAATGGTTGCATCGTTATTGACTGGTAGTGGTATAGTGTCTGGCAAAAAGTATAGTGGTGTTGACAAAAACAATGATATAGTAATAATAAAGGCGTTAGATCAAAATGGCGAGACTAATGCATTAAATATACTTAGGGCAATGCAGTGGATATATGATAATGCTTCGGAGTATAATATCAAGGTTGTTTGTATGAGCTTCGGTAGTAATGTATTAGAGCGTAACGATCCAATGATTGCCGGAGTTGATGCCTTGTGGGACAAAGGGATAGTTGTGGTTACTGCTTGTGGCAACAGTGGTCCAACGCCGGAGACAATTAAGTCACCTAGTGCTAGCAAGAAGGTAATCAGTGTAGGAGCCATGGATGATATGCGTGTAGGCGATAATTACAATGAGGACAGATTCAGTGTAGCAGATTTCTCCAGTCGCGGGCCCATTCTTGGGTATTACAAGCCCGACCTTATTGTCAGTGGTGTGGAGGTTATGGCTGCCTCCAATTTTGGTATAACTGGCAAGTTTTATGATAGGTTTAGTGGCACCAGTGTGGCTACGCCAATTGTGGCAGGAGTTGTGTGTAGATTACTCAAGAAATATCCTATGCACACGCCTGATCAGATCAAGAATATTCTCATCAATAATTGTAGACCAATTACCGGTGATAGGAATAGCGAAGGCTATGGTTGGCTAGATCTACATACACTCTTGCAGACTCATGGCTTGTGAAAAAAATGTAGCATTGATTTTTTGCTACATTTCTTTTATGGTTTTTACTAATTTTTTTACTTGTCTCATTGTATTAAAATACGATAGTCCAACTCTGCACATTCCTACATTTGTAGTCTTGTAATACTCATGTACCTTTGGTGCACAATGCAGTCCGCTGCGTATCTCGTACCCTCTTGCGTCCAGTTCCGTTGCTACTTCGGTACTAGTTTTGCCTTCTATATTAAATGATATCACTCCACAAGAATCAATATTGGAAAACAATTTTACCTTTTTAATTTTACTTAATTCGGTAACGATATATAGGGTTAGCTTTGTTATCTTTTCTTCTATCTTGCGTAAATGTTTCATTGTGTATTTAATTCCGGCGGTCAGTCCCATAATATTTGCCATACTCATTGTTCCACTTTCTAGTCCTTCTGGCAGGTCAATGGGCTGTGTTACACTCTCGCTGTATGTGCCAGTGCCGCCAAATATTAGTGGGGTAGGTGTGGCGTTATTGCATATCAGCAGTCCTATTCCTTGTGGGCCAAACACTCCTTTGTGTCCTGAAATGCTAAGATAGTTAATATTCATTGTTCGCATATTTATATCTTTGTGTCCCGCACTCTGGGCTCCGTCTACCAAGTATATTAGATTGTGTTTCTTGCATATCCCACCAATATTTGCAATATCTTGCACACAGCCAGTTACATTAGATATATGATTTATTGCCACCATATATGTGTTTTGTTTTATGCTCTTTTCCACATCGGATGCACATATTTTGCCGTCCTTGTTGGGTTTTAGTAGGGTATAGCTTATGCCAAAATTCTTGTACAGATAATCCAGAGTTCGCAAGGTAGAGTTATGTTCGTATATTGTAGATATTATATGACCATTTTTCTTCGGATTGCTACGGAGTGCTATATTTGTAGCCTCTGTGCAGCTCTTGGTTATTATTACATTGGTGCAATCTTCAGCTCCAAAGAATAGCGTAGCTATATTTCTTAGTTCCAGTACCTTTAGATTGGCTCGGATTGCGTTATTGTATCCACCGCGACCTGGATTGTAATTATATTGTTTTAGCCCTTTTGCTATCGCTCTTATCACACATTTTGGTTTCTTATGAGTAGTGGAAGAATTGTCTAAGTATATCATTATCTTGTCCTTGTATTAACATATTTGGTGCTTACTATAATATTATGTATAAAAAGCGTTTTAGGTGATATGGACATGGAATATATAGTGGTTATATTTAACAACAGAACAGATACAATGAGGCTATATGATTATCTTAGAAGGATGGGAGTTAAGGGAGTGGTTGTGCCTACACCAAACCAGTTGTCGTCTTCGTGCGGGCTGTCTCTTAGATGTAGATATGCAGCACTCAATAGAATAATTGTGGCTATCAAGAGCTTGAATATTCGCTCTTCGTTTAAAATATTTGGAGAGCAAAGAGGGTTTGGAAGAGTGCAATACACTAAAATTGTGTAGTTTTTTGTGCTAGTTAGTAATATGTGGTTTTAATAGCGTGCTTTTGAAATAGGGTCAAAATGTTTGCAGTTTTGACTCTTTTTTTGATACACTAATTTATGAAAAAAATAATAAGTGGGAGGCAATGCTTGGATAAATATGCATTAGATCTTTTAAATACACTTAGAAGTATTATCAAGGACCCAGTGTGCGAATTGAATTACTCCAATGTATTTGAGTTATTGATTGCAGTAATGCTCAGTGCTCAGTGCACGGACAAGCGGGTTAATATGGTGACACCTACTCTCTTTGCCAAATATCCTACTTGTGAGACGTTGGCAGATGCAGATATTAGCGATGTTGAGAGCATTATCCATTCTTGCGGCACATATAGGGTAAAGGCGAAGAATATTGTCCAGACGTCGCGAGTTATAGCAGAGAAGTACAATGGGGTAGTGCCAGACGATATTGATGTCTTAATAACTCTGCCTGGAGTGGGCAGAAAGACTGCTAGTGTAGTGCTATCTGTAGGATATAATATTCCTGCAATGCCGGTAGATACACATATATTGCGTGTATCCAATAGATTAGGTATTGCTAGTAGCGACGAACCTAGGGTTGTAGAAGAGCAATTGAGGTCAATGTATCCTAGGGAGCATTGGATAGAATTGCATCACTTGATGTTGCTTTTTGGTAGATATCATTGCAAGGCTATAGCTTATAAATGTGACGGTTGCGTAATGCAGCAATTGTGCAAAAAATATAGAGAAAATAATAAATAAAATCAGCAAAACATAGTGATTTGTGCTGGTTTTGCTAGTTAGTATGGATATTTTTGTACTTTTGGTATTGTATAAATCTGGCTTTTGGGATATAATCACTATTACAGAGTGTATACAAGAGAAGAATTAGGAGACTATATATGTTTTTAGACAAGGTAAAGATAAAATGTAAGGCTGGTGATGGTGGCGATGGTTCTGTTGCATTCAGAAAGGAAAAGTTTGTTCCTAATGGCGGACCTAATGGTGGCGACGGCGGTCGTGGTGGCAGTATAATATTCAGAGCCGATAAAAATCTGTCCAGCCTAATAGACTTTAGATACAAGAAGGTGTATCATGCGGATTCTGGCGAGAATGGCAGCGGTAATAACAAGTATGGCAAGAGTGCAGATGACGTTATTATCAAGGTCCCAGCAGGAACAGTGATTAGGAATGCAGAGAATAACAATGTCCTAGCGGATTTAATGAATGTGGATGACGAGGTTGTTTTGCTAAGAGGTGGCAAGGGTGGACGAGGCAATGCTAAGTTTGCTACACCTACTAGACAGGCACCAAGGTTCAGTGAGAAGGGTATCAAGACTAAGGAATATGAGTTCGTGCTAGAACTTAGAACTTTGGCTGATGTAGGGCTAGTAGGATTCCCTAATGTGGGAAAATCCACACTACTATCTATAGTATCCAATGCTAAGCCTAAGATTGCAAACTATCATTTCACAACACTGGCTCCTAATATTGGTGTCGTATCCATGAACAATTATTCATTCGTTATGGCAGATATCCCAGGGCTGATCAGTGGTGCTAGCGAGGGTTTGGGATTGGGGCATGAATTTCTTAGGCATATTGCCAGAACCAGATTGCTAGTTCATGTGATAGATGTTTCTGGATCTGAGGGCAGAGATCCATATGAGGACTATCTGGCTATTAACAAGGAATTGGCGTCATATAGTGACGAGGTAGCGGGGCTGCCACAGATTGTCGCTCTTAATAAGACTGATTTATTGGTGGACAAGTCCAAGATAGAAGAGTTCAAGCAAAAAGTAGGCAAGGATGTCAAGGTATATGCAATAAGTGCAGTATCTAATGATGGCGTAGAGAAGATGATGCAAGAAGTCATCGATCAATTGGTAAAATTGCCAGTCAAGGAGCGATTGGAGGTCGAGGAATTTGATATCGACTACAAGGATTATACCAAGTACGAGATTGTCAAGACAGAAGAAGGCTTCGAGGTCTTTGGTGATATGGTGGAGAAATTGTTAGGAAATGTTGCACTGGACGACCTAAGGAGTAATGCGTATTTCCAGAAGCGTGTTAAGGAAAGTGGAATAATAGAAGAGTTGAAGAGACAAGGTTTAAAAGAGGGGGATAAGGTAATATTTGGTGATATCGAATTCGAGTACGCTGAATAGTTATCAGGAAAATATATGTTAGATAAGAAACAAAGGATTTTTCTTCGTAGCAAGGCACAACTATTGGACGATATTGTGCAGATTGGCAAGGACGGAATGACAGACAATGTTATCAAACAAGTGGCAGACAATCTATTTGCACATGAACTAATTAAGATTAAAGTTCTAAATAATTGCGATGAAGAATTGGAAGAGCTGGCAAGGGCTCTGGCAGAGAAGACAGGGTCGGAGATTGTTACGACTATTGGAACCAAGATAGTGCTGTACAAGTTATCTAAGAAGCAGAAGATAAAGCATGTGCTTTAATTTCAGAAATTAAATTCATTTGTTTGCCAAAGAATCGCTCATTTGTTATTCTTGTGATAGATAAAGGGGTATATATGCTAGACAAGCTGGGAAAGAAAATAATTAGGGTACTGCAGGCAATGTGTGGGACTGACAGCTATTCTATATTAGAGATAACAGAGATTTTGGCAGAGTTGTCGCAGAAGATAGATGTAGAGGTGTTAACCAAATACATTGATTATTTGGCGCAGAATGAATATATTGATGTCAAATATATAGATGTAAAACAGATATGTCTGGCGATCATGCCAAAGGCAAGAAATATTGACGAAGAGAACAAGATAAATAAGAGTGTAATGAGAAAAAATTCTGGATTTGTTACAGCAGTTGGATTCATTTCGGCTATTTGTGGCATGATAGGAGCATTTCTTGGCAGTCTATTATATGGGGTAATAGGATAGAATGTTGAATAGAAAAGAAAAATTAGTAATGAGTTATCTATACGAGGCTTGTACCACCAACGGCGGCAAGTGCTTGCTGTCTATAGAGGATATAATGTCTAATATGTATTCTAAGGTAGATTTGACGCCAGATGCAGTCGAAGAGATTGTGAAAAATCTTGCTTTTGATGACTACATAGAGGTCGTGCATTCGGACAAAAAGGGAGAGATAGTGTATTGCATTACATTAACAGAGCATGGTCAGGCGTTTGTGAGGGAGAATAACAACTCTAGACGCAATACTAGGATGCTAATTATACGTACCGTACTGCTGGCAGTGTTGTCATTTGTGGTTGGTGTTGTATTGAAGGCTATATTTAGCTAATAATTGGTTATGTAGTGATGCATAACTTTTTTTTATCAATAATGGAGTAAATTTTGTGAAAAAGTGTTGACAAGGATGAGATATTGTTATATAATGACATTGTCAAGTAATTTTACTTTACAAAAGGTGTTGAATAATATGGATTTGCTTAACAATCTTAAGAATTTACAATTATTTGATGCGTATGGTACACTATTGACTGAGAAGCAGCGTGGCTGTCTACAGGACTATCTGGTCAATAACTTGACTCTGTCAGAGATATCTCAGTTGTATGGCATATCTAGACAGGCAGTCAATTATAATATCAAGGAATCGCTAAAAACACTTCAAAATTATGAAGAAAAGTTAGGATTTTGCGAGAAATGTGATAGAATAGTATCAGTGCTGAGAGATAGCACTATTACAAAGAGTGATATCCAGAGTATCTTGGATATATTGAAGGAGTAGTATGGCATTATTTGGTAATCTTAGTATGAGACTAACTCACATTTTGGACAAATTGACTAAGCGGGGTAGATTGACAGAGTTAGAAATCAAGGAATCGATGAGAGAGATTAGGATCGCGCTACTTGAGGCCGATGTTAATTATCTGGTTGTCAAAGATTTTGTGAAGCGTGTGTCAGAGAAGGCTGTCGGCGATAAGGTATTGAAGAGTTTAACACCTGGTCAGCAAGTAGTCAAGATTGTTCACGAAGAGTTGACCGAACTGCTGGGCAATAAGAACGCGAAGCTGGATCTTAGTGGTAGCCCATCGGTTATCCTTATGTGTGGACTGCAAGGTGCTGGTAAGACCACAATGTGTGGCAAATTAGCCAATATGTTGAAGACACAGGGCAAGAAGGTGCTACTAGTAGCGTGCGATATATATCGACCTGCAGCGATTAATCAGCTGAAGGTTGTGGGTGGCAATGCGAAGGTAGATGTCTTCGAAGAAGGGACGAAGAAGCCTCAAGTTATTGCAAAGGATGCAATGGCAGAAGCTAGCAAGAAGGGATATGATGTTGTCATTATTGATACCGCTGGTAGACTGCATATTAACGAGGAACTGATGCAAGAGCTGAAGGATATCAAGGATATAACCAGACCTAATGAGATTCTTCTGACTATTGATAGTATGACTGGTCAGGACGGTGTTACTGTTGCTACAACATTCAATGACACATTGGATATTACGGGCGTAATATTGACCAAGCTAGACGGTGATACCAGAGGTGGTGTAGCACTTAGTATTAAGCAAGTGGTTAATAAGCCAATTAAGTTCTGTGGTGTAGGTGAGAAGATATCTGATATAGAGGCGTTCCACCCAGACAGAATGGCTAGCCGTATCCTAAATATGGGCGATGTGTTGACCTTGATAGAGAAGGCACAAGCGTCTATATCAGAAGAAGAGGCAAAGAAGATGGAAGAGAAATTCCGTAAGAATGCCTTCACGCTAGACGACTACATCATGCAGTTTGACCAAGTAAAGAAGATGGGCGGCATAACTAGTATGCTGTCTATGATCCCAGGGTTGGGCAAGTTGAAGCTGAATGCGGATGCTATAGATGAGAAACAAATAGAGAAAATCAAGGCAATTATCCGTTCTATGACGCCAAAGGAGAGAGAAAATCCAGAGATTATCAAGGGTAGTCATAAGAAACGTATTGCTGCAGGTAGTGGGACAACTATCCAAGACGTCAATATCCTATTGAAGAATTTTGAACAAACCAAGGATATGATGAAAAAATTGAAGAGTGGCAAAGGCCTTAGTGCACTGAAGGGCATGGGACTGCCAATGTAGATTATTTTGGTTTTTTGCACCTAGACACTATGTCTAGTGCTGAAAATATACACAATTACTATGAGTGGTAAAATTATTAGTAAATAAATTAACAAAGGGAGAAAAAATTATGTCAGTAAAGATTAGATTGACAAGACTAGGCGATAAGAAATCACCATTTTACAGAATAGTAGTTACAGATTCTAGAAAGGCAAGAGACGGCGAGTATATTGAGAAGTTGGGTACATTTAACCCTCTTACTCAGCCAGCAGAGATTGTTTTGGACGAAGAGAAAACAAAGAAGTGGTTGGCTAATGGTGCACAACCTACAGAGACTGCCAAGACATTGCTTGTAACTAAGGGTTTGATGGCCGCAGAGACTAAGAGAGCACCTAAGACTGATACAAAGAAAAAGAAGTAATATGTGAGTTTGTTGTCCTGGCGGACAACGAACACTAATGTGTTCAATGTGCTACTGACGTATCACAACTCACATATTCGCAGACGGTGCGGCCGAATGAATATACCTGGCGGTGCATTCCTGCGGCCTTGCGTCGACCAATATCAACTGCTGAGGGTGAGATATCCTGAAATGTGAGAAGGGGTGTATGTAACAACGAACACTAACGTGTTCTTGTGATACTTTCGCGTATTACAACTAACATATTCTTTTAAAATTTTGTATAGTATAAGGAAAGGCGATATGGAAAATTTGGTTAGATATCTGATCTCTTCAGTTACTGGAAATGAGAATTTCGAAGTAACACTAGATGAGTCAAAGCCAAAAGTTGCAGTGATTAGTGTAAAGGCAAATGAAGAAGATATGGGCAAAATCATTGGAAGAAATGGCAAAACTATATCTAGTATTAGGACAATATTAAGAAGTGCTAGCATTAAGTCTGGCAAGAGATATGTTCTAAGAGTGAATGAATAAGAAAAAATAAGCGGTTTTGCATAATAATTCAGCCGCTTATTTTTTGTTCTAATTTATTAAACTTAGTTATAACTTGATTTTATCTTAGAATTTTGCTACACTTTTGTATAAGATATTTCAAAAGGAAAGTTTTATATTTATGGAAATAGGAATTATTACAAAACCACAAGCCCTAAAAGGGCAATTCAGAGTTAAGCCAACGGGTATGTATTTAATTGATATGAAAGGACTAGCAGAAGTTGTTATTAAGGGAAAAACTTATGAAGTAGAAAAAGTTGTCATAAGGGATGGTTTTGCTATATTCAAGGTCGCTGGCATAGACGATATATCTAATGTCGAACCGCTGCGTAATACCCCTATATACATAGAAGATGTAGAGGATGAGGTCTTGGGTGAGGACGAGTATTATATTGACGATCTGCTGGGTTGCAAAGTAATGACGGAAGTTGGTGCATACATGGGCACAATTACTGCTGTCAATTCTTATGGTGGCGCAGCGGTTATCAGTATGGATAGAGATGGTGTAGAGATGCAATTTCCTCATGCTAGGGGAGTTATCCAGTCTGTTGATGCGGATGATAAGGTTGTGGTTGTTATTCAATCTATACTAGAGGAGATATCATTGTGAAGATAGATATATTGACATTATTTCCAGAGATGTTCTCGCCATTGCAAACTAGCCTTATAGGTAAGGCGCAAGATAAAAATTTAGTCGATATTAGTGTTGTAGACTTTAGAGAATATAGTGCGGAAAAACATAAGAAGGTAGATGATTATCCTTATGGCGGCGGTGCGGGGATGTTGATCCAAGCTCAGCCAGTGTATGACGCAGTTATGGCATATAAGAAGGCTAATACCAAGGTTATATATATGTCTCCAAAGGGCAAAGTCTTGAATCAGTCATTGGTGGCAGAACTGGCAAAGGAAGAGCATTTGATATTGCTATGTGGGCACTACGAGGGGATTGACCAGCGTGCGATAGATTTGTGCGTAGATGAAGAAATCAGTATTGGCGACTATGTGCTAACTGGTGGCGAGTTACCAGCGATGGTGCTGGTAGATAGCATCCTTAGATATGTTCCAGATGTCTTGCATAGTGGGGATAGTGTGGTGGAGGAGAGTCATAGTGATGGACTATTAGAGTATCCGCAATATACACATCCTAGGACATTTATGGGACTAGATGTGCCAGATGTTTTGATATCTGGCAATCATGCCAAGATTGCCCAGTGGAGGCAGGATCAGAGTATACTAGAGACCAAGAAACATAGACCAGATATGTATAAGAAATATTTAAAAAATAAGAGATAATTAGCGAGGTTGTAACGAAACAGATAGTATTTGCAACAGGTAATCCTACTAAGGCAAAGAGATTCTCAGAGGGTTTGCAAAAACACGATATAGAAGTGTTATCCTTGAAGGATTTGCAGATAAATTTGGATACAGAAGAGAATGGGAAGAGTGCTATAGAGAATGCACTGATCAAGGCAAGAGAATGCTATAAGCAGACTAATATGGCTAGCATAGGAATGGATGATTCACTATATCTGGAGAATGTTCCAGAAGATAAACAACCAGGTTTGTTTGTTAAACGTGTTAATGGCAAAACTCTTAATGATGAAGAGATGATAGAACATTATTGTAAGTTGGTTAAGGAGTATGGTATTAATGGACGCCTTAATTGTAAATGGGTATATGGGCTAGCTGTTATCAATGACAAAGGAGAAGAGAGTACTTATACATGGAGTAAAGGGGATTTCTACATGGTAGATACTCCGTCTAGAACTATTAATCCAGGCTATCCACTGAACTCAATTTCGAAATATAATACAATTGACAAATATTTTACTGAATTAACTACTGAGGATAAGGATAAAATAAAGGTCACTGAAGACGATGTGGTCGAATTTATAGCAAAGAATGTATAGGATTTAAGGTGAGTGTTATGAAATTAAAAGTATTAGTAGATAACAATACATTTATAGATATGTATTATTTAGGTGAACCAGCAGTAAGTTATTATATAGAAGATGGTGAAGATAAAATTTTATTCGATGTAGGCTATTCAGATGCTTTTTTGAAAAATGCTGAAAAGATGAATATTGATATCAACACTATTAATAAAATTGTGATATCTCATGGTCATGACGATCATACAAGAGGACTAAAATATATATTTAATAAAAAGAGAAATATTGAATTAATATCTCATCCAGAAAGTTTTAATTACAAAGAGGATAATACTGGGTTATATATTGGCTCACCATTAAAAGCTAGTGAAATATCAAATTCATGTAAATTACACTTAACAAAAGAGCCTACTCAAATAAGTAAAAATATAATTTATTTGGGTGAAATTCCGGTTATTAATGATTTTGAACAAAGGTATGCTATAGGAAAACAAATAGTTGATGGTAATAAAGAAAAAGATGAGATACTTGATGATTCGGCCATAGCATACAAGGGTAAGGATGGCTTGTTTATTGTCACAGGATGTTCGCATAGCGGTATTTGTAATATAATTGAGTATGCAAAAAAGATATGCAATGATAATAGAATCTGTGGCGTAATTGGTGGTTTTCATTTGTTTGAAAATGATGAAAGATTAAAATATACAATAGACTATTTAAAGAAAAATAACATAGAACAATTATATCCATGTCATTGTGTCTCATTGGCGGCAAAAATAGAAATGTCAAAAATATTAATGATTAGAGAAGTTGGTGTTGGTTTAGAACTTAATATTGAATGATAATAGAATATACAACGAAATAGAAACATAGAAAAATTTTTTTAACTCATATTAACGGGTTCCTTAGGTATATCACTAAGGCACTGAAGACGATGTGGTCGAATTTATAGCAAAACATATATAGAGGTATAATGTGTACACAATAGAGGAGAATGTTATTCGCTTTGTATTCAAGGCTTTTCAAGGATTGAAGAGAAAAAAAGAAGATATAGACATGGTGTATCATAGTATCATGGTTGGTACAATGTTGAAGAATGCTAATTGTAACATGGATACTGTGTGTATAGGCTATCTGCACGATGTTATCGAGGATACAGAGTGTGACTACGAGGAATTGTGTGATAATTTTGGCAAGAAATTGGCAGATAGTGTAATGAACTTAACAGAAGATAAGGCTATATCAGAATACAAAGAGAGAAAGGTGAACTTTGTAAATAGGCTGAAGACATTGGATGAAGATCTGCTAATAGTAGAGGTCGCGGACAAATTACATAATCTGCTATCTGATTATTCAACATTTCAAATACGAGGCAGGCAGTGTCTAGCCACAGAGGCGGATAGTTATGACAATATGAAGTGGTTTTATCTAACTTTGAAAGAATTGTTTAATGCAAGATTGCAGTCGAATGAGTTACTAGATAGATACAATGAGATTACAAAATTGTATTTTGAAGGTTAGTGTAACAATAAGAAACAAATTTACACATTTATTAAACAATACAAGGAAATGATTGTATGTATACAAAACGTATAACTAATTTAATTTCAGAAATGAAGAAAAGAAAATTAAAACAATTGATTGTCTCGGATAAAATGAGTATTTTCTATCTGACTGGGTGCAAAATAGATTCTGGAGAAAGGTTGCTATGTCTGTACGTTAATACGGACGGAATTGTAAGGTTAATAATAAACAGATTATTTGGTATGAATTGCGTACAAGGTGTAGAGGTTGTTCAATATT
This sequence comes from uncultured Christensenella sp., assembly GCA_964434145.1. GTDB lineage: Bacteria > Bacillota > Clostridia > Christensenellales > UBA1242 > UBA11490. The sequence goes on along the minus strand of CAYSUG010000005.1, from coordinate 8,176 downwards.
CTGATGAGGATGATTCTGTTAGAATAATAGCAGATATGATTGACTGTGATGAGAAAATAGGTATAGACAAGAATTGTCCTTCTGGTTACCTTATAAGACTGAGTGAATATATAAAATGTTTTAATTTTGTTAATAGTTCATTTATCGTTGACGGACTTAGGCTAGTCAAGGATAAGAAAGAACAACAATTGATGAAAGAATCATCAAGAATTAATGATCAAGTAATGGCAAAGGTCAGAGATTTGATCACAGAAGGCATCAGAGAGAATGAATTAGCAGACAAGATAATTAAGTTATACAAAGAGTTTGGGGCAGAGGGTGTCGCGTTCAATCCCATTGTTAGCTTTGGCAAAAATGCTGCTGATCCGCACCACGTGCCTAGTGATGTAGTTGCGAAAAATGGTGATTGTGTTGTTATAGATATTGGTTGTATAAAAAATAACTATGCCTCAGATATGACAAGGACATTTTTCATAGGAGATGTATCTGCTAAATTTGAGGAAATATACAATGTAGTCAAAGAGGCTAACTTATTAGGCATAAATGCGTCAAAACCTGGTGCAAGAATGTGTGATGTAGACTTTGCTGTAAGGAGTTATATCGAGTCAAAAGGATATGGAGAATATTTTATTCATAGGACTGGGCATTCTATTGGTCTAGAAGATCACGAGGTAGGAGATGTCTCTGTATCCAATCCTGAGATTATAAAGGAAGGGCAAATATTCTCTATAGAGCCAGGAATATACATTCCAGAACTAAATATTGGTGTTAGAATAGAAGATTTGGTCTTAATAACTGGAGAGGGTTGCGAACCTCTGACTACTTTTACCAAAGATCTAAAAGTGGTCAAATAGATTAGTAAAAAAAGGAAAAGAAACAACATGAGTGAGAGTTTTTCAACTCATATTAACTGGTTCCCTGGGCATATGTCCAAGGCACTGAAGATGATGGAGAAAGAGATTGCGGTAATAGATGCAGTTCTGTATGTATTAGATAGTAGAGCTCCTTTTTCTTGCGTTAATCCAAAGTTCTCGCAGGTAATAAAGGACAAGCCTATAATATATGTTTTTAATAAGCTAGATATGGCACAAGAGGATAAGGTCAAGGAATGGATGCAGTATTTTAGATCTCTTGGCGGACTTTGTGTGCCTATAGATTCCACCACCAGTGGACTAGGCAAAAAGGTAGAGAGTGCTATCCGTGAGGCTTGTGTTAATAAGATAGAGAAATATAAGAAAAAAGGCCTTAATGCGACATTAAGAGCATTAGTGCTAGGTGTGCCAAATTGTGGCAAGAGTACACTTATTAATAACCTTTGTGGCAAGAGCAAGACATTGACGGGTAATATTGCGGGAGTAACAAGAGGCAAACAATGGGTTACAATTGATAGCGGGATAGAGATATTGGATACCCCAGGAACTCTATGGCCAGCGTTTGACAATAATAGAGTGGCTAGAACATTAGCATATCTGGGCAGTATCAAGGAAGACGTAGTCGATATTAATGATTTAGCGTATGATTTTGTCAAGGATATTGTTAGGATTGACAAGGCAATCCTAGAAGATAGATATCAGATAGAGATATATGACGGTGAGGATACGCTAGAGATTATAGATGATATTTGTCAGTCTAGGCGTTACCTTCTTCGTGGTGGTGACCTGGACTACGATAGGTGCTGTACAGCTATAATATCTGATTTCAAGGCTGGAAGGATGGGCAAAATCACATTAGAGACAGTCAGAGACATATCGGCATTGAAGAAGAACGATAGAAAAAAGATGGAAACAAAGTAATACAAAGGATGAAAAAATGGTTAATTTTGATAGAGAGTATTTAGGGCTGGGTGTTAGACACATAGCTGGCATTGACGAGGCTGGCAGAGGACCATTGGCAGGGCCTGTCAGTGTAGCTATAGTGGTAATGCCTCTGGATGACAAGGATATAATAGCTGGAGTTAATGATAGTAAGAAATTGACAGAGAAAAAGCGTGAGGCATTGTATGACCAGATTATATCCAAGGCATTGGCATATCATGTAGAGTTGATTGACGAGAAAGTGATAGATGCGGTCAATATCCTTAATGCTACCAAACTGGGCATGACAAATTGTATAGAAGCGTTAAAAGGCAAGTTTGATATAGCTCTCATTGATGCGGTAAAGTTAGACGATGTAGATGTAGCTACAGATAGTATTGTGAAGGGTGATGCAAAGAGTTATAACATAGCGTGTGCTAGTATACTGGCAAAAGTCACTAGGGATAGACTCATGATAGAGATGGACAAGAAATATCCTCAGTACAATTTCGCTAAACACAAAGGATATGGCACAAAAGAACACTATGAGTGTATAGCAAAGTATGGCAAATGTGATATCCATAGAGAGACCTTTCTGAAGAATCTAGCGGAGAAATAGGCCATGAAGATATTCAACAAGGTCAAGGGCGACATTAATGAAGAGAAAGCAGTGCAGTATATTAGAAAGAATACTAAGCTGAAGATTATAGAGAGAAATTATCGCAACAAGATTGGCGAAATTGATATTATTGCAAAGGACGATGATTTTATAGTATTTGTCGAGGTAAAATATAGGACGACTGCGATGTTTGGCTATGGTAGAGAGTCGGTAGATGATAACAAGATATGGAAGATTAGGAATGTGGCACAGCTGTATCTCAAGGAGATAAATAGGCTAAATGCCAAGGTTAGATTCGATGTAGTAGATATCTTGGGCGACACGATTACATACATACAGAACGCATTTTAGTCTAAAATTCGACAAAGATGCATATACTAGACTCAAAGCGGAAAAAATTTATTCATATTTTAGATATTTTTACAAAAAACACTTGAAATAAGCTCAAAAATATGATATATTTTCATAGTGACTTCGATTGGTCCGCTAAGACATAGTAATGTGGTGCATTTGCACTATAGTGCGAGATTGACGTACGGATACATGGATTATGAACAATAAGTTGTGTAATAGAAATATTAGGAGGAAAAGTCAAAATGACATTAATTGAAGCATTAGAGAGAGAGAATTTGAAGCCAGAGGTTCCAGAATTCAATGTTGGTGATACTGTAAGAGTATACAACAAGATTGTTGAGGGAACTAGAGAGAGAATCCAGATGTTCGAGGGTGTTGTTATTGCTAGAAAGAATTCTAGTGTTAGAGAGACATTCACTGTTAGACGTGTATCTTTTGGTGTAGGTGTAGAGAAGATATTCCCTGTACATTCTCCAAGAATTGATAAGATTGAAGTTGTTAAGCGTGGTAAGGTACGTAGAGCAAAACTTTATTATCTAAGAGATTTGTCTGGTAAGGCTACTAAGATAAAAGAAAAGAAGAACTAATTTAGTTCTGTTGAAGAAGGTGTCATAGATGTGACATCTTTTTTCTTGTTATAATTACAATTATTCCTAATGTGATGCATAAAAAAGACGACAACTTAATGCTGTCGTCTTATCTTTACTCGGGATCAAATTCTGATGCATTCTCATGAGAGAAGCTAATTAATGTGTCTAAATTTTCTTCCAAATATTCAATATTTGCCATTTTAATAGCTAAATTTTTCTTTTTGTCGTAAGGGAAATCCTCTTCATGATTAGAATAAGATTCAACAGTTTTTTTGCATTCGCTTAACCATTCTTTAATTTTAGCTTCAAATCTAACTATTGTTGTAGGATTTGCTGTTGCAACAAAAGTTATAAGATTATCATAGTCAAACATAACATCTTCCTGACCTGAGTCTATTGTTTCCTGTACAAACGAACAAAGTTCATTGCTATCGATTTCTAGAGAATCTTTATTATATGTTAAACAATTAGAATTAGTTAAAATATCCGCCGCTCTGAAATTATTATATTCATTGTTCATTGATGCTTCGCCTCTATTACTTAATATCCTTTTAACAATATGATCTCCGTCCATGCTTTCACATATCAGGCTAATTATAGGATCTTCTAACTTTGTTGCTTCTGCAGTTCCTATTGAGCTAATTCTGGAATCTAATAAATCTTCCATTGAAGTAAATGTATATTCTACCATTACAATCTCCTTATTATATCTTTTAAACCATCACAAGTATATAATTTTTTTTTAGTAAAGTCAAATAAATTTTAAGATTTTGTCTATTTAGTTTATTTATAATAATAATTTTATATTTATAATTTTCTATATTTTTTGGACAATGAAAATTTTTGTACAAGCAAGATATGACAATATTCGACATATAGTATTTTATCTTATTCCTTAGAAAAGGGGGAAGTAAATGATATTTGAGAGTATTGCAATGTTTATGCAAAAACTTCTGTTTTTCTCGGCTTATGTCAATAACAATTCTAGTTTTCCCAAGCCGCTGAATGCCAAGGAAGAGGCTGAGTATATCCAGCGATTTCACGAAGGGGATATGCGTGCCAAAGAGATTTTGATTCATCATAACCTGAGACTAGTTGCACATATTGTCAAGAAATATAGTCAGACAGAAGAGGCGGATGATCTAATTAGTGTAGGTAGCTTGGGGTTAATCAAAGCAATCAATAGCTACCAAGAGGGTCATGGTACACAATTTAGCACTTATGCGGCAAAATGTATTGAGAATGAGATATTAATGCTACTAAGGGTTAATAAGAAGCATAAGAACGATTGTAGTATAGATGATATCTTATGTGCAGATGAGGAAAATAACAAGATTACTGTTATGGACTTGGCTTTCGAGGAAGATAATGATGTGTCTAATATGGTCGAGAATGTAGTCTTGAGTGAAAAGCTAAATGTAATATTAGAAAAGACATTAACCAAGAGAGAGTTTGAGATAATCAAGATGAGGTATGGCCTCAATAATACTCCTGCACTAGCCCAGAGGGAAGTTGCGGCAAAGTTGGGTATTAGTAGGAGCTATATATCCAGATTAGAGAAAAAAGCATTGAAGGCATTGAGAAATGTAATGAAGAAGGATGATTACATTTAAGGCATTTTGTATTAGATGAAGTATTGAAATACTGTTCTTATTGTGATATAATGTACATATATCGTAGGATGGGATAAAAGATGAAAAAGACAACAGAAGAGATGTTATATAATGAGTTGCGTTCTAAGAAATATGGATACGGAATGTTAAAAAAGAATCAAAAACCATTATGTGTGCTTTTTGAGAAATATTTAGAGGCTGAAGTGGATAGTGTAGATCGCTTCATAGATATGTTTAAGCTAGAGCATCCTAGTGATTCAGAGTATTGTCGTTTTCTAGAGAGATATAAGAAGTATATTAAGATATCACGTAATTATATAAAGCAATTTAGGTATAATAAGGAAGAACTTTTAAGTATTGGTATAGGGCGTAATGTGGGGGAACTGATGGGACGTTGTTCTAAAAGGGATATAGCGAGGACGCAACAATTTGTAGATATTGTTAATGGTGTCGTAGAATATACTTCAATACTAGACGTGGGTAGTTCTGCGAAGATTCCTGTCAGTTCACTGATGTTAGCAAAGGGCTCTGGCAAGGTTACGTCAATGGACCAATTTAGTGATTATTGGCTTAGTACCAAGGTTTTTGATAATTTAAATATTGATATCAAGAGTGGATTGTTTGATAACGATACAGATATTTCGGGTTATGATGCTATTGTTGGGGCTTCGCCATGTTCTGCAATAACTCCAATAGTACAACAGTGTGCAACAGCAGATAATACGACATATTTAGTTAAAATGTGCGATTGCTGTTCTCCTATGGGTGTAATGACTGGATTCGTTGAATATTTGAAGAAAAAAGATGACAGATTAAGGGCTTTTGTAGTAGGTACAGATATTGACACAAGTAAGAAAGATATTTATGCCGCAACTAATGGTCAAAATTTGGATAGTTGTGATATTATGGATGTATATATATCTAACTCAGATAAGCATAGTGATGATATATTAGATGTTCTGTATAGAGCAACAACAAGAGGAATGTAGAATATTATATAACCTTGACTTTTATAATATTGACATATTTATATATGTTGTGATATAATAACGTCGTCAGGCAAACAGATGGTTGCGAGAGTTTTACTCTTGAGGAAAGTCCGAGCATCACAGAACAGGGTGCCAGCTAACGGCTGGTGGAGGCGACTCCAAGGATAGTGCAACAGAAATATACCGCATTCTAGATTATGTCTAGGGTGTAAGGGTGGAAAAGCGTGGTAAGAGCACACTAGGCTCTATGGTAACATAGGGACTCTGTAAACCCCACCTGATGCAAGATTGAGGGGCGTTATAACGTTGTTCGCCAGTCCCTCCATACATCGCTAGAGGCTATTGGTGACAATAGTCCCAGATAGATAACCATCCAATACAGAACTCGGCTTATGGTTGCTCTGATTATTTTTGAATTAAAAAAAAGTTAAGCAAATTAATTTTGCTTAACTTTTTTGCTTTTATTTCATTAAACCTGTTTAGATGCATCATAAGGATAGTTGATAGTTTGGTTTAGGTCTGTGTAGATATAAGCAGGGTGAACAACTCTACCAACTATTAATTCATTAATACGTACACCAGTATATGAGTTATTTGGTTTAACAGAAACATTTTTTGCAATACAAGTAGGAGTAACTGTTGCTCCCTTATTATCTCCGCTACCCCCATCGACAGCACCTGCTAATTGTCCAGCATCTCTACCTGCAGTTATTGCAGAATTTGTTGCAGAACAATTATCTAATACGGCTTGGAAGTAGTATCCTACTATTGCACCACATTTATCACCAGTTTCTTCATCGTTAGCGTATTTGCAATCTACAACTGCATCTACAACATGGCAGTTAGTGATAGATCCTGCTCTGTCTGGAGAATTTGGTCTGTTCATATATCCTACTATTACACCTGTAGCATAGTTACCAGCTACATTGGCTTTGGCAACATTTAAGTTCTGGATTGTAGAATTGCATACACATCCAAATAATCCAACACCGCCAGATGCGTTGTCTGTAGATCCGCCAAATTTTGTTGAACCTGTTCCGTATTGTGTAAGTGTAGTTTCGGTGGTGTTACTAATTTTCAAATTTCTAATAGTGTGTCCCTGGCCATCGAATGAAAATGCCATTACTTTACCAGTTTCAACCCATGTAGTAGATGGAGCAGAGAATGTTCCATAACCAATAGGTGTCCATTCGATGTTCTTCAGATCAATATCACTATCTAGCTTAACTGTTGTTCTGTTGGCTTCTAGGAATTGAGAAGCGGTAGTTGTTGCTTCTTTTGTATTAACATATTGCGCTAGTGCAGCCAATTCTTCAGCTGTCTTAATTATAATAACATTTTTGCCATCTACAATAGTTGCATCAGGAAGGGTGCCAACTTCGCCATTCCAATCATCTTGGGCGATGTCGTAGCTAAAGTCTAATTTTATAGATAGTTTGTATTGATTTACATCCAATGTCTTGTTGTCAATACTCATTACAACTACTAGTGTAGTAGATGATCCACCAATACCTACATTTGCTGTAGAAGTAGTAATGTTTTCAGTCATTGTAGAAGCGAGTTCTTCGGTTGTACCTATTTTTACTGTTACGTTGCCATCGTTTGCGAATGTTGGAGTAGTATCTAAATTTGCATCAAATACTGTTGCTTTTACCTTTAATTCTCTTTTGTTTGCAGTGTTAGCAGTATTAGTAATCTGGAATGTATATACTGCTCTGCCAGTAGCAGTAAGTTCTGCCTTCTCGAACTCTACGCCGCCAGTGGCCTCAGCTTGAGCGGCATCGAATGTAAATGTCTTGGTTGTTAAGTCTTTTGTTGTGCCGTCAGATAACTCTATTGTTGTTCCAGTGGTTGCAGTAGCCGTAGAGTAATTTATGCCCGTAGCAGTAATAGTAGCATCTACATTGTTGGCAGTATAGGATACAGTCATGCTGTTATTCAGTGTTGCTTGCTGTGCCACTAATACTAGCCCAATGGTCAGTCCAATGATTGCCAATGCCATGACAGCAATGATTGTAATGACTAACACTTTTTGCTTTGTCTTCATGTTACTTTCCTCCTTTTTATTTAAAATATTTTATACTATACATACTCATCCTATGTGGATAACTCTCGTTTCAAAAACGCATAGAATTAAGTAAAATTGTACACTAAAATTATATATATATATATATATGTTGTCAACTATTTTGACCCCCCATAATGCAATTCCATTTAG
>CAYSUG010000004.1:0-59959 GCA_964434145.1 uncultured Christensenella sp. | reverse complement strand
CCCCACACAAAACTTAACCCCTTCCCCCCGTTCCTTCCCCCCCGGGGGGGGGGGGGTAGTGTATACTGCTACTATAGTTGTATGGTGCGGTTTTGAGCCATGCAGTATGATGAAAAAAAGGAGAAAACGAATGAAAACAAAACAAAAAGTTATAATAATTAGCATTATTGCGATTATGGCTCTTGCGTTAATAGGAGCAACTATTGCACTGGTTCTGGTGGCTACACGTGTTACTGTTTCCAATAGCATGACCGTGTCATACAAGGCTGTTAATGTGAATGCGAAGATTGAAGCTAGTGCCAAGGTAGTGAATCCAAGCGGTACAAGTACGACAGTATTAATAGATGACGGAGCAGATGGAGTAGCATCTGGCAGTGTACAATTCCATCCTGCAGATGAGTCTGTAGAGGGTGGCTTTACATTCGAGGATGTTGAGTTAGGTGCTGGTGAATACGTAGAGTATCGCTTCAAGATCAGTAACCTAGATACACCTAATCTGGTAGCGGGAGATTATGATGGATCTTTGGCATCGAATTATGCTCATACGCATACTGATGAGGCGCCAGCATTAGGTGTACTAGTTAATACAATTGGCGAGACAGCGGATGATAACATCAAGGTAAGTATTGGAAAAGAGTTTAATGATGTCGATGGTTATCTTTACAATTCAGATACTGATACTTTTGAGGGAGTTTGTGGACATTATCAATATTGTCTGTCAGAGAGAAGTTCAGAATATGTATCTATTCGACCAGCGGACGAGTCTGCAACTATTATCCTAAGGCTAGAGCCAGATGATTTGTCTATGGATGCTGACCTTTCTGTTGGATTCAATATCCAACTGGGCAAAGATATATATTCTAATACATTTGAGGAGAGTAAAACAAAGTCACTAACCACCAGTATTGTAGGTCAAAATATTTATATATTAAATACCTCTGCTAAGCTTACTCTTGATGTATACGGCGGTTATAATAGCCCAACTACCTTATTGGATTCTAAATATATAGATATGTATGCAAAGGAAACATATCCCAATTGGCCAGGTTCTACCGTTATTGCACAGACATTAGATATCTTGCAAGATGATATATATTCATCAGAGTCTGATTATTATAATACAACTTATTATGTATATACACTGACTAGTAACAAGTGTCTAGATATGGCATCGATGACACTATCTTCTATAACCTCTGGTTATACATATAAGATAGGTACTAGTACTAATAGTGCAGATTTGACCACGTACTCATCTAGTAACAAGACTGTAACATATGGCGAACTTCGTGAGAATTATAGTAGTGAATTTACTGATTATTACAGTCTTGACGATTCAGAATTTATTGAGAATAGTGTAACATTCGTTATAGCTGTGTCTGGTTCGACACCCAATGCTGTTACAGGCCTTAGTGTGTCTTTTGATTTGTGGGGATTCTATAGTGCATAGTAAATAAAAAAAGTACCCAATCTTTATAGGTACTATATGCCAAAGGCAATTTGTCTTTGGCTTTTTTATTTCTCTGGCGTATCTATATGTTCGTGAGGAGGCAGTGGTAGTTTCTTTCCTTGTTTGATATCTTTCCAATCCTTTTCAGAAATCAGTGGCTTTCCATCCTCATCTAGATATGTGTCATATTCGCCATCACCATTTAACTCGTTCTCACTATCCTCTGTGGGGATAAAAACATCGTTAGCAGATACGTGTATTGGAAAGAACCTGCTTTTTTCTCCGTCTGATGGAATGAAAACATCGTCGATTGGGCTGGTCTCAGGTGCAAAAGGATGTCTGATATGTTCCTCTACATCATGCAATTTTTTTTCAGCTTTGCTTAATTTCTCGTTAATTTTTCGAGCCTTTTTTAGTTTTTTCTCTTCGCGTTCGGTGATGTTTTTTCCTTTGCCATGCTCATTTTCGTGCTTTGTTGCAAACTGTACATAACCTATAAATGCATCACTCTCAGCATTTTTTAGGTCAGAGATTTCGAGTTTTAATTCTTTCGCTTTTTTTCTTAATGCGATTTGTTCCTTTATCTTTTCTACTATTTTACTCATTTTTCCATTCCTTTTATTAGTCTTTTACAGAGGCATTTTATCAGCATATTTTTAATTTGTCAATATGTATTGTTGATAAAATTTCATTTTTATTACTTGTTTGATTATATTGCCTTGTTTTGGGGAAGAATATGAGATACAAAGGGGACATTTTTATGAAAAAATCTCATCAAATTATATTTATTTCTGCCAGTATATTAGTCTTTGTTATAATGGCACTAGTTGTATATTTTAGCGAAGGTGTAGCTATGCGGTCTTCTAGATATTATAGGCTGGATGTAGGGGTGGCTGTAGAGTTCTTGACAGATAGCAATAACATAGTAGACACTATATATCCTGTGGATGACAGGGCTAGGGTAATGCTAGCGGGTGAGGAATTCGTTGGATTAAACATAGAGGAGGCTGTGCCAAAGTATCTGCAGCTGTGTGCGAGTATGGGATATATAGATGTGGATGGTGATAATAACGGCGTACAGATATCTGTCTCATCTACTTTTACCCAAGCCATAGAAAATGAGATATATGTGGCGTGCAGTAAGTATTTTCTAGATAACGAGATATATTGCGTAATTGCGGAGAGTGATGCTGATCTGGCATTATATAATCAGAAGAAGGAAAAGGGTGTGTCTAGTATTGAGAAGTTGGTGGTTATCAAATCTGTCATGGAGAAGACAGATGAGTATGATTTCAGGGATTTGGCAAGGTTGACAGAGAGTGAGTTAATGGAGATACTAGAGGATTATCACGAGGATATGACTGCAACGCTGCTACAGGGGTCAGCAGAAGATATTGCAGCAAAGGACGCAATATTGGCAGCGAATAAGGAGAAATATGACACTCATATCTTAGCAATAACTAAGGACACGAAGAGGGATTTTGCAGACAAATATGCAAAATACAAGAAGTCAGAGACGTACGACTGGGAGTTGGATTTTGCCAAAAAGATAGCAGAAAAGAAAAATAGTTAGGTTTGTCCTAACTATTTTGTTTTGTTATTCTCCCATTTCCTCGTGTTGGCGGAATCTGGAGGCGATATTAGCAAGTGTATCCATGATTTTCTTGCCATGTGCCTTGATGGACTCTATTGACACTTGCTTTCTACCTTGCTTTTTAGCCTCTTCATTGTGCGTTTGAGCCTGTTCTAGATGTTTTTCGCATGATTTCTGTAACAAAGCCTTGGTCTGTGGTGCTGATGCAAATTCTGGATTGAAGTAATCTGTAATGATTTGTTCTCCTCCAGAGTGTATTCCGCTGACTAGGGCGTCCATTACATCGCCTTCGTTCTCTACTTTGTGATAATCTGCACTGGATTTTAGCTTATCTTCATGACCCTCTAGGACATAAGATATTCCCATTCTGGCACAGCCAGAAGCCTTTGGTGCATTCTGTCTAGAGCTTAGACCAGGTAGTGTAACGACCTGCATCTTTCCTTCTGCATTTTCTCTATAGAATCTTATTCCGTCGCCCACTGTTGCGGTACCCTTTTCGTTAGTATATGTTAGGGGCTCCCAACCAACAATGTTTTTCATAAAGTCACCGTCTATGAAGTGAGTGTCACTTAGCCCATATGTTGCTGCGTCTTTCTTTAATGCCGCATCATGCATTTTGTCATCAATGAAGTTAGATACTTTGTCTATAATTCCCATATGTTATTCTCCTTTATTATAGTGGTTATATGAAAATTATATATATATATATATATTGTCAAGAGTTTTTTCCAAAAAAAATTAAAAATTGAAAAAATCTGATATAATGCTGGCACAAAGTGAATTACTTGCTAATAAATCTTGATTTTTGGATTATCTTGTGCTAAAATATTGCAGTTTTTATAGTTTGGAGACGAAATATTTGTTTTAAATATTTTTTGTTCCCAAAAAAATTCGAGGTGTTGTATGACAGATATTAGAAATATTGCGATAATTGCCCACGTAGACCATGGCAAGACTAGTCTGGTTAATGAATTGTTGAAGCAAGGCGGGGCGTTTAGGCAGAATCAAGAGGTTGCGGACAGAGTAATGGACAGCAATGCGCTAGAGCGTGAGCGTGGCATTACTATCCTTAGCAAGAATACAGCAGTGACATATGAGGGTGTGAAGATCAATATTATTGATACTCCAGGACACGCGGACTTCGGCGGAGAGGTAGAGAGAGTGCTGAAGATGGTAGATGGCGTGTTACTTGTCGTAGACTCGTTCGAAGGACCAATGGCACAGACCAGATTTGTACTACAGAAGGCATTGGAGTTGAATCACAAGGTCATCGTTGTTATTAACAAGATTGATAGGAAGGATGCTCGTGTCAAGGAAGTAATGGATGAGGTATTGGAGCTGTTTATGGATCTTAATGCTAATGAAGAGCAGCTGGACAGCCCATTTGTATTTGCATCCAGCAGATATGGCTTTAGCTCCAAGGATCCTAATCAGCAAGGCACAGATTTCAAGCCTTTGTTTGACACTATTATATCCTATATAGATGCGCCACAGGGTGATGAGACCAAGCCATTTGCTATGTTGGTTAGTTCTGCAGAGCAGAATGATTATCTAGGAAAACTTGCTATCGGTAAGATAGAGAATGGGAAGCTAAAAGTAGGACAAAACCTAGCTATTACTAATTATCATGATAGCATGGCTTCAAAGCCAGCATTCAGAGTAACAGGTATATTCGTCTTCGACGGATTGAAGAGGACTCCTGTAGAGGAGGCTGTTGCGGGTGATATAGTATGTATTGCTGGCAGTACAGAGGTCGCTATTGGTGACACAGTATCAGACAAGGATAATGTGACAACCATTCCATTTGTTAAAATATCTGAGCCTAGCATGGAGATGCTATTCATGGTCAATAATAGTCCATTCTGTGGAAAGGAAGGAAAATATAGTACTAGTAGGCACCTGAGAGAGAGACTTTTAAAAGAAGCTACTAAGGATTTGAGTCTAAAGGTTCTGGAGACTGAGAGTGCAGATACGTTCAAGGTTCTAGGCAGAGGCGAGATGCATATATCAATACTGATAGAGAATATGCGTAGAGATGGATATGAATTCCAAGTAAGTATGCCGAAAGTTCTGATCAAAGAGATAGATGGTGTGAAGCACGAGCCTATAGATAGGCTATTTATCGATGTTCCAGAGGGTTGTGCGGGAACTATTATCAATGCAATGGGTTCTAGAAAGGGTGAATTGGTGACAATGACCAACGCTGGTAGCAGAATGAAGCTGGAGTTCTTGATTCCTACGAGAGGACTATTTGGATACAAGGGGCAATTCTTGACCGACACTAATGGTGAGGGTATCATGAACACAATTTTTGAGAGATACGAGCCATACAAGGGACACATAGATAGAAGGAACTTTGGCACACTAATTGCCTACGAGAATGGCGAATGCATTCAATATGGCTTGTTCAATTCTCAGCAGAGGGGTAGATTGCTGGTAACGGTTGGCGACAAGGTCTATGGCGGAATGGTTGTAGGCATTAATCCTAAAATGGATGATATTGTTGTCAATGTGTGCAAAAGAAAGCAATTGACCAATATGCGTTCTAGTGCCAGTGACGAGGCTCTAAGATTGGAGCCAGTAAGGAAGCTGACTTTGGAAGAGAGTCTAGAATTCCTTAACGATGACGAGTTGTTAGAGGTTACTCCTACAAGTCTAAGAATAAGAAAAATTATTCTAGACCATACACTTAGAGGCAGGGCGGATTTTAGAAAGAAAAATAATATCGATGTTGAATGATTTATAAGCGGTTTTATTGAAACCGCTTTTTCTGGTCAACATTCTAATACGGCTAAATTAGGGGTTGCAAATTAGATATTATTGTGCTATACTATGCGTAGTGTTTATTTTTTTGGGTAAGGGAGAGGATGAGTTATGAGTAATAGATATAAGATTCTCATAAGTGTAGTTGGCATAGTTTTGATATTGGCAGTAGTGTCCTTGACTGCTGGGTTAGTCTTAGCTGCATCCAGTATGAACGAACCTACATCTATGGCTATTGGTTATAAGAGTAATAGAACGGCTTGTTCAATTGTGGCGCACGGCAGACAGTATGCTAGTCCTAGTGATATGGAAGGGGTAGAGATTCCTTTTGTAGAAGGGTATAGTGGCAATGTATCTTTTTCCAAAGATAGGAATGATAATGGCTATATTAGATTTAGTGACGTGGCTCTTACATCTACTGGCAGAGCGGTATATTCATTTACTATTACTAATCTGTCAGAGAAAAGCAGTGATTGGTTGTGCTATTCTGTAGACATCAGTGGAATGACAGAGGATGACAATATTACTGTTAAGCTGGGCGTGAGTGAGGATAGCGCTAGTGAGAAGGATTCTGCATGGTATAGTGTGGGAAAGGATGGTGCTAGTCATACATTTGTTGTCATTATGTCTGTGACAGATGCGTCATTAGATGCGATACTTACTGCGGATGTGGTTATTAATATTAGTTATGCTGGTATTTGATTATTAGGAAATGCTAGGGGTTGTTGCTCTTAGCTTTTTTTATTTTCGACAATATTTGACAGAGGATATTGTCTTTTTGTTGTGAGTTTTATTCGTTGTTAGCACATTTTTGTATAAGATAGAATATATCTAAAGTAGTAATTTTTTGCGATTTGGAGGATTTGGTCTTGGATTATATCAAGAAGACAATATTATTGACTAATGATAAGAAAGATATTTGTGTTCTTAATATTGTTAGCACCAGAACTGGTGTGTTTGCTAATTTCAGAGATTATAGCAGATTTGTAGGAGATATGACACTTGGGATATTGGCCGCTGGCAAGGTGTACAAGCAGAGCGTTATTTGTGGAAAATCTAGTGGTTATGATTTCAAGTTAGCTGCAGACTTTGATTTAAATTCTGACATAGCGTGTGTATTAATAAATGATACAAATGCTATAGTCTGGGGGGAGTCTGGCAAGACTGCTAATTACAAGTCCACAATTTTGGGGTATATAGAGAGTACCCAGCGTGCTAAGGCGACTATGGTAGAGGCTAAGAAGGATGTAAGTTTAGACAGTGTGAAGGCTGATGTGGAATTGGTAGAAGATTCTACAGAGAATACAGATACGTTGTTTGAATCGGTATCTATGGAAGAGGTAGAAGAGGCAAAGGAAGATATAGGCGAGGTCAACACAGAACTAGGTATTGATAATGCAGTAGGTGAGAGGGTGAGCACTTCTGTTGATCGCAACGAAGTCTTTGCCGTAAGGGATTCAGACGAGGTGAAGTTCTTGAGCAAGGAAGAACTATTTGATGCTAGTGATGAAGAGGTGGATAGGCAGATAGACTCACTACTTGCGACTGACGATGCTAATTTTTATGAAATGATAGCAGATCAGCTGGATGCACTATTTGATGCATATCCAGAAGAATCTAGGTTAGCCGCTGTTGTGCCCAATTCTAGGTGGGTCAGAGTAGACTACGAGGGCAACGGCAGGGTGTATGTAGTAGGTCTGATATATGAATTAGAGGTTGTTAGATATGTAGCATATGGTGTGCCAGCATATGCGGAGGACAATGTTCCAGATGGGTTGGATGGGTATAGTCAGTGGGTTCCGATTGATGTTACCAAACCAAATGGTGAGGGATACTTTGTAATGTTCCAAGACGCAGAGACTGGCGAGAGTATTAGGCTAGAAGATATAACATAAGGCTAGATTTCTAGTCTTGTTTTTTGTCGTAAATGGTATGTTTTTGTGGTTGCAATAGTAATTGTCTGGTTAAATTATGGCATATTTTGGCACTAAATTTTGTATTTATATTAAAAGTGTGTTTTTAGTATATTTGTTGACACATTTTAATATTAGGAGGGTGGTTAAGTTATTGTGAGAGTGGGTAGTATCAAGTTAAATGAAGTAAAATCGATTGTTAGAAGCTTGCAAGGCAAGTCTACAAAAATGGTGATAAATCGAGGAAGGAACAAGTTAATTACGTTAAATGCAACTATAGATCAGGTATATCCTAGTATGTTCATTATCAAGCCAGACGAAGCAACTATGCTGGATAGGACTAGCTTCAGTTATTCGGATATTCTCTGTGGAGATATCAAGTTTTTGGTTGACAAAGATGCGGAAATGTAACATACTAATGGTATATTAATTTACAAAGGATATATTTATGCTAAATGTTATATATGAAGACAATCATATACTGGTTGTGATCAAACCACAGAATATTCCTACCCAAGGGGATATTACTGGCGATACTTGCATGGTTGAATTGGTAGAGAATTACTTGAGAGAGAAGTATTCTAAGCCGGGTAGGGTGTATGTGGGGCTAGTGCATAGGTTGGATAGGCCTACCGGTGGGCTAATGATATTTGCCAAGACAGATAAGGCGGCAGGAAGACTGTCAGAGAGCATTAAGACGAAAGAATTTGAGAAGAGCTATCTGGCGGTGGTTAATGGTAAGCCTAAGGAGAGGGTGGCTACACTAAGGAATCATCTAAAGAAGAATGCTAGGACCAATACAGTGGCGGTTGTGCCAGAACTGACTACCGGTGCCAAGTATGCAGAGTTGAGTTACGAAGTGCTGCAGTCTAAGGAGAAGGTTTCTTTAGTAAAGGTTGATTTGGTTACGGGTAGGAGTCACCAGATTAGGGTGCAAATGAAACATATTGGTCATCCCGTGTACGGCGATGTCAGATATGGCGGAGCTATTCTTGCTAAGGGACACAATTTGGCACTATGGGCGTATAGGATTAGATTTGTTCACCCTACGACAAAGAAGGTTATGACATTCGTCTCTATGCCTCCAGAGGATGCTGTCCCTTGGAGTGTGTTCAATCTTAATAATTTACAAATGTAATATTGAATGTTAGAAGAATGCTATTGATTATGATTAAGTCAATAGCATTTTTTTTGGTCTAAATGAGAACTTTTTAGCATATTGTATTATGAATGAGGGAACATGTTGGTCTGGTGGACATAACTTGGCAAAAGTCGTACTTATCCGACAAAATATGCTAAAGAATATTTTTCCCTAAATTTCGCGGATCTTATAAAATAGAAAAGGTAATAAATTATGCAATACTTAATAGTTAAGAAAAAGTATCTGTTATTACTAATGGTAATTATATTATGTGCGTGTATACTCTCACTTAGTATATATGGTACGCCCATCTCTGCTGTGTATCTGGGAAGCAACATTAGGCTGGTTCCTATATACAATGTGGACACTACGGAGAAAAAAGTTGCAATAACATTTGATAGTGCGTGGGGTGCTGACAAGACGACTCAGATAGTGGATATGGTGAAAGAATACGGAATCAATGCTACATTCTTCTTAGTAGGGTTTTGGGTAGAAGAATATCCAGATATGGTGAGATATATCTATGACAATGGGTTAGAGATAGGTACACATAGTAACACGCATCCAGATATGACGTCACTTAGCACTGACAATATGAGACTAGAGTTGTCTACCAGTATAGACCTAATAGAGGATATTATTGGACAAGATAAGGTAGAGTTGTTCCGTGCCCCATATGGAGCATACAATAACAATCTTCTCAATATTGCCAGCAGCGAGTTTGGGCTGAAGACTATTCAGTGGAATATTGATACCCTAGACTGGAAGGGGTTGAGTGGAGTAGAGATCTGTGATAGGGTGATGACAAGGCTGACTAGTGGCTCCATTATACTATGCCATAACAATTCTGACCATATATTAGATGCATTGCCGCTAATTATAGAGAGTGTAATAAATGCGGGCTACGATATAGTGTCTGTGGGCGAGCTGATTATGCACGATAACTATTATATTGATAATTTAGGTATCCAAAGAGAAAATGAATAGAAACTAATAAAAAGAGGTAAAAAGAGTAATGAACGAAATTGAAAACAATAACACAGTAAGGGTGTCTGGAGAAATAACAAAGGAGCCTACATTTAGCCATGAAATATTTGGTGAAGGATTCTATGAATTTAGTATCAAGATTAAGAGGTTGTCGGATATTTACGATATCATCCCAGTTACTATTTCTGAGAGATTGATAGACAATGAGCGGCTTACAATTGGTCAGAAAGTGCACTTCCTAGGACAATACAGAAGTTATAATAAATTAGTGGATAATAAGTCGAAGCTGCTACTTACAATATTTGTTAGAGAGTTCTTGGAAGAAGTGGAAGAGGATGAAAATGAGGTGGATATAGTAGGTTATGTATGCAAGGAGCCTATCTATAGGACTACACCATTCAATAGAGAGATATGTGATGTGTTATTGGCTGTCAATCGTAGTTATAACAAGAGCGACTATATCCCATGTATAGCATGGGGCAGAAATGCTAGATATGTCAAGAATTTCAAAATTGGCGACAAGGTAAGTGTGTCTGGTAGGATCCAGAGCAGAGTGTATCAGAAGAAACTGGATAATGGTGAGGTGATTACCAAGACAGCCTATGAGGTGTCGCTATCCAAGGTGGTGCTAGAATGCGAGAACAACACCATTAAGGAAGATGTTATCAGGACCGCCAAAATGGGAGAATTGATCAATTATTATTCATAAAATAGAAAACAAAAAAATGTCTATATTTAGACATTTTTTTTAATCTTTTCTATTGGTTAGTTGTCCAGTGTTTTGCATATTATTGAACCCTTGTTGCCTTAACGCCTCGTATACAATTATTGCGACGGAGTTGGACAGGTTAAGGCTCCTTGTTCCTGGTAGCATAGGGATTCTGATACAGTCGTTGTAATGTTCCTTTAGTAACGATTCTCTTAGTCCAAAGCTCTCTTTGCCAAATACGATAAATGCTCCGTCTGAATACGATACATCTGCATATGTCTTAGCAGATTTGGTGCTGGCAAAATAAAATTGTTTGTCCTTGTTTTTCTCATATATTTCTTCAAAAGAATCTACAACCTCAATACTGCTTAGGTCAAAATAATCTAGACCGGCACGCTTGTAATATTTGTCACTTAGCTCAAATCCTAGTGGCCGTACCATATATAGTTTTGCTCCCGTTGCTGCACAAGTACGCACAATATTGCCTGCGTTCTGAGGGATTTCTGGTTCTACTAATACAATATTTAACATATTTTTCTCCATTATTTTGTTGTATAAAGGATAGTACAAAATGGTTGCTTTTGCCAAGCATTTTTTTAATGTTTTGTAGTATTTTCTTCTTTTGTACGGCTGCTAGAATAAAAAATCTCTCAATTAATGATAATAAATGTATATAATTTTATTATTTTTTTATATATCGGTAAATATTTTGTCTAAATATGTCGTTATGATAAAATATCTCTGGAAATTATGTGTGTCTAGACTAAAGGGAAAGGTATTGTGTTTTGGTCTAGATCATAAATTGATGAATAGCCATATGATATGTGGTAGGTGAGAAATGAAAAAATCTGTAAAAATAATTTTGATTATCATGAGTATAACGATAGTAGGGTTAACGATTGGCTTAGTCGCGTCTTTGATGAAGCAGCCACCCAACTATACTGTAGAGAGTATAGATGTAATGGCCAATGACGACAATCTGGTGGATATATCTGACGGAGAGGACAAGACATTTGTGGTTAACCTAAATAATGTCAATGAGTTTTCTTTGAAATATGTCGCTAGTCCAATCAATCTGGATCAATATTATATAGTGGTAACCACTAGCGATTCGGCTATTACAGCCAAGGCGGAAGATAATGTTAATGGCGAGCAGACTGGGGTTGTTAGATTTAGCGTGAATAGTATGCCTAGTGGTAATACTCCTGTGACTATTACTTTTGCGGCAGTGTCAGATAAATCTGGCGGTGATACAATCGTGTCTAGCAGTGTCAAGGTCGTTGTGACTCAGCCATCTACCTTGAACAAAGTGACCAATGTGAAATATAATGGCAGTGAAATTTCGTGGTTGCCTGTTACTAGCAATACTGAGAATGTGGCAATAGATGCTAGCAAGATCAAATATGCAGTTCAGCTGCAATACACTATTAACGGTAAGAGCGAGAGTATCAATTATACAACTATGGCGGGTGTGTCGTCATTCAAGTTAGAAGATGTTGCTGGTGGATTCTATACTGGTACTATTAATGAGATTACTATACAAGCACTAGGGGATAATACACTCACAACCAGTGGTGAGAAGAGTGATAAGTACAAGTTCTATATATTAGACACTCCTACATATTCTTTCAAGGATAGAGAAATTAAGCTAAAAGGTATAGACTCCAATGCTAAGGCTGTTGTGGCGTTCAAGGCGATAGATGATAACACAGATTATCTGTATAGGCAGACCTCGGCAATAGATTCATGGTCTCTGGCGTCTCTAGGAAGTGATGATAAGATATATGACATATCGTTCCGTGCCACAATTGTGGACAAAGGGGCTAATTATACAAACATCCTTAATAGTGTGGTAGAGGACGATATAGAGTTTTTCGATAGTCCAGTTACTAATGTTACTAAGGTGGCAATTCTAGACCCGGTATCAGTAACATACACCAACGAGACTACTGCGAATGTTGTAATTGGATCAAATAGTGTAACTACATATGGTCCAACGAGGATATCATGGAGTCATGCTATAGACGATGCGTCCGTGCGTAGAAAGATTAGTTATTTGGTCAATATTGTTAGCGGATCATTGTCTAAGAATTATGTTGTAGACTATAATGACTTTGGTGGATTAGACAATACACCAATTTTTGACCTTACATCTAGTGTATTATCCGATCTTAGGAGTAATGGGGACTTCAATCAATATGTTGTGACAGTATCCGCATTTATGCCTATGAATAGTAGTGATCTGGGGGCGGATAGCAATGCGGCTATAGACAATGTCTTGGTCATAGATAGTGGTGTGGCGGCTAGTAGCAAGGTGGATTTAAGTGAATATACGCCATCTGTAGATGCATTTGGCATAACTATCAACGGTAGTATTTTGTCGTATACAATTCCTACTAAGGCGACATCAGAAAAATATATTGAAGAGATAGAGTTAGTGTTCGTATCTGACAAAAATATTATTACAAAGACAGCAACTACTTCTTCTCAGGTAGATCTGCAGAGTATTATTACAGAGTCTGGTACTTATGACCTATATATTTTCTCCAAGGGTCACAATAATACTATCAATCATGAGACAACTACTATTAAAAAGAGTGGAGTTTATCAGACAATAGGTGCACCTACTAGGGTGAGCTTGAGCAAAGACGGCATTCTATCATTTGACGCGGTCGCAGGTGCTACATCTTATAACGTTACATATCAAATAGGGGCATCCACATATTCAGATGTTGTTACAACCAATGACAATATTAATGTTATTGATAAGCTAGATAATTTCGTGGGTTATCACAAGATTGCTAGCAATGTAGGTGGCGATGCATATGTCATAACCATTGAGTCAGTGTCTAGTGTCGGAGGCGTATTTGGTGCAGCAACAACAATTGGGTTCTATAAATTCGCGGAGACTGATAATATCAAACTGAACGATGCTGGAGACAAGATAGTATGGGATAGCGTAGATAGTGCTATATCCTACAAGGTCTCAGTGGGCGGTGCTAGTGTTATAGTTAATAATGGAGAGAATTATCTAAGCTATATTGGCACAGAGATAGAGGAGGCTTTGGTTTCAGGTGATAATACTATCACACTGTCTGTAATGGGATTGGTTAGTGGTTCAACGATCCTGCAATCTAATTTTAATTCTGGCACTATTGTGAAACTATCTGCAATATCTGATATAACTATTACAGACGATACAATGTATTTTGCAGATAGTATCATTGGTAACTATGTTGTAGAGATATCTTCTGCATCTACTAAAAAAGAATTCAATGTATCAAACATTAGTGGTAGTGTTAACAAGTTGGATTTGTTAGATTTGGCAGACTACAATATATTAGACGGAATAGAATATTCTGCTAGGGTCAAGGTAAGGAAGGTTGGTGCATTTGATAGCGAGTATAGTGCAGCAATCAAGTTCAAGAAATTGGCTAAGACAATACTCTCTGTTATAGATTTGAATGATGCACAATATATTGTGTGGGAGAAATCCAAAATAGAGGATGTGGACAATATCCGCTATGTCGTCAATGCAATAAATAGCGTGGGTAATTCTGCTATTCTTAACACTAATATCAACAACTTGTATTATGGTTACAATATCGCAGATATTGCTATAGGAGAAAGCGGACTGGGGATTACAGGTGTTGGCGAATATCTTTTTGAGATGTCGTCATATACTAATGCTACATATACTCAATCGAGCGATATGGCGTATCTTAGTAGCACTGCTAGCCAGATTACAATAGTAAGATTGGCTCAGCCTAGCGTGGAGGTTGTAGACTATCAGATAAGATTAAACAATGTTACTTCGTCTGATATGTCCAAGATAACACTGGGCATAGATATGCCAGCGGGATCTTCTGATATCTTGGCACAGTTCACTAATCCTCTGAATGCTATATATGATACTAAGAATGTAATTGTATCTGCAGGTGAATATAATGCCAGTGTGATGGCTTCTGGTAATATCTCATCAGACTTCAATGAATTAACCACAAGATTCGTGCTAGATAGCCAAACAAAAGTGTTTGTACTAACCAAATTGGCTCCAGTGGAACTAAGTATAACTAGTATTGAAGGAGTCAATAGGCCTACCTTTGCAAAGGTAAATACAGAAATATCTGGTATTCAGTATGATGTGTATAGGAAGTTAACTACAAGTGCAATTTACTCTAAGCAAGATATAGATTTAGGCGAGTCAGAGGGCAGAGTGGTCATTGCTGATAATATCACCTCTGGTAATTACTCATACTATGTAGTCTGCAGTGCTGCATCTAGTAGAGACAACTATTACTTGTCTTCAGGAGCAAGTAATATAGTCGAGATTAGGAATACGGCTTTTACTGCAGGTTTAACATTCGTCAGCGAAGATGAATTAACATTCTATAACCACAAGATGGATGGCGTCAATGTAACTAGTATATATGTGTTGACTATTACTAACAAATCTAATAATAACACATTGATTTATAATATCGATGGGGTTAGTTCTACTATTACTTCAGTGTTGTATAACGATGCAGTTAAGAATGATGTGGCGGAATATGCACTGGCTGCAAGTAATGGCGTATATACACTGGATATTGCAAAATTGAAAGAAATAGGCTTTGTTACGGCTGGGCAAACTTGTGAGCTTAATATCCATGCAGTAGGAATAATAGATGATGCCAACGATGTGGCGTATAATAGCACAGGTGGTATGACTGCTACATTTACATATCACAATGCATTTGATACAAGCAAGATTGCCATAAATGATACAATGCAATTGGATCTAGGTGCATTGCCTAGTGGATATACTTTAGTTATCCTAGACATCAATAACGAAGAATTTGTTGTTGATACTAACAATATTCAGTCCGCTATTACAGGAACCAACAATAGCGTGCTAGGCGTATCAAAGACTAGCGGCAAGCTGATTCTGGATTTTGCAGCATTTGATGCTGGCACCTATAGCTATACTATCAAGCTAAATAAAACAGGAAGATTAGGGGTGGTTAGTGCAGCGACAACAGATATGACAATTACTAAGAATGCTGTATTTGGAACTGATATAGCAGAAAAAATTGTATTAAGTGATGGTTTGGCAGAGATAGTAGGAAGAGAAGGCTATACATATACAGCATATAACAAGGGCGGCAAAAAGCTAGCTAACATAAATAATATTACTGGCGAACAGCAGTTCGCAATTCGTGTTAGCAAGGTTGGTGCATTAATTAGTGATGAGTCTGATGTGTATACGTTGCAGAAGTTGGCTAGTTCTACCATATCTGCATCTATAGTTTATGATACGAATGATAAATATCAGATATCGCAATATGTCATTACTTGGGATGCGAAGAACAAATACGATACAGACACAGATCTGGCTAGCAAGTATATAATTAGATTGACTAGTGATAATGTAACAAAAGAATATGTGGTTGTAGCCAATAGCGCTCTTTCAGCAGAAGGTTACAGCATAACATATAGTGCTGGCACATATACTCTGATCATAGATCATAGCGGATTAGGAATAACTGGTGACGATGCTACTATTACGATGGCATCTGTTGTGGGTAGTACTATAGAAGAATTGTCTACAGACCAGATTGGCTACATTACTAATAATACAACTAGTACTGTAACAATCAACTTCTTAGCTCAGCCTAATGCTATGTCTATAGTGGGTGGCAAGATACAATTGCCAAAAGATAAAATTGATACTAAGGCGACTGCGGAGTTAATAATATATGATGCAGAAGGCAAAGTTGTAGAAAGTAAGATAATCACTCCAACCGACCTGAAGAATGGTTATTCTTATGCTCCAACAGCCTTAGAAGAAGTCAAGATATACACAGCAACGCTACGTTATATTGGCGGTGACCTACTTGTGACTAATCAGTCAGTCTCAGAACTAACAGATATTAGGTTGTCTACTGCACCTACAGCATCAGTTAGTGATGGGGCACTAAGCATCTCAGTCGCTGATGGCGTAGAGTATACATACACAATAGATTCTGGCTCTGCTATCAAATACAATGGAGAAGGTGGAGTAATAGATACGACATCCTTGTCTGCTGGTCAGCATACAATGATTCTGACTGCGGTAGAGAGTGGTAAGTTGAATAGCAAGGCAACAGAGTATATATTCCACAAATTATCGGATGTTGCCGACTTGAGTGCGACTATAGATATTATTACCGGTGCTAATGCGACAGAGAATCTAAAACTTTCATTTACAGCCAATAATATGGTTGGTGGTGTAGACAAAGTTAGTCAGTATATCGTTACATTGACAGACGCCTCCAATAGTAATAATTCAAAAGAGTTAATTAAGGATTCTAGTGACTTAATATTAGAAGGTGGCAAATATGTTATCACAATAGAGGCTATTGGTACACTAATGGCGACATGGCAGACCAATAATATCGTAGCAACTATCCAAGTCGTAGGTGATGATTATATCTCTAATATGGCCATTATAGAAGGTCGTAACAAGGATACATTGTCCAAGCTTGCTAATGATCAGTACGGGGTTAGTTATTATAATGGCAATTTGAAGTTGACGCTGGATCCTACTAAGGCGGATAACAATACACAAGCAATCGAGTTACACTTTGTCCAAGGCGAGAATACATATATCTATACACATGACTTCCAGTCAGGCACAGTCAGTGACAATATTATTATAGATTTTGCTAGTGTCATGGTAATGAATGAGTTGGGAGAAGAGGTACTATTGCCTAGTGGAGACTTTAAATTTAATATATACTATATGGCAAATAGTTCGGCAATATTGGAT
This sequence comes from uncultured Christensenella sp., assembly GCA_964434145.1. Classification (GTDB taxonomy): domain Bacteria; phylum Bacillota; class Clostridia; order Christensenellales; family UBA1242; genus UBA11490. Next base: position 42,612 of record CAYSUG010000004.1, on the reverse strand, counting down.
AGCGTTAGCGGCGTAAACAATATATCGAAGGCTACGGCGATATCCAGCATCCAGATAATTAATAATGCTACAACCATTTGGTGTGGTAATGATAATGCTGGATATGTGTACAATTATATTATCAATAATGAGCCTAGTGATGAACATAGCGGTGCTATTAACTTTGCTGGCAAAGAATCTGGAATATATACTATATCTATTCAGAGCCAACCAAATAGTGGTGCATTAAAGAGTAATTATAGTGAAAATTTTACATTCATGAAATTAAGCGCTGTATTATTTGACGCTGAGATTGTTAGGGGTGAGTCTGATTATTATATACAGATATCCATGGCTGTGCCAGAGCCTAATAGGGACACAACGACTGGCAAAGATTTGGCACAATCATATAGTATGACAATTGGCTTGCATTCTTACACAATCCTGGCTAATCAATCTGGAGCTATATCTCCTTCTGGCAACAATACTGGCGGTAATATCAATGTAATTTATGACAACTATACATATATCATCCGTCTTGATATAGATGTCGTGGATGTTGTTGATGATGGTGATGCTCTAGTTAGTGGTGGTGGAAAGGTATATATTCATGATCAAGATATATCATCTATCACAATAACCTTAAATAATGCATTGGGTTACAACAACACTAATTATACTAGCGATAAAACTAATGGAGTACTGTCTGTATCTACAAGGGATATAACTGAATATTCTATTGAACTTAATAAATTAGACAATTCTAATGTAGAGTTCTCAATTGACGACGGTAAGGTGAATGTGACTGGGCTAGATGATGTGGCTGGTCTAAAAGAAGCTAATATTTACTTCTATCAGGATAATGGCGATAATACATATACTCATCAATATACGTGGCAGATAAATGCTAACGCGGACTTGCTGTTTGACGCTGATTATATCAAGGATTTGACAGTAGATGTGGCAAATATTCCAGCTGGTGATTACTTAGTGGTTGTTAATTTAGTTGGTGATAATGGTAGTGGATATATTGATGCGGACGCAATCGTAGAAAATGCAAGCATTGTAGAGACGCCAATACTGTTTGTAGAGAATGGAGTTATCAAATGGAATGATGTATCGGCTACTAGATATAACTTGTCTTATGTAGATCCTAGTGGCAAAAATATTAATGCCAATTCGACACTTATATCCAGAGAGGGACAATCTAGCCAGTATTATTTCGATATGTCGTCTCTAGACTTTGATGCTGGAACATATATCTTCTCCATTAGAGCGAAGAAGGATAATGCAATCACTAGTTCGGTTAGTCAGACACTATCTGCGACCAAGCTAGATAGTCCTACAATCAATAATGTGATTAATGGCAAGGGTGAACTAACATTCGATAGAGTTGCATATTTAGAGTGGAAAGAGATTAGGAATGCGTCAAAGTATTATGTATATGATTATTCCGCTAATGTTAGCTACACTACAGACACAATATTAGTATCTGGTGAAGCTGTGTATAGATATGCTGTTGATCTGAATGTGATGTTAGGACAGCACAAATATTACGTTATGGCCGGAGGAACCCTAGATTCTAGAAATTTGGCAGAGGGCGAATCATATTATCTTAATAGTTCCAATGGTTCTAATAATCCAGATACAACCAAAGTTGCTGTAGCACAGATTCTGACCAATACTGTAGAGAATATTAGGTTAGAGGGTGGTATTCTTACTTGGGATACAGTAGCAAATATAGATTATTACAAACTTATATTTACTCCTTATACATTCGATAGCGATGCAGAAGAATATGAGGCAGGAATCCAGTACATAACCAGTACGACTGGTAATACCTTTGATATCAAGACCATTGATAATGGTAGTATCCAGACTGCGGAGTATATCAAGGTAGAGATAGAGAATAAGACAGTGTCTAATAAATTCTTGGTCAAAGCAACGACGGAAACCCATCCATTAAATAATTTTGTTGCAATTAATACATTACAAGATAAAATCTTCAGTGGATTGAAGATAGAGAATGGAATGATAGTGTACAATATATGGGCAGATAATGTAGCCGCAATGGTTAGCGTAGCCAATTATGCACTTGGGGTAAATCTTGATTATACGATTAGAGATGTACTAAATAGCGAATCATTCTTGTATTCATTTATTACTCCGAATGTTACTATCAATAATGTTAAGTATCAGCTAGGGGATAGTATGTTTGCTAATTATAGTATTATACTGAAGACTACTGATGGCGGAAGTAAGTCTTTTGATATAACACAGATTGGAAATATTGCAGAAGAGGACTGGACAGATTGCAATAGAATCAAAGTAGAATTCGTTCTGTCAGAATCATTCCCTAGTGGAAAATATACTATCAGTTTGTCGGTCAATGGCAATACATTCAATGATACGATTGGTGACATTCCACAACTTGCTTCATTGCAGTCACAATCTGTAACCGATGCATTCAAATTGACTAGACCAGGAGTTCCTAGGGTGGAATCAAGCGATATATTGATACATGATGATAAATTAGTCTTTGCTCCTAGCGTAGATTCAAACAGTAACAACGTGACCAGTTATATGCTGACATTCAGTCCTTCTATTAGCAGCGTGGCTATCCAGAATGCTGTTATTAGCACATTAACAACTTCTGGTGTGTCTCTTGATACAATTAACAATCTGGTAGTGGTAGACATATATGATTTGTTTGTTGCAGAGGGTGGATTTGAGGATTTTATACCTCTTACTGCCGGTGTTAATTACAAGATTAGTGTCAAGGCGTTAGGTGGTAGCACATTCTTGAATTCTGACTATTCTAATTCCTCGACTTCATTCAAGGTGATTTCTGCTCCTATATTGCAGATTGGTAACGAGGCAATTACATGGCAGATTGAGGCTAATGTAGAGGAATATATCATATATTTCTATAATGAGGCTGGCGAAGAAATTGTAGACGCTAGACAGACTTTAACTGATGTAGATGGCAAGGAACTTTATACATTTAGTGACATTCGCGATAATTCCAACTTGGGAGCAGGAATATATAATATCAAAGTTAGAGCAATTGGCAATGGTAAAAATATGTTGTCATCTAGACTTAGCGATAGTAGTGATTTCTTTGCTGAGAAGTTAGCAAAGATCCAAGTTAGTGTAGAGAATGGATTATATACTTGGGATAATGCAACTTATATATTACGTAGCAATGCTTATCATACTGGTGATGCATTATATTATGGCAATTATATCGTTGACGTGTATCACAATGGTAATTTTAATGAGGCACAAGACAGATATTGGATTACATCTAATAGTAATGCAACAAAGACAATTTTTGAATTGCCAGAGAAGTATCTAAGTAGAAGTGCAGAGACGGGGGCTCAGAATGAATATACAATCAAGGTGTATAGTAATACATCCGGTATTAATTATCTTCTACCTAATGACATACATACCGATATAGATAGATACAGGTCAGATAAGATTAGTGGAACTATCTCTATAGGAGAGGACGGAAATATATCGTGGACAGATAGTTATAATAATGACTATATTGTATTCATCTACTCTAGTGGTAATCTTGTATATACATCAGGTGTATTAAAGTCTAAGAGCCTAAATATATACAGTTTGTATCCACAATACGATTCTGATGGTGTAGGTATTGGCGACAAGTTTGTTCCAAATGCAGGTTCCTATACAATCAAGATCAAGTCTATAGACAAAACCAATTTCTCAGATACGTCTCCAGAGGTTAAGGATGCAATATTGCGTAGCGTATACACTGCAGACTTCTATATTAGGACTATTCATTATCCTGAGGTTAGGGTAACAGACGGAGATATTAGTTGGAATACAACTACAAGTGTAATGGGCAGCGAGCTAGCTGCAACCAGAATCACGATTAAGGGAAAGGTCTATGTAGGGGATGTAGAGACTGAGGTAGATACTACGCTTAAGTTAGAATTTGGCTATGATATATCTAGCTTCCAGTTCCAGAAAATATTAGCAGAAAAAATTTCTATAGAGATTGACGGAACTAGTTCTGCAGATCACTACAAGGCAAAATTTACTAATGATAATCCAAATGGTCATGGATCATCAACGATTCAATTCATAGAAGGCCAGAACTATGAGGTATCTATTAGATTCTTTGCGAATGAAAACAGATACAATATCGCATTTGGTGAGAATACAGAGTATGTGATATCTAGCGAGGCTGTAATGACGAATTTTGTTATGCTAAACAATCCAGATACAGCAGTTAATCCTAGACAATACGAGGCTTCTACAGATGCGAAAGAACAAAGTATATTTAGTGGCATTCCTTCAGAATACAAATATAGTAACTATATTTATTGGGAAAAGCCGAATGATAATGTTGTGAGTTATAATATAGAGATATATACTAGTCATAGTGATGTATTGGAGGGTGCGGTATTGCGTTATATCTATAAGATACGTGGTTCTATCGTTACACTATATCAGATAGATAATAATGGAGATCTTGTGGCTATGGAGGGTGATTACAATACTTGCCTTAGCATCAGTGACGACAATATATATTTTGCAATGGATAGAACTCTTAATACTTTGGATTCTTCTAGTATCTATATATATCTGCAATCAATAGGTGATACAATAGAATCTTCTATAGCTAAGGATAGTATCAACGATACATATTATTTGACATATCACCTTGCTACAGAGACGAAGTTAGCACAAGCAATGGAGATATCGCTGCCTAGTACGCCAGAAAGTCTTAGCTATGATAATAACGGAACGTTATCATGGGAATATGTTAGAAATGTTAATTATGAGATTGTAGTAGCTTATCAAAGGGAAGATGCAACTGAGGCAACAAGTCATTATAACAATATTACTAGATTGATAATAAATTATGATAATTTCAGTATTCATTCAGGTAATTATTTTGGAGACAAGAGGGCAGAAATAGACAAACTAAGACTGCAAGTTATCAATCTATTAGGTCTAAATGCAAATGATTATAATAATAGAGATGTATTTGATTTCCAGAATACGGAGAATGTATATTATGTAGATATTATTACAATTAATAGCAAAGATGTAATTACATACAGTGTTATAGATGAGTCAAATGATGAGACAATATATGCTTATTACAAATTGCGTTATTTGTCCAACAATATTACCAATGTGACAATAAGGGCGATAGGTAATATGTCTGTAGGTTCAGGTAATACAAGTTCAGGTGACAATACATCATCATTTATATCCAAACCTACAATGTTGGAAAAATTAAGCTTTACGTTGTTTGCCGGTGGTGATGGTAGTAAGGATACACCATTTGTAATCAAGAGTCTAAATAGTATAGAGTATTATATTGACGAAAGCTGCCATTTTGTGGTAAATACTGATATTACAGAGACTGTATCTGCTACATTGGGACTAAATAATCAGAAGGCATTCAATGGTGTGTTAGATGGTGGCAATTATTCATTTAACGTATTGATATCTAGCAGTTCTATAGATGAGGCGGGCAGTGCATATTATGCTGGATTGTTCTATAATATCGCAAGCACTGCAGCGGTTATAAATATGAATATTGTTCTAACTAATAATGATGACAATGTTATTGATAGAACGGTGCCTACTTATGTTGGTGTTGTGGCTATATATAACTACGGTTTGATTGCCAATGTGAATGTGTCTGGTGATTTGGTGGCAAGAATAACAAGCAATGCAAATGCGTATATTGGTGGTGTTGTGTATAGTAATATGGGCACAATTGCATATGCTAATGTCTCTGCCAATATTACAGAGACTACTGGGGCTGCGAATGCTAGATTAGCAGGCATTGCTGTATACAACGGATATGATAATATTAATTATGCTAATGCAGGTATTTATGTTAGCTCTTATAGTGGAATAATGACAGGACGTAATATGGGCGTAATTGCAGCATTTGTATATGCGGGCACTGTTGATAGATGTTATAATACTGGTACTATGAGTGGCAGCGGAACGTCAGATTATTATATTGGTGGACTGGTATGTTATATCAAACCACAGATGAGTGTAACAATATCCAATAGTTATGTGGAATTGGCTGGATTAAAAATTACCAGCAATGCTAAGTTTGGTGCTGTATATGCCAAGTATGAGAATGGAAGTAGTTCTTGTGAATTGTCCAATATATATACCACTATAGATTTAGATTCGCAAAATAGTTCCATAGACGATTCCGCTACAATAGGTGGCGTATATGCGAATAACGCTGGTGGTGTTACATTTGATAGAGTATATTATAATAGCAATGTATTCAAACAATATACGACTACACCTTCTGGCATAGGAACATATACTGGTGATATGCCAGACAGTGCATACTCTTATGACTCAGCGAATCCTTATGATATCTTTGATAATGTCTTAGGAAATGCAACTAATCCTTCGATTTGGGATTTGGATCCGTTATCAAGCAATATCAAAGTTGTATATAGGACAATGAATGGTATGGGAACACAAGAGTAGATGTTACAAAAAGTCTTGTATTTATCTACAAAGTGTGCCGGTATTACGGCAATTTGGTTGGAAAACCAAGAAAAATAGTGTAGAATAGAAGATAGACGAGAGTCTATTTTCTATTTTTTTGTATAAAAGGTATAAGGATATGAATTTTTTTAAGAGAATTTTTGCATCAGACAATGCAAGAAGTATTGAAAAATTGGAAAAAATTGCTGTCAAAGTGGAGGCTTTGTCAGATAAATATAAGGCAATGAATGAAGAAGAATTGAAGGGTACTACCGCTGTGTTAAAAGATAGATTAGCGCACGGCGAGACTACCTTGGATATCTTGCCAGATGCATATGCTTGTGTCAGAGAGGCTAGTAGCCGTGTAATGGGGCTAAGGCATTTCCATGTTCAGATATTAGGTGGAATTGCATTATACCAAGGCCGTATTGCAGAGATGAGGACTGGTGAAGGTAAGACATTGGTAGAGACTCTGCCTGCGTATCTAATGGCGCTAGAGGGTAAGGGTGTGCATATTGTTACTGTTAACGAATATTTGACATCTCGTGATGCAGAGTGGATGGGTAAGATATTCAAGTACTTGGGACTGACTGTAGGTATATCTTTGCACAATATGTCTCCTCAGGAGAAGCGTGACGCATACAACTGCGATATTACTTATTCTACCAATAACGAATTAGGCTTTGATTATCTGAGGGATAATATGGTGACTAGGGCACAAGACAGAGTTGTGACCAGAGGTTATCACTTTGCTATAGTGGATGAGGTGGATAGTATCTTGATAGATGAGGCAAGAACACCACTAATCATTTCTGGCAGAGGAATGAAGAGTAATGAGACGTACAAGTCCGCAGCTAGATTTGCGAAGAATCTGAAGAAAGACGATTATGAGATAGAAGAACAAGATAAGGCTATTAGACTAACCGATAGCGGTGTGGCGAAGGCTGAGAAGTTCTTTGGCGTAGAGAATCTAAGTGATATAGAGCATATTGAGTTGAACCACCATATTAATAACGCGATTAGGGCACAGTTCATAATGAAGAAGGATGCTAATTATATCGTGCGTGATGGCGAGATATTGATAGTAGATGAGTTCACAGGTCGTCTGATGGAGGGTAGAAAGTATTCCAACGGCTTGCACCAAGCAATTGAGGCAAAAGAGGGTGTAGAAATCAGAGATGAGAACAAGACTCTTGCTACTATTACATTCCAGAATTTCTTCCGTATATATAATAGACTGAGTGGTATGACTGGTACCGCAAAGACTGAAGAGATAGAGTTCAATAAGATATATGGACTAGACGTAGTGACAATCCCTACCAATCTGCCTATTAGAAGGAAGGATTATCCAGATATTGTGTTCCAGACAGAGAGAGCAAAAATGGATGCAATAGTAGAAGAGGTAAGGAAGATACACGAAGAACATAGACCAATTCTAGTAGGTACAGTGACAATTGAGAAGAGTGAAGAATTGTCCAAGATGTTGAAATTGGCTAAGATTCCTCATAATGTATTGAATGCTAAGAACCACCAAAGGGAGAGTGATATAGTAGCACAGGCTGGTAGGCTGGATGCGGTTACTATTGCTACCAATATGGCTGGTCGTGGAACAGATATCATGCTGGGCGGTAACCCAGAATATATGGCAAAGGCAAAGCTAAGAGAGATGGGCTCGACAGAAGAAGAGATAGAGTTCTGTACTTCATATCTAGCTACCGATGATCAGAAGTTAGAAGATTTAAGAACTAAATATAGAGAACTATGTGCAGAGTATAAGAAAGTAACCGATGAGGAGAAAAAACAAGTAATAACTCTGGGCGGTCTGCATATTATTGGCACAGAGAGACACGAGAGTAGAAGAATAGATAATCAGTTGCGTGGTCGTGCTGGTAGACAGGGTGACCCAGGTAGCTCCGTATTCTATGTTAGTATGGAAGATGAGTTGATGCGAAGATTTGGTGGAGATAAGATGAAGGGTATCCTTAGTTTCTTCAAGATAGAAGAGACATTCTCCTTCCAAGTAGGAATGATATCAAAGCAAATTGAGAAGGCTCAGAGGAAGATAGAGGGCTACAACTTCGGCGCTAGACACAATGTATTGAAGTTCGATGATGTCAATAATACTCAGAGAATAATTATATACAATGAGCGTAACAAGGTGTTAGATGGTGCAGACATTCATGCCGAGGCTGTAGGTATGATAGAGCAACTAGCAAAAGAGACTGTCTATAACAATATTGATGAATCTAAGACATTTGATGAATGGGATTTAGATAAATTAAATGAAGAGTTAAATGGAAAGATATTGCCAGAAGATGCCAACTTCGTGACAGAAATGCTGGTTGAGGACCTAGATATAGATGAACTTGCTGACAAAATAGCAGAAGAGTGTATCAAATTGTATGAGCTAAAATGTAAGGGTGTTCAAGCTATAGGAATTAACCCTTCTAAGATAGAGGGCGATATCTTGTTGAGGGTTGTAGATTCGCTATGGATGGACCATATAGATTATATGGAGATGTTGCGTAATGAGATAGGTCTGCGTGCTTATGGTAACCAAGATCCAATTATTGCGTATAAGAAAGAGAGCTCGGCAATGTTCGAGAATATGATAATGAAGATAAGAAGAGAGACTGCAACATTCCTTCTTAATTACAAGATTAATCTTAGAACTCAGGTAAAGCCTGCTGTAAAGCCAAGTGAGTTACAAACTAACGCTCCAGAAGGAAATACTCCTACTAAGAAAAAAGGTAGAGCAATAGGTAGAAATGATCTGTGCAGTTGCGGTAGTGGCAAGAAGTATAAAGCGTGCTGCGGAAAAGACAAATAAGATATATGCAACAAAAAATAAAAAAATGATTTAGAAAATTTTTATATTGACTTGATGAATTAATGGCAGATTTGTATTATCAGTATGATTGCCTTGCTTAACTAAAGTTGATTATTAAGAAAATTGCAGATAAACCAGTTGTTATGGCGATGTTTTTAATATTAAAATACAAGGAAAAAATTAATGTTTTACAAAAAGGATAATGAGCAATTATTTAATGCAATATTATTTCAATACCAGAGACAGACTGGGTCGGATATTTTTGATTCATTAAATCGTGGCGTTATTGATGATGATGTACTAGAATCTATAACAAAGCTATCTGTAAAACCAGAAGGATTGACAGCGCTAAAAAGCTTAAAAGGCATTGAAAAACTAGCCAATCTCGAATCATTAAGTGTTGTAGGTAATAGTGAAATAAGTTTTCGTGAATATATACAAGATTTTGAAGAAAGAGTTAAAACTGGCCGCATTAGGAACGTAGAAGAAGAAAAAACTAATTTAAAAAATCTATTTAATCTTGGTCAATTAGAAGATCTATCAGGTTTGTCTGAATGTAAGAAGTTGAAATCTCTGAATTTGGCAAACCAGAGACATATTACTTCTATTGATTTGTCTGGGAATAAAGCATTACAAGAGTTAAATATGGCAAATTGTACAGCTTTAACTACAGTACAGGGTATGGATGAGTTACCTATATTCAAAGGTGATGATATAGTCTTTGCATCATTTTGTTTTAATAATTGCTGTGTACTAAAGGATATAATGAATGTTACAAAAGTAGTTGATTCTATAGCAAATAATATTGGAATTGGAGAAGCTCTGATTTCTCTACCAACGACTACATATCCTCATTTATGTAAAAAGTATCCTGGTCTATCAGATAAGTTGACATATATGCATACAAAAATGTATGACAAATCTATAGAATGGGTAGAGGCTAATGAATCGCGTGTGCGTGCTAAGCATAATAGTGGTCAAATGAAAGTGCTGCAAGATCGTGTTGATCGAGTTTTAAAAACAATAGATCAAGGAGATAATGTAAGTAATTTGCAACGAATAACAAAAGTATATGATTGGATTTGTCAGAATATCTCTTATGATAATGATGGTTATGATAGAGAAAATGATGAAATTTTAAATGATACAAATAAATTTCTAAAAAAAGTTGAAAAAGGAACATTTGGTAAAGTTAATACAATGCGATCTTCTTATCATACAATAATGGAACAAAAAGGCGTGTGTGTAGGGATAAGCAATTTGTTTAATTATATGTTAAATTCAATGGGCTTTGAATCAGTACCTGTTATTTGTTATGGTGGTGGCGAATCTGATAAAGTTTTTAAAGATTCTAATCATTGTATTTCTAGAATAAAGAATAAAAACGGAGATATGTTTTATTGTGACCCTACATGGGATTTAGGTGAAAAGAGATATAGTAATTTTTGTCTGAATAAATCCGAAATTGAAAAGAATGGCCATACTTTAAGTATGACAGAGATAGAAGTGAGTGATTCTCCGTCCTTGCAACAAAGTTTATCAAACAAAGGTTATACTACAGCTGATTTTCTAAATAAAGTAGCTGAAGGTCAACAATTAGGTGATTAAATAACCATTAAAAGATTTTCTTCATACACTCTATTTGATATGTTAAAAATACAATCTTAGACAGAACAATGACTAAGATTGTTTTTTATGTTTGGGATTACTGCACTTATTTCTATTTGGCCTTTCAGATTAGCATCTATCGTTATTTCGCTGCACAGATTTGATAGCTTAGATAGATTAATTATATCTTCTTTTGTTAATATATTCATTAGCAGGGTTATATATCCGTGATTGCCTTTAGTGTCTAATATTATTCTTGTATTTATATTCTTTTTTGCTATAAGTTGTAGTTTGTTTTTTACAAATTGAAAAATTTGCATATTTGTATTATTTTTTACTAAATTATGATGTTTATTTTGTTCTTCTTTAATTATTTCTTTTCCTATTAATGTGATAATGTTATTATTGTTTATTTTGTTGATTCTATTCATTTGTTTATTCCTCTTTTTTATTTTGTTTTATTTTTTTAATTGTTTTTATGATGGTTAGATTTGTATTATTGGTTTGTATAACATATCTTTTTTCCTTTGTATAAATTTTCTTTTCACGCTATATTGTGTTAGGTGTTCGGTCTAGCACTTGCTATATCGTACTCCCTACACTATATATGTGTTAGGCGGTCGGGTGTCGTACTCTCTAATATATATGTGTTGAGTGAGTGGGTGGGGAGTTATCGTTTCCTCTATATATGTGTTGGGTGTGGGTGTTTTGCAACTATAATTTTTGTATTAAATTTTACTAAATTTTACATTGCCTCTTGAAATATATATTTATTTTGTAGTATATTTATAATGAGGTAAAGATATGAGAGAGTTTTTGGACAAGGATACGGGACTGAAGTGGTATGCACCACAGAAGATGTTGACAGCAATAGATGGCAATATGAATTTCGATATAGATGATATGAAGACATTGGACGAGTTTAGGGATAGGTTGAACCAGACCCAGTGGAATACTGGTAATGTTGCTACTTTTATTACTGGTGGTAAGATGTTGTTGGGTGACTTATTTCGCTCTAGGAGTAATCATATTCATTCTCAGGCATATTACGCCTTCGATGGTGGTGTATGTGTAGGTGCAATGATGATGAAACGCAATGTTCTTAAGGTGACATATTCGGAGTTTAAAGATTATGTAGCAATGTGCGAGGAGAGAGATGTAGACAGAATTGATAAATATATGCTACTCGCAGATGCCAAGAGGGCTTTGACCCAATCTGATCTGGACAACTATATGATTGATTATTTGGTTGTGCCGCAGAATCATCAAGGAAGAGGCTATGGCAATAGGATAGTAACATCTCTTAATAACAACATAGAGTTCTTTGCGGGCAAGAAAGATATCAATCTAGTGTCTGCCCAGATCAATGACCAGAACAAACCTTGTATCAAATTATTCAATAGTCATGGTTATTATTCAGTAATAGGGTATGATTACAGCCAGTATCATACATCATTTGATTTGTATCACAAGGTTATGGAAGGAAATCATGTCAATGAAAATGTTCGAGGATAGTGTAAATGAGCTAGTATGGTATACTGCTCAATATATAGACACAATCAATGGCGAAAAGGTGTTTGCATCAGAGGATATCAAGCAATTGAATGAGCTGAGGTTAGAGTTAAACTCGTGGCAGTCTGAAGATATTGAACGGTATATTACACGAAGAGCTTTATTAGGTGATTTTTTATCATTTTGTTATACTAGTTGCTCATATTTTGCGTACGATTCTGGTGATTTAGCTGCAGTGGTTATGTTGGAAAATGGTAGTGTAATTGAAATGATGGATCTGCAACGTTATATAGAGTACTGTGAAAAATATGGCATTAATGGCGTAGAGAGGTGTTTGTCACTTAACGATGCTATTGATGTATTGGACAATTCCACTGTACACAATAGTGCGTACCTAGACTATATAGTGGCAGCACCACATATGCTAGGTAAGGGTAAAAGGATAGGAACTAGGGCGATAAGTTCTATCAATACTAATCCAGAGTTCTTTACTGGCAGTCCAGATATTAGATATATGAGTGCAGGGATACACAATTGTAATACTGCCAGCAAGGTAGCATTTCAGCGTAGTGGTTGGCTACCTATATACAAGGATCCCGATTTTGACGAATTTAATATTCCTGACGGATTCGATATGTATTATCATGTGATAGAGGACAAAGAATTATAAAGAAGAAAAGAATATCTGCCATAAAAATGAAAAATCTTAAAATAAAAAATATAATTTAGTTATATCAATATTTGGTTTATTAATTGGCGTGTGTTAGAATATATAAGTTACAAGGTGTAATATAATGAGAGTATTAGAAGACAAAGACAATGAGTTGTTATGGAAAGGTTTTCATTTGGCGGTAGACTCAGATGAGGTGTTATTGGATGGAGACTTGAAGGAATTTGATAGCTGTATAGATACACTTAATACATGGCATAGTCACAATATCGGGGAATATATCATAAGGGGTGAAAATCTTGGTGATTACTTGAAGGAATTTAACAAAAGTCTGCCATATGGCAATCAGTATCTGTATTGTGCTATGCAGGGCTCTGACATGGTTGCTACGGCATACATTACCGCCAGGGAGTATTTGGTGCCAAAGTATGCTTTGGAGAGATATATCCAGAATATAGAGGTAGGTGAGGGTGTAGAGTATGTGACAATCTCTGATGCCGAGGAGATTCTGGCAAGGGATAATGGCGAGAATGCAGTTGACATCAATTATCTAATAGTCAATCCTCAGTTCCAAAATCAAGGAGTTGGCACTAGGGTGATAAGGTCTATAACGGAGAATCTAGAATATTTCACCACGGCTAAAGATATTAGTACTGTTATGGCATTTGTACATGGTAGGAATATTGCTAGTCAGAAGGCGATGCTGAAGAATAAGTTCAAGAAATTGGTGCCTAGTAGATATTTCAATACAGAAGGTTATGATACATTCTTCTTTACTCCTAGAGAATATGAAATGCAAAATAATGAGAAATAAGGAAAATTGATATGTTAATACTTAATAATCAAAAAGATAAATTAAAGAGTTTGGTCGGTAACTTTGCATTAATCACCGACTGTCTTTGACATAGATGCTTTGGACAAGGATATTGATGCTGTTGCTAAGGATCTAGAGAATCCAGATATATATGGCAATATGGCAGAACTGCAGAGACTCTCAAAAAGGCAAAAGGAATTAGTGGGAAAGAAATTAGAGTATCTGGATGTAAAGAGTAGTCTGGAGTCATGCAAGGATTATATAGAGATAACGGAGATGGAGGACGACGAATCGTATATAGCACACGTTGATAATCTGCTGGATGATACAGCAGATAAGGTGAAGGCGCTATATCTCAAGACGCTACTGACTGGCGAATACGACAACTCTAATGCAATTATCAAGATACATAGTGGTGCTGGCGGCACAGAGTCTTGCGATTGGGTAGAGATGCTGTATAGGATGTATCAGGCGTATGCTACGAAGAATGGGTATAAGATCAAGGAATATGATAGTCTAGACGGAGATGGTGCGGGATACAAGAGTGTAACATTTGCAGTCATAGGTGATAATGCCTATGGTTATCTCAAGGGTGAGATGGGTGTGCATAGATTGGTTAGGATATCTCCATTTGATGCCAACAAGCGTAGGCATACATCCTTTGCCAGCGTAGAGGTAATGCCAGAGATTGATAATAATGTTAATATTGCTATTAATCCAGAAGATATTAGAATAGACACATATCGTGCTAGCGGAGCTGGTGGTCAGCACGTTAATACGACTGATAGTGCTATTAGAATTACACATTTCCCTACAGGAATAGTGGTTACGTGTCAAAACGAGAGGTCTCAGACTCAGAATAGAGAGGTGGCAATGAGGATGCTGGTGTCCAAATTGACTCAATTAGAGATTCAAAAAAATATGGAACGTGCTATGAGCCTGAAAGGTGAGTCGAAGAAGATAGAATGGGGTAGTCAGATACGTAGCTATGTCTTCTGTCCATATACATTGGTTAAGGACTTAAGGACGGGTTGTGAGACTAGTGATATAGATGGCGTTATGAATGGCAGCTTAGCTGATTTTATAGAGAAATACTTGCTATATATCAAATAAGTAGGTGGATATGATGTATATAGATCTTGCAAAGGAAAAATTCAATAAATTGATGACCAAGAGTGATATCACAATACTGGCAATCGAGAGTAGTTGTGATGATACTAGCGTTGCGATTGTTAGAAATGGCAGAGAGGTGCTATCTAATGTTATTTCTAGCCAAATAGATATCCATGCGAAGTTTGGTGGGGTTGTCCCAGAAGTTGCTAGTAGGAATCACTTGCTGGCAATATCCAATATAGTGGATAGAGCATTGCTAGAGTCTAAGCTGACACTGTCTGATATAGATGCTGTGGCGGTAACCTATGGTGCGGGGTTGGTAGGTTCTCTTATGGTGGGGGTTAATTATGCTAAGTCACTAGCATTTGCCCTAAATGTGCCACTAATCAAGGTTAATCATATCAAGGCACATATTTCTGCCAACTATATTTCTAGTCCAGATTTGACTCCGCCATTCTTGGCACTAGTGGTGTCTGGTGGACATACTGCACTGATTCATGTGCAGTCATACAACAGATACAATGTGCTTGGCACAACCCATGACGATGCGATAGGCGAGGCTTATGACAAGGTTGCTAAGGTTCTTGGACTAGGCTATCCTGGAGGTCCTGTTGTGGATAGACTGGCAAAACAAGGCAAGAACAGTATCCAGTTCGTAAAGCCTAATTATAATAAGAAAGAGACTAACTTCAGCTATAGTGGGCTGAAGACTGCCGTTATTAATTATATCCACAAGCTAGAGCAAAAAGGTGAGAAGCCCGTGGTGGAGGATGTGTGTGCATCGTTCCAAGAGCAAGCAGTGGACGAGGTTGTGATCAAGGCAATTAATGCAGCGAAGAGGTATAAGATAGCAAAAGTAGTTATGGCAGGTGGTGTGGCTTGTAACTCACACCTTAGACAGCGTCTGGGAGATGAAGCTAGCCTTAACAAGTTGCAATTATACTATCCAACGCCAATTCTTTGTACAGACAATGCTGGCATGGTGGGTGCAGAGGCATATTATTTGATAAGGTCTGGAGAAGGATTAAGCGACCTTGATTTAACACCAAATTCGTTAATGAATCTGAAATATACAACAAAATAAAATTCAAAGCAAAGAGAAGTGATGCTTTTATCATTTCTCTATTTTTTATTGTTATATTTTGCTATTGGATAGCTGTTTGATTGCGTATTTTATCTCATTTGTGCTACAATGAAACTGATAATATGGGGGTGAGAGATATATGCAGACTATAGTTCTAGCTACTGGCAATATGCACAAATTGCGAGAGTTTAGAGAGATATTGACCGACTACAATGTTATTAGTATGAAGGATGTAGGATTTGTAGGCGATATAGAGGAGAATGGCTCGGATTTCTATGCCAATTCTCTGATTAAGGCTAGAGCAATTAGAGAGTATCTGAATGAGAAAAGTCTTGACTACTGGGTAATGGCGGATGATAGCGGGATATGCTGCGAGGCGTTGAATGGTGCTCCGGGCGTGTATTCTGCCAGATATGCAGGATTCGATAGTGATGACGAGGCTAATAGGCAGAAATTACTCAAGGATTTGGCAGACCAATCTAATAGGAATGCGTATTTTGCTAGTGTCATAGCGTGTATTAGACCAGACGGCTCATATCTGTATGGAGTGGGCAAGACATATGGCGAGGTTACAACTAGCTACAGAGGAGATACCAGCTTTGGCTACGATTGTATATTCTATAGCTTTGACTTAGCTAAGACATTTGGTGAAGCGACTGTTGAGGAAAAGAATAGCGTATCGCATAGAAAGAGAGCTTTGGTGGATTTACTAGATAATATACAGAAAGGTAATTGGAGGAAATAGTATGACAGATATAGAGATAGCACATAGCGTAAGACCACTGGATATTACAAAAGTGGCTAAAAAATTAAGAATTTCTAAGAAAGATTTAAGGCTATATGGCAAGAATGTGGCAAAGGTGGCAAAAGAGCCTAGTGTTAGAGAAGATGCCAAGTTGATTCTGGTTACCTCTATCAATCCTACTGCTGCAGGTAATGGTAAGACAACAGTCTCTATTGGCCTTGCTGATGCAATGTCTATGGCGAAACAATCTGTATGTTTGGCATTAAGAGAGCCTTCTATGGGACCAGTGTTTGGCATGAAAGGTGGCGCTACAGGCGGTGGTTACTCACAGGTTATACCTATGGAGGATATCAATCTTCATTTTACAGGAGATTTCCATGCTATAACAACTGCTAATAATTTGATCTGTAGTGCTATAGACAATCATATATTCCAAGGCAATTCCCTTAATATCAATCCTAAAAAGATATTATTCAATAGATGCCTAGACCTTAATGATCGTGCTTTGAGGGATATAACTATTAAGATAGATAGCAAGACTAGCAGGGAAGATAGATTCAATATTACTGCAGCTAGCGAGATTATGGCAATTCTGTCTGTTACATCAGACTTGGATGACTTAAAGCGTAGGATAGGCAACATTATGATAGCTCTGGATAAGTCTGGTAAGGCTGTATATGCCAGGGATCTGAAGGTAGAGGATGCGTGTACAATACTATTGCAGGATGCAATTATGCCCAATCTGGTACAGACTCTGGCTGGTACACCAGCTCTTATCCATTGTGGGCCATTTGCCAATATTGCACATGGTTGTAGCAGTGTTAGGGCTACAAGACTAGGTATGTCCCATGCAAAATATACTATTACAGAGGCAGGCTTTGGAGCAGACTTGGGTGCTGAGAAGTTCTTTGATTACAAGTGTAAGATAGCTGGGCTGAAGCCTAATTGTGTAGTGATAGTAGCAACTATTCCTGCATTGAAATTGCATGGTGGAGTAGCAAAAGAAGATCTAAAGAAAGAGAATGTTGATGCTGTAGGTATCGGATTTACTAATCTAAAGAAACATATTGATAATATCAAGGATATTTTCCATACTCCAGTAGTTGTTACACTCAATAGATATACCTCTGATACAGATAGCGAGATAGAGATGGTAGCTAATTTGGTGCGTCAGACCAATACTCCATTTGCAGTAAATGATGTATGGGCAATGGGTGGCAAGGGAGCCATAGGTTTGGCTAGTATGGTTATGGCGGAGTGTAATATATCGTATGATATGGGCTACGCCTACGATATAGAATCGTCTATTAAGGACAAGGTCAAGAGTGTAGCAAGAAGAGTGTATGGGGCCAAAAAGGTGCTATATACTAAGGAAGCAAATGCTAGTATTAATATGATAAAGAAATTGGGGCTGGACAATCTTCCTATAATTGTGGCAAAGACACAGTATAGCCTAACAGATGATAAGAATGCCCTGGGTGCTCCAAAAGATTTTGAGATAACAGTGAAGGATATAGAGGTACGAACAGGGGCTGGGTTTGTGGTTGTGCTGCTGGGTAAGATGCTCCTAATGCCAGGACTAAACAAAACACCTGCATATGAGGGGATGACTATAACCAAAGATGGCGATATCTCTGGTTTATATTGATTATGAAAAAAATGACTATATTGAATTGTTTTCAATATAGTCGTTTTTTAAAAGAAGAGTCAGGCATCGCCTGACTCATACAATAAAACAAATTAAACGTTAAGTAGTCTGCAAATCTTGCCGTTCAAAATCATGAAGATTAAGTCTAGGATCCACACAATAGTGAAACCAAAGATTAATCTGATTAGACCAGCAACAATCTTGCCTTCCGCAAATCTTGTTACAGCACCACAGATCCATGATGTAACTGGAATGATTGCTAGGATCAAGCTAATAATTCTACTCAAACCAAAATAATCAGAATTCTTTGCCATATTTTTTTCTCCTTCTTGTTTTATATACCTATATTATACTTAAACTCGGAAAAATTACAAACATATTTTCTAAATTTTATATATTATTGATTTTTTTGTTGAAAATAGTCGATTGCTTTTGTAATTAATGTCAATATTTCAGTATAATTAAGTCACTAATAATATATATGCGAATATCAGATTATATTAGCACACTATTATTAATTTTATCGAAAGTTTTGTCTGAAAGTGTTGCTAGACATGTTCAAGCAAAACTGATGTTCATTCAATCTGTGTGTAGCCATTGCCAATGGCTGCAGTGCGATAGCACTTTGCAACGCTAGTTGCAATAACACATAGATTATATTTAGACAAGTCATCTGTGTGTATATACATGTGTTAATATTGGAGTCTTTGTAGTATAATAATCGTGCAAAATTAACAATGGAATACGGCTAATTGTCGCAAAATTATAGATTATGCCGCTTATTTAGTTGCACCTGGGGGGGGGGGGGGGATGGTATAATCACTATAGGATTATGGGGGTATTAATTGCGTATAATAATATAAAGATAAGGAGAAAAGAGGTGAAATCAAAACAAAAAATAGCCATTATTACTATAATTTCGGTAATGGTTCTTGTTATCATTGGCCTAGCTGTTGGGATAGTATTGGTTGCTAGCCAAGCAAACCTTAACAACACAATGACAGTATCCTATACTGCTAATAATGTAGATTGTATTGTAACAGCTAGTGGACAATTGCATAGCAGTGATAAGATAGAAGATATATCAATAATTAATGGTACATCTGAGACTGAGCATAAGATAGAATTCAAGGCATCTGACTCTGGTACTAATGGAGTAGCAACTAAGAGTGGTGCAGAATTTGACAAGGTAATATTAGATGCTACAGATAAGGCTGTATATAAATTTAATATTCTAAACACCGCAACACCAAACGAGTCTAATACTAGACAATTACAGATCAAGGCAGAGGCAAAGGGCGTAAATAAGCAATCTAACGTCAAGGTAAGTATGGGAGCAACGATTGCAGAAGCTCAAAGCTACAAAGGTGTGCATTTTGCATCTATTGCTGCTAATACAACATCACAGAATAGTACAGACTTTTTTGTTGTATTAGAGGTTAATGATGCAACTATAGATATTGACAATTATAAGATGGAATTAATAATATTAATTAGTTATGATATATATGACGAAGACTATATTCAGCTAAATTTAGCCACAGCAGCTGAATGGCAACATAATGAGATTGCGTTAAGTACATGGGATGGTTCGTTTGTAGATGGTGATTCGCACGTTTTTGCGGTGTATACAGATAATCCTCTTGCGGGTTATGGTAATTTAGACTTTGTTACACTTAGTGATTTTGAATTAACTGGTAATGAGACTATTGATGATAGAGTGGCAAAGATTGATAGAACTGTACTAATACAGTCCGCTGCGGATCTGATTGCCCTTGCTGATTATATTAACCATTCTGAATATACAGAGAGTAATGTGGCGTTCCGAACGAATGATCAAGGTGCAAATAATATTGTGAGAACTACTTTTGTATTGGGATGCGATATAGATCTAGGTGGATACAAGTTTGAGCCTATTGGTAGTGGCTATGGATGGACTGGTAATTATAGATGTTTCTCTGGATATTTCACTACAACAAGTGCAGGTTTTGGCTGTGAAGGAGAAAAAACAATATATAATCTAAATATCCAAGAAGTGGGTACTGGGGTAGGAAACAAGAATGGCGAAGCTGAAGGAAATTATTCTGCAGGAATAGGACTATTTGGTTATGTTAGATGTGGTGTTATAGAGAATATTAACATCAATTCTGCCACAGTTGAGGGTGGTTACTATGTTGGTTCAGTAGTTGGTTATCTTCACAATACTATATCACATTATCAGTATAAAGATAGTTATTCTACAGGTTGGATTACATTTGAATTGGCAGAAGTAAAGAACTGTGATGTTGTTAACGTCAATGTATATAGCGATCAAAATAGTGTTGGTGGCGTATGTGGATATGCTTCTATATCAAAAGTTTCAAATTGTTCAATAACAGATAGTTATGTATTTTTAGATTCTACATTCAGTAACACTGGTGCAATAGTAGGTCATGGAACATTTAGTTATGGCAAGATTGAAGGTTCAACAACGGCCAATTTCTTAAAGGATAAATCAAGTGAAGCTGATACTTCTAAGTGGGGCCCATGGCATTATTTATTGGATAATATTGCATCTAATGTAGTTGTTATGCCACAAGGAGATATGAGCAGTGCCTTTCATGCTAACCAAGATTGGGCTTATTCTGACGATGGAATCCAGTTATACTCGGAGACAATTCAATCTGCAATGTATGAATATTATTGGTATATGGTAGAAATTGATACTAGCAGTTAACATTTATTTGCAATAAAAAAACAGACAAATTCTAAATTTCTGTGGAAAGAAATCTCAAATTTGCCTGTTTTTTTACATAGTAGGAACTATAATTGGGATAATAATAGGTCTACGCTTTAGTGTCTTGAAGAATAGATTGCCCAGTGTCTTTCTTATAGTCTCCTTGATTAGGTTCCAGTCGTTTTGTTTGAAGTTTGCATTGATTATGGTATTGATGACTAGATCCTTGGCCTCTTCTATGATATTGGCGTTATCATTGGCGTATATGAATCCCTTTGTTACAATATCTGGCTTCGATGTTAGGGTGTAATTTCTGCTAGATATAGTAAGTACGACCACACATAGTCCCTCGGTTGCCAGTTGCATTCTGTCTCTTTGGACCACGCCATTAGCACTACTAATATCCAGTCCGTCTATTAGCTTGATGCCAGAAGGTACAGTGCCAGACTTCTTGATGGAATTAGGTGTGATTGTGATGCTGTCGCCCAGATCTGGAATAACTATATTACGCTCTGGCTTGCCTAGATCCATAGAGATATTGGCATGAGCCTTTAGGTGTCTGAATTCGCCATGACAAGGTACGAAGAATTTTGGCTTGATTATGCTCTGGATAGTCTTCAATTCCTCTTGGTATGCGTGTCCAGATACGTGGACTTCTGCCAGTGACTCGTATATTACGCTAGCACCTTTCTTGTATAATAGGTTAATAACTTCGCCTATTTCCTTCTCATTGCCAGGGATAGCGGATGCAGAGAATATAACATAGTCGTTGTTGGTTATCTCTACTTTTGGGAATTCGCCATTTGCCATTCTGGATAATGCACTATTAGGTTCACCTTGGCTACCTGTGCAAAGTATACATATCTTGTCATCGTCATATTTGTTCAGAGATCCTACATCGGTTATGTTATCACGATTGTATCTTAACTCTCCAATCTTGCTAGCAGTCTCGCACACATTCTGCATACTTCTGCCAGTAAATACTGTCTTTCTTCCATATTTTTCGCATAGATCCAGTATTTGCTGTATTCTGTGTACATTGGATGCAAATGTGGCTATAATTATTCTTTTTTGCTTGTTTTGGGCGAACAATCCGTCCAGTGTTGCTCCTACTTTTTTCTCACTCATACTGAACCCAGGTCTCTCTGCATTAGTAGAGTCGGCGGTTAGTAGTAGCACACCTTTTTTGCTAATCTCAGCTAATCTTATCAGGTCTATAGGTTGACCATCTATAGGAGTAAAGTCCATTTTGAAATCCCCCGTATGAAACCATACACCACAAGGGGTAGTCACTGCTATAGCCATGCTGCCAGATATACTATGTGTTACTTTTACGAATTCTATCGTAAATACTCCTGCCTTGATAATGCTGCCGTTCTTCACAGTTGTGGTCTTGAACTTTTTCTTATGCTCTCTTAGCTTGTTGTCTATTAGGGCAGCAGATAGTCTAGAGGCATATACTGGACAAGATAATTCTTGCATCAGATATGGTAATGCTCCTATATGGTCCTCGTGTCCGTGGGTAATAACCACAGCTCTTACCTTGTGTCTATTCTTCATTACGTAGCTAAAATCTGGTATAACTAGGTCTATTCCTGGCATATTGTTAGAAGGAAATGATACGCCGCAGTCTACGATAATCATATCGTCGCCATACTCCATGCACATCATGTTCTTTCCTACTTCACCGACACCGCCAAGGAATGACAGTTTTAATTGTGAATTGCTTCTCATTTTTTCTCCTTATTTACTTTAAATTTTTTATGTATTTATTAGATAACGATATATGGCCGCTATAAACGGCATAAATTATTGCAAAAAAACTATTTGCAACACAATAGCATACAAAAACAAACCTTTGACCACATAATAGCAAGTCAAAAATAAATGGCTATATTTTTCCGCCTCGAATCAATGAATTAATCATACTATAACAATGAGTCCTTGCATCAGAACTCTAACCTATGACTCTTTATCAATTCATACAATATCTAATCAAACTAATATTATCTTACACTATTTTTATCCAAAAATCAATAGAAATTATTACACTTTTTTGTAAATAAAGTGTGTTTTTGGCGATTTAAATAATATTTTGTGTAGATTGTTTGGTAATTTTGCTTTAATTTGGTAAACTATTATCAGTTTTATATAGGTTAAGGAGTGGATTTTATGGCAGTATGGACACAAGATTTTGAAGATTCTATCATTGCGCAATTGAATGGCGGGGCAGATCCTGCAGAATTGGCTAATTGGTATAGAACTAATATAGGTGAAGTTGCAGGTAATCACGCTAGTCAGATTATTAGCGCATGGGGTGCTGAACATCAAAATGATAATGCTGAGAACGCAAAGCCAGAAGTAAAAAGAGAAAGAAAGGGCTTGCGTACAAGATTGGAAGAGGCATTCAGAAAGAGAGAAAAACCAGACAGAAAAAAAGAACTGGCAGAGAGAACAAAAAAAGAGAACAGTAAAAATGAAAATGAAAAGCCAAAGCAAAACAAGAATCAAGCAAATACTAAAAACTATTTAGGTGATATTGATAAAAAGATTATAGTAGAGGACAAGAATAGAGTTGCTTTTGTTAAGACAGAAGATGGTAAGGAAGTTAAAAATCCTAGAAATGCCTACGGTGAGAAGAAGGAAAACGACAAGGGCAAGAAGACGGCAGGAATGCTGGACGAAGGTTCATATTTTGCAAGGGAAGATATTGACAAAGCAATAGAAAATTTAATTAAACAGAACAAAAGAGGCGAAATAGAGCTGGGTAGCGGCGAAGTAATCAAGTTAAAGAAAGCTTTGTTTAGAAAGAAAATCTCAAAAGGTAGTCTAAAAAAGTTAAATGAAGCTCTAGCAAAAGAAGCGGCTATAACGTTGCCATCAGAGAAAGAAATAAAAGATAGTAGCAAAGGTGGAGGCTGGTTTGGGTTCCAAGCAGATAATATGCAATCTGGTGATCACTCTGAATTCAAAGGAAAGACTCAACTTGGTGAAGCTAATAGGGAAGACTTTGTAAGTGCAAATGACCCAACGCAGTATATAAGAATCAATGCTGTTAGAGGTGCGGAGAAGAAGAAATTTGGCTTGACTGATAAACAAAAAGCTAATATCAAAAAATGGGCGCCGTTGGCGGTAGGATTGGGAGTAACCTTGGCTACAGGACTAATTGGCGGTGTGGGTATCCCAATGCTTGCTGGCAAAATGATTATGAGAGCTGTTCCTTCAGTCCTTACAGCATATGGAGCGAAATGGCTTAATGTATACAATGCTAATAGTGTAAAAGGCCCAGATGGTAGTTTTATTTCAGAGGTAAAAGATAATCCAGTTCAGGATTTGGCAGAGACAGAAGCTGCTAGAATTAGGGGACAATATGGTGATGGATTGAAAGAGTATGGCGGTATTAAGAACTTTAATCCTGATAATGGTATGACAACAACCGGACATGGCGATAACCTTACTGCTGGTGCGGATGGTATGACAGATGCGACAGCTGATAACATTATTTCTAATTTTGAGTTCTTGGAAAAGGCTGCGGATGTAATGAACTTTGTTGGCAAGGGTATTGCAGTGGCAGGTGCTGTGTATGGTATTTATAAGATAGGCAAGACAATTCATAATATACATCAAGCAAAAAAGGCTGCAAAGGCAGCTGAATCTTCAGGTCCAGATATGGATAGAGAATAGAGGAGTGAAAAATGGCAGAAAGTTATATAATTACTAGTGTGACTGGGGATAAGTATTTAATTACCGAACCAGTAAAATACAAGGGAAATATATATTATCAAGCAGCAAAACTAGATGAGACGAATAATTTTGTCGGAGAATATGCTGCACTAAGGCAAACTGTAGAAGGTGGCAAAGAATTCTATGAGATAGTTGAAGATAAACAATTATGTAGAGATCTAATGGGTATTTTTGCAGCAATGTATATGCAAAAATCAACTGAAGGTTTGCCAGAAGAAGGCACTGTTATGCCAATTGGCGACAAAGAATTTATTCTTATGCAATACATTGCATATAATAACAATGCATATATGATTTTGTTGTCTGTTAGCAAGCCTGTAGAAGTAAAAGTTTGTAGATTAATATCAGTAGATGTGGTTGGAGATATTGAGTTGAGAGATGTCTCATCTCATGATGAGGGTATATTAGCACTAAGAATATATGCAGATTTGAATAGCTAATAATTATAATTTCCTTTTTGTTGTGCTGTTTTAGTATTGACTATTACTATTAAATCTGGTACAATTACAAAGGAAATTTTTTATAGGAGATTGTAAGAATGGCAATTACGAAAAAAAATAAAACGTTGACTAATAATAAGGATGTTAGATCTGCGGCAGATAAGGCTATTAACATTGTTAGGGATAGCTCTGGTAGGCAGAAGGTAGAGTTTGATACTACTATTGCACGTAATGACAGGAATCTGAGGGTTGATTCCAATGAGTCGGACATTGTTACTGCTACAGTAGACCTGGCAGATGGTAGTTATAAGTCATTTGATGCGTTTCAAGCTTATTTAAATGAAAAGAAATTAACTGCTAAGAACAAAAAAGTAAAAGTAAAGATCGTGGCTGATAATGGTGCGGTATATACTACGAAGATAAAGGCTGGCGAGATTACTCCAAATTCCAAACTTAGACAAATGCATGAATTCATGTTCGAGAATTGTGATATGGCAAGGGTGACAGACGCAGGTGCAGACAAACTCAACATAATGACAGCAACTCAGTCTGTATCTGGAGGTACTAGACATAATGTCTATAACGATGCGGAGGTCGAGGCCAATGATGATATCAAGAGAGCGTTCTTAGGTACAGCTGCACAGAGAGATTATTTCAAAGGTAATAGCTTTACTGTAGAAGAGGTGCCTAACTTTTCTGATACCAAGCTAGGAATATTTGCTCGTAGTGTAGGCGGAATGATTAAGAACAATGCAGTGAAATTGGGCGTTATTGGTGCAGGTGCAGGAATTCTTGCAACCAAAGGCACGGCACTAGGTGCTGGTGTTATCGCAGCAGTGACCAATCCTGCTACTTGGGCGGCTGTTGGTACATTTGCTGCAGGTGCAGCTCCAGTAGTTGCAGCTGCTGTAGGTGCAATTGCATTGACCAAATGGGTAGGAAAGGAATTTAGCAGAGCAAAAGCTGCTGCTATGTCTACACCATAACAAAGATAAGGATGAGAAAGAAATGGAAAAGAATTTTGTATTAAATGTGGCAGACAAGAAATATCTAGTTGTAGATATGATAGAGAATAATGGTATTACTTATTATAGTTGTGTAGAGATGGTTGGAGATGAATTATCATCTAATTATAGTCTTTTCAAGAGATTATTTGAAGATGGCGAAGATACATTGACCCTTATTGATGATGAGCATGAATTAGCGAGTGTATTAGAGATATTGTCTCATAATGTATTAGAGGATTATAGTAAAATATTGCCGCAGGCTGGAACTGTATTAGAGTTAAGGGATAGGGAGTTTGTGATATTAGCTTACATTCCTTACCAGAATGATCTGTATGTAGTATTAATGACAGAGGATGAACCATATGAGGCAATGATAGGTAAGATTGTTGATGATGTAGAGGGTGACACTATGTCAATACAGAATGCATCAGATACAGATGAGGCAAATGTGGTTATGCAGATATATAGGGCAGTGTATAGTAAGATTGATTAATCTACTCATAAGGATAATTAGTTTAGGCTAATTATTCTTTTTTTCTTGTATTTAGTCTGTACTTTTGTTTTGTTTTGTGTTAGAATATGCCATGATTATATCAGAAGGAATGATAATTAGTTGTGGATTTGAAGGGTTTATTGGTGCAATTGCACGATTACGCTAGAGATAATAGAGTACCTATTGTTCGTGATGAGACAGCTAGGCGACTGTATCAGCTGATAAAGGATAGAAGGCCTAAGAGGATACTAGAGATAGGTACAGCCATAGGTTACTCTGCAATGTTGATGAAATGTGCTGCTGCCGAATCTCAGGTCGTTACAATAGAGAAGGATGAGGCTAGATATAACGAGGCTGTTAGTAATATAGATCGGGCTGGCATTAGTGGTGTGCAGTGTATACTGGGTGACGCATATGAGATTCTGTCGCAATTGCGTGATAGTGGAGAGAGGTTTGACTTTGTGTTCATTGATGGGCCCAAAGGTTATTATTATAGATATCTGCAGATTGTCAAAAGTATGCTTGCGGATGACTCTTGTATATTTGCAGACAATGTAGGATTCTTTGGCATGGTGGCTAGTGGGGTGTATCCGCATAGGCACAAGACTATAGTGACTAGCCTGCAGAATTATCTGAATGAGGTATCACATACTCCATTTGAGTCAGAGATACAGCTAGATATAGACGATGGCTATGCCATAACATATTACAAGGGAGGATTAAAATGATAGAGTTGCTTGCCCCAGCGGGCAATATGGAGAAATTGAAGACAGCACTATATTACGGAGCAGATGCTTGCTATTTTGCAGGTCGCCAATTTGGAATGCGTGCAATGAGTGGCAATTTCACTAACGAAGAGCTAAGAGAGGCGGTTGCCTTTGCTCATTCGTTGGGCAAAAAGTGCTATATTACTGTCAATATTCTGGCACACAATGCAGATTTTGCAGGCTTAAAGGAATATTTAGAATTCTTGCAAGAAATATCTGTAGATGCGGTAATTGTCAGTGATTTTGGCATAATGGCGTATGTCAGAGAGTACGCGCCAGGACTAGATATCCATGTATCAACTCAGAGCAATATAACTAATAAATACTCTGCAATGGAATATGTCAAAATGGGTGCTAAGAGGCTTGTCTTGGCAAGGGAGCTGTCTATAGAAGAGATTAAAGAGATCAGAGAGTATATTCCTAGAGATATAGAGATAGAATGCTTTGTTCATGGTGCTATGTGTATATCCTATTCTGGCAGATGCTTGCTATCCAATTATCTATGTGGTAGAGACTCCAATAGGGGTGCGTGTGTGCAGGCTTGTAGGTTTGAGTATACTATTAGAGAGAAATCTAGAGTAGGTGGTAATGAGTATGAGATCCAAGAGGACGAGCGTGGAACATATATCCTTAATAGCAAGGATATGTGCCTGATTAGGCATATCAAGGAGCTGGTCGATGCGGGGATAACTAGCTTCAAGATAGAGGGCAGAATGAAAAGTCCATATTATGTAGCTACGGTTGTAAATGCATATAGGCGTGCCATAGATATGTATTCTATTGCTCCAGATAACTTTATTTGTCCAGAGTATCTATATGAAGAGTGTGAGAAGACTAGTCACAGGAGATTCTCTACAGGATTTTATTTTCACGAGAAGGACAAGGAGTTTTTAGAAACGTCTATGCCTATTCAGACACATGAGTTCATGGCAATTGTTACATCCGACCAAGACGACGAATGGGTAGAGATAGAGCAGCGTAATAGATTTAAGATAGGAGATACGCTGGAGATATTGTCTCCAAGTGATAATTTTAATAAAGTCATTGTGGTGTCGCAGATGCTGGACGAGACTGGTGTAGAGGTAGAAGACGCTCTTAGGGTGCAGCAGAGATTGAGACTGTATGTAGGAGATCTGTCAGGGCTGCGTGCTGGAGATATATTTAGAAAGAAATTAGATTAGTCATATAGATAGTTACTGTGTTATATACATTAGTAGCTATTTTTTTGTCGATTATAGCAAGAATATTTTTGCTAATAGCATAAAAGGGAATGTATGCGAATAGTAATAGTGTAAACGCTAAGTTTTAAAAGTTTGATAAGGAGAAAGATATAATGGACTATGATGTATATCAAGATATAGCCTTGAGGACCAAGGGCGACATATATTTGGGGGTGGTAGGACCTGTCAGAACTGGCAAAAGCACCTTTATCACTAAGTTTTTGAACACATTGGTGTTGCCTAATATTGCCGACGGCTATGAATTAGAAAGGACTATAGATGAGATGCCTGTATCTGGTGACGGCAAGACTATTATGACTACTCAGCCCAAATTCTTACCTAATGAGGCAGTCTCAGTCACATTGGATGGCAATATCACATTCAATGTGCGTATGATAGACTGCGTAGGATATATGGTCAAGGGTGCTATTGGACACGTTGAAAATGACAAGCCTAGAATGGTGAATACTCCTTGGTCAGAAGAGCCAATGCCGTTTGAAAAAGCAGCAGAGATAGGCACTGACAAGGTTATTACCCAGCACTCTACTATTGGTATAATGGTGACAACCGACGGCAGTATTACGGGTATTCCTAGAGAGGACTATCTGGATGCAGAAGAGCGTGTCGTAGCTCAATTGCAGCAGACAAACAAGCCATTCGTTATTTTGCTTAATTCCTCTCATCCAGCCAGCCCAGAGACTGTGACATTGGCGTCTAGTCTGAAAGAAAAATATGGTGCGAGTGTAATGCCTATGGATATTAGTTCTATAAATGAGGAAGATATCAATTGGATATTTGCAGAGGTCTTGAAGGCATTCCCTATAACGAAGATTGCTGTAAAATTGCCTAACTGGATGAATGCTTTGCCGTTTGATTCTCAGATCATTACAGCAATCGTTAATGAGGTAAAGGAAAAGACTGCAGATTTTGTAAAAATAGGCGAAATTCCGCAAGATATCACATTATTTGCAGACAATGAAGATTTAGAAATAGTCAATAGCGTAGATGTTTCTTTGGGTGAGGGTAAGGTAGAGATTGTTGTCAAGCCAAAACCAGAATTGTTCTACAAAGTACTGTCAGAGCAATGCGATATGGAGATCAAGGATGATTATCAATTGGTGTCGTATATCAAGCAACTGTCTGTAGCCAAGAAGCAGTATGACAAATTCAAGGAAGCTATAGACCAAGTAAGAGAGACTGGCTATGGTGTGGTTCAGCCAACGCTAGACGAGATGACGCTAGAGACACCACAGATAATAAAGCAAGGTGGCAAATATGGCGTAAAATTACGTGCCAGTGCACCTAGTCTGCACATTATGCAGATAGATCTGGATACAGAGGTTAATTCGTTGGTAGGTACAGAGCAACAGTCAGAAGAATTGGTGAAAAATATGTTAGGACAGTTCGAGAGTGATCCAGCTAGTATTTGGGATACCAAATTATTTGGAACCAGCCTGCATCATTTGGTAAATGAAGGACTGCACACCAAGCTGTCATCCATACCTCAAGAGGCAATGAAGAAGATGACAAAAACTATGAAGAGGATAGTCAATGAAGGTAAGGGTGGAGTAATCTGCATATTGTTATAAATATTTTTGTTATGGCAGAAAATTGTGAAATTTCCCAATTTTTGCCATAACTTTTTTTATTTTAAAAATTGCTTAAATACTATTTACATTTGGATATCTTTGTGTTACAATGATTGACGCTAAAATAAAAGATTAAGTAATATGTAATATACAAAGGGAGAAAAAACATATGTCAGTTTGGGAAAGTTTTAAAGGAACTAAATGGAAAAAAGACATTAATGTAGAGGATTTTATTCTACATAACTATACGCAATACAATGGTGATGCAAGCTTCCTTGCTGGTGCTACAGATAGAACTAACAAGGTCTTAGCAAAGTTAGAGAAATTGTTGGCAAAGGAACAGAAGAAGGGAGTGTTGGGCGTAGACACTAAGAGGGCTGCATCCATCAACTCTCATCCAGCAGGATATCTAGACAAGAAGAATGAGATAATAGTTGGTTTGCAGTCTGACAAGCCACTTGTTAGATTGGTTAGCCCATTCTCAGGTCTTAATAATGTAAAGAATGCTTGCAAGGCATATAATTACAAGTTGTCTGACGAGGTGCTGAAGCAATTCCAGTACAGAACTACTCACAATGACGGAGTATTTAGAGTATATAGTCCACTTATGAGAAAGGCTAGACACTGTGGTATCATTACTGGTCTTCCAGACGCATATAGCAGAGGTAGAATCATAGGTGACTATCGTAGAGTAGCACTGTATGGTGTAGATTTTCTTATTGCGAAGAAGAAGGAAGATAAGCTAAAATTGTACAATGACGGCATTAATGAGTCTAATCTGATGCTAATAGAAGATGTACAGAAGCAGATCGAAGGACTAGAGTGCCTGAAGGCTATGGCAAAGAGATATGGCTACGATATTTCTCGTCCAGCAACCAATGCTAGAGAGGCTGTTCAATGGTTGTATTTTGGATACCTAGGTGCAGTAAAGGAGCAGACTGGTGCTGCTAACTCACTAGGCAGAATCTCTACATTCCTAGATATCTATTTCCAAAAGGATATTAAGAAAGGTAGATTGACAGAATCTGAGGCACAAGAGATTATTGATGACTTTGTTATCAAACTAAGAATGGTTAGACACCTTAGGACTCCAGAATATAACGAAATGTTTGCAGGTGATCCTACTTGGGTTACATTGTCAGAGGGTGGCGTAACAGAGGACGGTAGGCATATGGTAACTAAGACTTCTTATAGAATTCTTAACACACTATATACATTGAAGCCTTCTGCAGAGCCTAACATTACTATTCTTTGGAGCAAGTATTTGCCTCAGAATTACAAGGATTTCTGTGCTAAGGTATCTATTGATACAGATAGCATTCAGTACGAGAATGACGACCTTATGAGAGAGAGATTTGGCGACGACTACGGTATTGCTTGCTGCGTATCAGCTATGAAGATAGGTAAGCAAATGCAGTTCTTTGGTGCTAGATGCAATATTGCTAAGATGTTACTAATGGCTCTAAATGGCGGTTATGACGAGGTTAAGGGCGATAAAGTATTTGAGGGTCTAGGTGATATATTTGATGAAGGTTTGCTAGACTATGAGAAGGTGCTAAAGGCGTACAAGAAATGCAGCAAGATGGTAGCAAAGTTATATGTAGATACACTTAATTGCATCCACTATATGCACGATAGATATGCATACGAGAGATTGATGATGTCTTTGCACGACACCAAGGTGGGTAGGCTAATGGCGTTTGGAATCTGCGGCCTTAGTGTATTGGCAGATAGCCTTAGTGCTATTAAGTATGCCAAGGTGTATGCTAGAAAAGATGAGAGAGGCCTAATTACTCACTTCGATGTCGAGGGTGACTTCCCTAAATATGGCAACGATGATGACAGAGTAGATGAGATTGCGAAGTGGATTGTTGAGAACTTCTATGCTAATCTGAAGGCTAATAGATGCTATAGAGATGCTACTCCTACTCTTTCAGTACTTACAATTACTAGTAACATCGCGTATGGCAAGAAGACTGGCGATACTCCAGACGGAAGAAAGAAGGGCGAGCCATTTGCTCCAGGTGCCAACCCAATGCATGGAAGGGACAAGAATGGTGCGTTAGCTAGTCTTAATAGCGTATGTAAGCTGAAGTACGATACTTGTAGAGACGGTATATCCAATACATTTAGTATCATTCCATCTGCTCTAGGTGGCAAGATGCCAGAGAAGGTTGCTAACTTGACTAGCTTGCTAGATGGATATTTTGCTAAGGATGCACAACATATCAATGTCAATGTATTGAACAAGGATATGTTAATTGATGCTATGAATAACCCTAAGAAATATCCTAATCTGACTATTAGAATCAGTGGTTACGCAGTTAATTTCAACAAATTGAATAAAGAACAACAGACAGAGATTATTAACAGGACATTCCATGAGAAGATGTAATCCGGTTGGCTATATTCATAGCCTAGATACATACTCGACCTTAGACGGTTATGGCATTCGTAGTGTTGTGTTTTTGCAAGGATGTCACCTTAGATGTATGATCTGTCACAATCCAGATACTTGGGATAAAACGAATGGCAGACAAATGACTGCAGATGAAGTAGTTAAAAAATTGTCGAATTACAAAACATATTATGGAGATAGCGGTGGAGTTACTTTTAGCGGTGGAGAGCCTTTGCTACAGTCAGAATTTGTATTAGAGTGTATCAAGAGATTAAAGGATATTAGTGTTAAATCCGCCATTGAGACTTCTGGTAACGTGAAGATTGATGATACGATAGCAGAGATTTTGCGTAATCTGGATTTTGTGATATGTGATATCAAATACGCAACAAATGAGGATTACAAAGCGTATGTGTTAGGCAGTCTCAATTATACTATTGATTTCTTAGACTATCTTCAGCGTAACAATATACCGACTTGGGTTAGGACAGTGGTTGTGCCTAGCATTAGTGACAATGAGGAGTATCTGACCAAGGTCCAAGATATTGTGTCAAGACATGACAATATATTTAGGTGGGAACTATTGCCGTTCTCCAAATTGGGATTTCACAAATATACTGAGTTAGGTGTTGAGAATAGGTGTGTTAATCTTCCAGACCTGGATATGTCAAGATTCAATATTTTAAAAGAAAAATTTGAGTTTGAGAAGAAGTTAAAATAAAAATATTTAGGCTATTGGCAAAACCATAGCCTATTTTTTTTGTACTATTATGCGATTTTTGTATCAATATGTATTTGTTTGACAAAAAAATGTCTTATTTATATAATACAAATATATTATATTGCAGATACTATCCTTGAATTGAGGGACGATGGTAACTTGTCAAGAAATGTTGAAAAAGATTTGCTTTGTTAATCTATATAATTGAGGAATGGAATTATGAAAAAGTTTTGGATAATTTTCGCTATCAGTATCGCTGCAGTTTTGGGTGTAGTGCTGGTATCTGTGGGTGTTTACGCGTTGACTGGTGGCTTTAACGAGGTCAGGATAGGTATGACTGAGATATATTATGAGAACGCAGAAGGTGTAAGGGTTACAGAGCCTATCATAATAGAGGACGACATGAAAGATGTTGTTATCAAATATTTGCCAGAAGATGCTACGGACATAGAATTGAAATGTATCCAAGACGGCGATGCTGTCATTGTGCCAGAGAATATCAAGGCAGGTACACCATTCACTATATCTGTCAAAAAAGATGTAAATGGTAGAAATGTTGGTGGAAATGTCCAGTTAGAATTCGTTAGCAAATCAAAGGAGAGCGAGAGTAATCTCATAACTCCATGCAAAATGCAAATTATTGTCGATGTGCCAGTAGAGGATAATGACTTGGTTTTCAGCACTAATCTGAAGATGGATTCTAGTACTGGATCGACCAATCAGTACATAATATCCAAGAATAAGGCCAGTACATCATTCTATCTAGAAGGTAACAAGGATAATATATTCGATATTAACCAATGGTCCAGTACTCAGAACAAAGAGACATATTTCTATTATCAGCTTACAGATAGCACCAATTCTAGTCTCCAGCCTATAACTATAGGCCAGACTGCTGCAGCGGGAATTCCTGTAGACTGCAAATATGACATAGACGATGATAGATATCAGTTAAATTTCTATCCGGCTAGCATCTCATCTAATACTATTAGAGTTATCTCTAAGGTGCATAGGACATACACTATCCAAGAAGAATTCAAGAATTCTGGTTTCGGTCAGTTTGAGTCGCAATATTTGACAAAGAATCAATCGCAATTGGCTACAGATACAGCATTTGCATCGTTGTTGCAGTCATACAATGCGTTCTTGCAGAAATATAGAACGTATTTTGTAGAGAGTCCTACTGCGGCAGAATTTTTTGAAAAAGAATTACCTCTACAGGTGTCTGATTCTAATATTGTAGAGAAGATTGCCACAACCTTGGATTTTGTATTAGTGTCCACGTTTATAGATTTTTATGTATCTGATGTTAAGGTCAATAGTTTTAGTGTAAAATCGGATGTGGTAGAGTTAGATTTGGCTCAATTGGTTGGAGATGACAATATTATTACAAGAGATCACTATTTCTATCTGTATAACAATGATGACAACTATGACTATGGCGAAAACATAATTGATGTCTTTGACATACGTATAGATGGAACCAATTCTAACGAGAATGCCGCAATATCTGAGGCTGTGAAGTTAGAACTATTAAATGATCTAGATATTGAAGTCTTGGTATATGATGCAGAGACCAAGACGATCAAGGATTCCTCTGGCGCTGATGTTATTGTCAGCAAGAGTTCTCTTACAAAGATTGAATTTCCTAAGAATGCTAATAATGTGAGTGACGTAAATTACAAAAGCGATATAGATGAGCTGTATACAAAAGAGGGTGTATGGTCTGGATTGCTTGGTGCTAATAACAAGTATCTAAATGTAGAGAAATTGCAATATGATAATTCAGAGGATTCGTATTGGAAGTTTTCGACCCTTGTGCCTAGCAAGTCTAAAGATTTCCAGATATACTTAAGATTCTCCATAGACGTAGCGGGTGAGGATGGTAAGAAGACATTCTATGATTATGCCAAGGTGTTAATAAAAGATACTTCTAGTACCAGAGAGAATGGAACGGAATTAAATAGTGCATTGTCTGATGTTATATCAGAGTCAATGTATTATACAGCCAATGACGCTGTAATGGAGAAGTTAAAAGAAATTGTTGGATCAGTATATAATACGCAAACTATAACTAACCCAGCAGGACAGAGGGATAAACACACTACCGTTACATTTGACCCAGCCTCATACAAACTATTTGCATATATAGGTGCATACGGCAGTTCCGGATGGACATTTGGGGATAATTCTATCATTACATCATCCTTTGATGGCAATAGTCTGTATCCAATTTTTAAAGATACAAGTGAGAACTCTGATATGTTCTCTAAGATATTCCAGTTCAGAGACTTGAACGGCAAGGTATTGGTTCAGAAGATAACAAGTGACGGAAAGTATTATTATGAGTATATGGACACTAAATCAACTGCATCTACTGCAACTACTACGGACTCCATTGTAGGTACGGTGTATGCCTATGAGTTGTCTTGGGGAGAATTACAGGCATTGGCAGCTAGTAACAACAAGGTTGCAATAGCAGCAGCATATATATTCAGTGATATAAATGCCAATCCTCTGGATAGAGAGGGAAACAAGGTATATGATGAAGATAAAACTCATAATATAATTACTCTAAATGGTAGCAATGTATCTGCTGTAGAATATATTACTATCAATGACATTGATTTCTCTGAGAATATGATAGAAGTAAGCAGTCTGCTAGAAAATGTATATTATTATACGCAGTTTGATGAGACAATAAGAATTGGGCATGTAGAAACCACGGAAGAAAATGGCATAAAGATAGATAAATTTGTTGCTGATCAAACATATAACAAGGGTGATTTGCTACTAAGAAATGGTGAATATCTAAAGTTGATCAAGGGCTTGGAATATGATAATGTTATATATGTTTTGCCATATTCGTTTACTGATTTATTAGAGTATAATAGTAACAAATCCAGCGAATTAGCTCAGTCTCTAACCAATAGGCTGCTTGCTTGGCATAAATTTATAGACCAAGTAGAAAGTAAGAGTGATGGAGTTGTCTTCGAAGCTGTATCAATATCTGCAGCGGAACACATATCAATAGATGCTACATACATACAACAACAAACTATAACAATTGGTGGATCTACAATAACTACAGATGTGAATATAGCAAAAAAAGGGACACAAAATATAATTGATGGAATGACAATTCACCCAATCATACTATCACTTGCAGCCAATAAAGTTACGTCTCCTGACGATAAACCATTGTTAGGAATAGCTCAATCTCTGATCAAAGAAGTAGACTATTTGTCGTCAGATTCTATGTATGTAGAGGTTAATGAGGTTAAAGTTACAGACTTTTCTAATATGTACACTGGTACTAATGCTGTTGTAGATGCTAATACTAATACGACAGGAATAATAGATTTGACGACAAGTGGTAGCATGACAGCGAATGGTTATAGCTGGTTGTGGAGCAACAACTATACATTTGCAAAACTTAGTGTTGCTGAAGGTAGTGATACTTTAGTTTATTATAGGCCGCTTATATTTGCTTTGGATGCTAGCGGCAAATTTGCGACATTGACAGGTAATATGTCTGGCAATATTACTGCAGGCTTATTCCTTGATAATGGTGTATATCAAATGACAAATAAGGCAGAATCGATAGTAGATATTTCGTTGTTGTCTAATACTTATGTCGAGGAATGCCTGAATAATTATATATTTAACCTTGGTGGAATGGATACTACGACGTCGTCTATTGTTGATTATATTAACTCTCTTATATATGCTGATCCTGCAACAACAAATCTGTATAACATGGACAATATATCGTATTCTGTATCTAGTACATCTATCCAAGATGCTAGTGCAATTTATGTAAAGGTTACTGATATAACTTATCATGGTGATAAAGGTCCAGTTAAAGAATCGATAGACTCTTATTCCAAATATTTCCTAAAAGATACATTTATCATAGTTGACGACGAGACCATAGTTGACGACGAGACATTCTTAGTAAAATTGAATAGCGACGGAACTCTACCACTAGCAGCAGTAGAGGGGAAATTTGTTATATCCTACTCCATGATATGGACATTTAGAAGTAGTAGTAGCGATGATGTAACAAAGGAAGTTAAATTCGCAGTTACAGCAATTGGTACAATGCCTACTTTTGCTTTTAATGATTCCAAGACTAATAATGACGGAATATTGGAAAAAATTGAAATAAGCGGTGAAGGTAGTGAAGGTAAACCAACTAAAGGAAACACACGTATTGCTAGATCTCATTCAGATTTGTTCCAATACTTTACTATTACTAATGGTACAACTACTGATGATAATTTAAAGAAACAGATTGTCTTCTCTATAGATAATACCAACTATGCATATTTTGGTGAGAAGGGACAGACATATGCAGGAGCAAATTCTCCAACCATATACTTCTATGATCAGTTTGAAGACAAAATTGTTAATGTTACTTGTACTCTAGGAGATCAGAGTCTGGTTCTGACATTCTTGGTTAAAGCTAATATGACAATAGATACTAGTGCATTAAATTCCAAGCCATACGTAGCATATGCTGATGGATATGGCTTTGCAAATAATACTACCATTACTCACAACAACTTTACTACAGATAATACTGATGATATTTCTATAGCTGTACAAGGATATACTGTAGATACAAAAACAAAGACAATTTTTTATGATATCTCTTCATTAATTAATGGTGTTACAGGTGTAACAATCCAGTCTGTAAAATATAGAAATATATATGGCGAGATTGCGAATTTATCTTCCTATGCTAATTATATTGGTATAGACGATTGCAAGTTAAAAGTTATAGGCGATATATATACCCAAATATATGTATCATTTACTATTGATGTTGCGGGAGTATTTAGTTTTGCTGATAGCGTGCTTAGCAAGGTCTATGAGATTACCATACAGCCGTTAGTTACTGTATCGCTGTCCAATCGTGTATCACGAGATATTAGGGGCGGAGACTACTTCACTCATATGAATAATGGTTTGCTTGAGAACGGTGATAATATATACGGCAATCTGCTGACAATGAAGATGCTTAACTCCTATGCTAATGGTTATTCAACATATTCTAGCATTGAGTATGACAAGATTAGCTCAGTATTGTCAATTGATAAAAATCTGGACTTTTCACATAGCTGGCATGAGAATGATGACCAAAATCAAACAAATTCATATTCTGTAAAGAATCAATTTGTAGGCGGCAATGCAACATTTGGTACTTTAGTTTCTACAGAAGTCAAAGTTGGAAAGACTCTTTCAACAATTCCTATTGGTCGTTCATTTGTATTGCCTATTAAATTTACTATCACTAGTGGCCTTGTGGGTGCTACTAATAATACTATAACTATACTAACTCCGATAGCTGGTTATGAGCTGTATTATAGAGGAGCGTTAGTCCCATATGACTATATCAATTGCAAGTATGAATTTGCCAATATTGATACCTTATGGAATGCGGATAATACTTATGCTCTGAATGAATATTTCAAACTGCGTTTTGCTGGCAATGATATTATTACAACTATTACATCTTCGGAAATCTCTGGAAATATGTTAGAGTTTAGTGTATCTGGCGGTAATTCTATGCTAGCATCTGTTGATGATCTTGGATATACACTGATATTGTCAGACCTGGTAGGTGGTGGCAGCTACAACATTCCTATAACCCTGGAATTAGTGCAGTATAGTATTCCTGCAATCTTTGGCAGTGAACAATCTATAAATATCAATATTCCTATTGCAATAAAGAAAAATATTGAACTAGATATGGGAAGTAATATTATAGCAGTAAGTAGAGAACTGAGTGTGACTGGTGGTGCCAACATACTAACTAGTACAACTATTATTGATATGTTAACTACTTATTTAACTGTATATTCTATAGATTCCAATAATAACAATACTACGCTTGTTACTCTTAATGAGAACAATATCGCAGATATTACTACTAATTCATTCTCTTATACACTAGATAACAGTAATGGGGTCAAGATAATATTCTTGTTTGATCAAGAAGTTATAGAAGTATCTGGCAAGAAATTTGTAGCAAACGCAATCTCTGATGTCGATCTAACCATTAGTTTTGTTGGATCAGATGGTCAGATTAGGACACAGGATTTTGTTGTTAATATTCTAGCCTCAACCAGTAGTAATTAAGTAATATATGCCAAGATTCTCCTTGGCATATATTTTTGTTGAATAATTCAGAACTATATCAAAAATATTTTGAAAAAAACAGCCTAACTTGTATAATTATGTAAATAATCAAATAAGGAGAAATGTATGAATAATAGTAAAAATCTTAAAGAATTCTTTGCTAATACCAAGGCAAGGTTCAGAGGCAAGTTGGGTACAGCGTTCTTAGCTACATTGATATCTGTATTCCCATTTGCGGTTATCCTAATTGGTGCTGCGTGGCTATCTGCGGTGGTTCATGGGCTATTTGCAGTTGTAGCAATTGTAGCATTGGTTATATTTGGAAATATGCAAGTAGGTCATATTAGATTTATGAGGGAGCTGTCAAGTAGTGATTCTCGCCCTAATTATGGACTGCTGTTTAGTGGATTCACTGGCAAGAATATGCTGATGTATCTATTCTTAGGCATTGTACTATTTGTGATCTATCTATTCTCTACTATTTTATTTGTAGTGCCAGTATTCTTTGCAATAGGAGCATTCTCTATGGTATTCTATTTCGTAGAGCATCATGATTATGACAATTTCCTAGACGCATTGTCTACTAGCGAGAAGAGGATGAGAAGGCAGAAGGGCAATATGTTTGCTTACAAGGGTATATTCTATATTGTCTATTTGCTAGCATTTGTTGTACTTGCTATTGCTCTTGTGTTCATTTCCAGAATTGAGGCTACTATGGTTATGGTACTACTTAATATTATAACTTGTGTTCTATTCTATGTATTGTTTAGCCTAGTTACTGCAATATATAGTATGTGCAATCACAATTTCTTTGCAGAAGTTCTAGATTATGCAGAAAGACGTGCTGCTAGAAAGGCCGCTACAAACATTGTAGCACCTAGGACAGATGTAAAGCCTGAAGAAGAGAAATTGGAAAAAGTGCAAGCAGTAGAAGAAAAGAAAACTGTTAGAAATACAACAAAGAAAGATAATTAAAAAAATTGACTATTGTATAGTGCAGTTGGCACATAACAATAGTCTTTTTTTACGCATTAACTTGGTTATCTTCCACAACGACACACTCTGTAGTTAGTAGGGTGCTGGCTACGCTGCCAGCGTTCTCTATAGCACTTCTTGTGACCTTGGTTGGGTCTATTATGCCAGATATTAGAAAGTCCTCGTATGTATCATTTAGGGCGTTGTATCCATAGTTAATGTTATCACTACTATTTCGTTCAATCTCGCTAATAATTACGTTGCCGTCTAGTCCTGCGTTATGCATTATTGTCATAATAGGTGTAGATAGTGCATTTTCAACGATTTCTATTCCTACTAGTACATCACCTTGGTAGTTGTTTTTGATACTTTCTATGGCTTTTCTTGCATTCAGCAGGGCTATGCCGCCGCCAGCTACGATTCCTTCTTGTAGTGCACTCTTTGTGGCACTAATTGCGTCCTCTATTCTTAGTTTTAACTCTTGGGTCTCTATCTCTGTAGCACAGCCTACAGAAATCACTGCTACTCCTCCAGAGAATCGAGACAATCTTTTTCTCAATACATCTTTGTCAAATTCATTATCACAAGCCTCTATCTGACCTCTAATCTCCGCAACTCTAGTATCTATTGCATCTTTTTCACCATGCCCTTTTGTAATAAGGGTAGAGTCTTTGCCTACCTTGACATTTTCTGCTATGCCCAGTGTTGTAAGGTCACACTCTTTGATATTAAAGCCTAGTTCTTTGGACACAACTTTGCCACCAGTAAG
This sequence comes from uncultured Christensenella sp., assembly GCA_964434145.1. Classification (GTDB taxonomy): domain Bacteria; phylum Bacillota; class Clostridia; order Christensenellales; family UBA1242; genus UBA11490. The sequence goes on along the minus strand of CAYSUG010000004.1, from coordinate 1,107 downwards.
GACAGCAATATCTTCCATAACGGCTTTTCTTTTGTCTGCATAATACGGTGCTTTTACAGCAACTATATTGATGACTCCACGTAATTTATTTACCACCAATGTATTGATCACTTCTGTATCATAGTCGTCAGCCACAACCAGAAGTGGTAGCCCAGTTGCACTCACTTTTTCTAATATTGGTAATAATTCTTGAATACTATTTATCTTGCCGTCTACAAGAAGGATGTATGCTCGCTCTAAGTTGGCGGTTAGTTTCTCTACATTGGTCACCATGTAAGGAGATATGTATCCTTTGTCCCACTCCATACCTTTGACAATCGAGAGTTCCGTTTTTAAGGTTTTTCCGTCTTCTACGGATATGCTTCCTTCACTGCCGACTTCCTCAAATGCCTTGCAAAGGATTTCTCCTATCTCTTCATTCTCAGCACTGATTCTAGCAATGTTGTATAGGTCGTTAGTGTTCTTGATAGGGGTAGAGATGCTTTTTAAGTAATTGGACACCTCCTTGATTGCTACATCTATTCCTTTCTTAAGTAATATTTGGTTAGCTCCTGCAGAATAGTTTCTTACTCCGCCATTGACTATGCTCTGTGCCAGTACACAAGCAGTTGTAGTACCGTCGCCCGCGATGTCATTAGTCTTGATACTTGCTTCTTTTAGCGTGCTAGCACCGATGTTCTCAAATGCGTCCTCTAGGACAATGTCTTTGGCTATAGTTACTCCGTCATTGGTAATTAGAGGGCTAGAGTATTTGCGCTCCAGTGCAACATTTCTTCCCTTGGGGCCAAGTGTTAGCTTAACAGCATTAGCTAGCTTATTTACACCATTTTCTAATGATTTGATCGCGTCGAATCCATATTTTATCTTTTTTGCCATGTTGTTTTTCCTCCTTTAATCCTCAATTATTCCTAATATATCTTGCTGGCTAATAATAATGAATGGCTCTCCGTCTACTACGAATTCGTGCGCGGAATACTTGTTATATATTACTCTGTCGCCTTTTTTTACTACCCAGTCTATCTCGTTGCCATCAATAATTCCACCTGTGCCTATTTCTTCTACTATAGACATTTCACTCCGCTCATCGGCTGATTCTGGCAATATTAT